>NZ_CP109150.1:5792900-6097790 GCF_035920365.1 Micromonospora sp. NBC_01740 | reverse complement strand
GCCCGATCCCGCCGCCCGGGCGCTGCGGACGTCGGTGTACCGCACCGCCCTGCTGCCGCAGCCGCTCATCGGCGAACGCGGCCTGCTGGACATCTCCGGCCTGGGCGGCGACCCCGGCGCGCAGCAGCTCCGGGAGGTCGTCGAGTGGGCCGCTGCCGGCACCGACACGATGCACCTGGTACGTGGTGCCGCGCCCGTGCGGGCGGCCGAGAACCGCCCGACGCTGGACGGCGTCCCGGCCGACGCCGCCGGGTACACGGGCGAGCTGCTCGCCGGCTTCCGCGCCGGGTACCGCGCCATCGCCCGGCGGGCCGGCGACCTGACCGGCCCGGACGGCCTGCTCCGGCGGTTCACCGCCGACGAGCTGCGGGTCATCGCCCGGTCGACGCGGACCTACACCGTGCTGCTGAGCGAGTCCACCCATCCCGACGTGCTGCGCGACGCGCTCGACCGAGACCAGATCTTCGACCTGCTCTGGGCGGCCTCGGTGGACGACCCGGTACGCAACCGACTGGTGTCCCGCGAGATCGAACAGCTCTGGGACGGCGACGTCCCCCTGTTCACCTGCCGCCCGGACGACCGCGACCTGGCCGGGGGCGACGGCGTCGGATTCGTCGACGTGCTCGACGAGCCGGTGCTGACGACCGCGCTGCGCAGGATCGCCGCCATGGGCGCGGTCGACCAACGCGACCAGGAGTGGATCGTCCGGGCCGCGCTCGCCGGCCGGCTCGGCGGGGCACGCCACGAGTGCGCGGAGCCGGTCCCCGTCCGGTGGGAGGCCACGGCACCGGACCCGGGCAGGCTGCTCACGGTCGCCTGCGGCATCGCCGACAAGATCATCTCGGACGCCTACGACGACGGCGTGTTCGCCAACTGGCTCGGCCTCGAACCGGTGGACGGCGGGCACAGCACGATCATGCCGCTGGGCGCGGGGCTGGGAAACGGATACCCGGGCACCGCCCTCTTCCTGGCCGAACTGGCCCGGCTGACGGACGTCGACCGCTACGCCGAGGCCGCCCGCAGGGCGGTGCGCCAACTTCCCGTGCTGCTCACCGCGATGCAGGCCCGGCCGCACCTGGCGGACACGGTCGGCAGCGGCGGGTTCACCGGCCTCGGGGGGATCGCCTACGCGGCGGCCCGGCTCGCCGACCTGCTCCGGGACGACGCGCTCGGCGACTCCGTCGAACCGGCGGTACGCCTCGCGGCGATCGCCGCCGCGACGGACCCCAACCCGGGCGTGCTCGACGGGCTGGCCGGCTGCCTCGCCGCGATGCTCGCCGTCAACGAGCTGACCGGCCTGCCGCTCGCCGCTGAGACGGCCCGCGACTGCGCCAAGCGGCTGCTGGCGGCAGTCCCCACGCTGCCCGCGCAGCCCGGCTTCGCCACCGGTACGGCCGGGATCGGCTGGGCCCTGCTGCGGTTCGCGCAGGCGGAGGGCGACGAGCGGTACGCCGAGGCCGGCAGCGCGATGCTGGCCCGTGCCGCCACCGGCCCGGTCCCGGACCCGTCGGCGCACTCGTGGTGCCACGGCGTGCCCGGAATCGCGGTCGCCATCGCCGACCAGGGCCGGCTGCTGGCAGACCCGGCGCTGGCCGCCTTCGTGGACCGCGCGGCGACCGCCGTGTCGAGATCGGGGCTGGTCGACGACCACAGCCTCTGCCACGGGGAGCTGGGCAGGCAGGAGATGCTGTCGGTCGCCGCCGCGCGCGGTCGCCGGGCCGCCGCCAGCGTCCGCTCCGACCAGGCCGGACAACTGGTCGCCGCGCTGGACCAGGCCGGCCCGAGATGCGGTGCCGCCGGCGGCGTGAGCGTCCCCGGCCTGCTGGACGGCCTGGCCGGGATCGGCCACGGACTGCTCCGTATCGGCTTCGCCGATCGAGTGCCCTCGGCACTGCTGCTGCATGCCGAGCCGACGACATCCGACGCGGTGTCGAGAACCAGATAGGGGGAAGATATGCGGAACGACCTGACTGTTCCTCGACCGGCGGGGGCGGCCGAGGAACCCGAGCCGGCCGACACTCACCCGGCGGGCGACATCAAGTTCAGCTTCCTGTGGCACGTCGGGAGGCGGTCGGGCATCCTGACCGGCCTGATGATCGCCGCGCCCGCCATCGCGGCCATCATCGACACCGGTGGCACTGGTGGTCACTCGTCGGAGTGAGTCCGACCGGGAGCGGCACCTTCCCGTGTCGTTTCATCGACAGCGGGCGCCCGTGTTCGACGCGGTAACGCGGGTGCCGCTCACGTTAGCCTGCGGGCATGCGCTTCTCCTCGCCGGTGGTGATCGGACGTGATGCCGAAATCCGCGCCGTCAACGCTCGACTGACGGCCACGCGGTCCTCGTCCGGCGGCACGATCTTCCTGATCGGCGAGGCGGGGATCGGCAAGACCCGGCTCGCGGAACACTGCGCGCACGCGGCGGCGGAGGCCGGTATGGAGCTGCTACGGGGCCGTAGCAGCTCCACCGGCCCCATCGTCCCGTTCCGCCCGCTGACCGAGGCGATCTTCGCGCTGTCGCGCACGGGCCGGCTGCCGGACAACACCGAGCTGGCGCCCTACCGCCCGGCCCTCGCCCGACTCGTCCCCGAGTGGCGGGACCCCGCGGTGCCGGAACGGGTGGCCTCGATCGTCGAACTGGCCGAGGCGGTCCTGCGGCTCGTCACCGCCGTGGCCGGGGGCCGGGGCTGCGTCCTCATCCTCGAGGACATCCACGACGCCGACGCCGAGACCCACGCCGTCGTGGAGTACCTGGTCGACAACCTCGCCGACCTGCCCATCCTGATGGTGGCCACCATGCGGCCGGGCAGCGGCCCCGCGACCGAGCTGGCCTGGGCCGCGGCTGTGCGTCGCTCCGCGGCCGTCGTCGAACTCCACCCCCTGTCCGACCAGGAGGTCCACGAGCTCGCCGCCGCCTGCCTCAACACCGACGCCCTGCCCGCCGAGCTGACCGACCGGCTGGTACGCGACAGCGAGGGCAACCCGTTCGTCGCCGAGGAACTGCTGAACAGCATGATCGGCGCGCGCGCACTGGTCCGCGACGGCGACGGCTGGCGGTTCACCGACGACCCCGCCATCGCGTTGCCGAACACCGTCACGCTCAGCGTGACCCGCCGGCTGGCCGGCCTCGATCCGCAGGCGCGGACACTGCTGCACACCGCCGCGGTGCTGGGCCGGCGCTTCCCCGTGGCCGCGCTGCGGGCGGCGACCGGTCTCGAGGAGCGGGCCATGCTGAGCCATCTGCGCTCCGGCGTGGACGTCGAGGTCGTCATGCCCGACCGGTCGACGCCCGACTGGTACTCCTTCCGCCACGCGCTGACCGCCGACGCGATCCTGGCCACGCTCACCCCCGCCGAACGGTCCGCGCTGGCCAAACGCGCCGCCGACGCGCTGGAGTCGGCGTACGCCGGGCTGCCCGGACACTGGTGCCAGCTCGCGGCCGAACTCAGGCAGACCGCCGGGGACAACCACGCCGCGGGCCTGTTGTTCGCGGAGGCGGGCCGGCGGGCACTCGGCGACGGCGCCACCACGTCGGCCGTCACCCTGCTCGACCGCGCGTACCAGCTGATGTCCGCCCCGCCCGACCCCGAGGCGCGCGCCGGCATTCTCGAGTCGCTGCTCAACGCCCTGGCCGAAGCCGGCCACGCGAACCGGGCGTTCGCCCTGGTCGACGACGCGACCTGGGTGAACGCCGTGACCCTCGGCGTCGAGCAGCACGTCAGCATCCGGACCCGGCTCGCCTGGGTCGCGGTCACGACCGGGCGGTGGGCCGACGGCGCGTCCCAGGTGCGCATCGCCCGGGCGGTCCTCGGCAGCAACCCGCCGCCGGGGCCGGCGGCCCGGGTGGACGTGGTCGAGGCGCACCTGATCTTCGGCGACGGTGACGGCTGCGGCCGGACCACGCAGGCCGAGCAGCTCGTGCTCCAGGCCCTGGCGGTGGCCGAACGGGTGCCGATGGCGGAGACGGCGTGCCAGGCGCTGCAACTCCTGGCCATGATCGCCCGGAGCCGGAGCTTCGACGAGGCGGAGTCCTACCTGACCAGGATGCTGGCGATGGCCGAGGAACACCGCCTGCCCCTGTGGCGCATCAACGCGCTGTTCCGGCTCGGGGTCAACCAGAGCATGCGCACCGGCGAGCAGACCCTGCTGCGCCAGGCGGAGCAGGCCGCGCAGCTGTCCGGCGCCATCATGATCGGGCAGAGCATCGAGGGCGTGTACGCGATCCGGGCCGTGATGCAGGGCGACTACCCGACGGGGGACGAGCTCGCCGCCCGGTGCGCCGCGGCGACCGCCCGGCTGCGCAACATCGACGACCAGCAGTTCGCGCTGGTGACGGCCGCCGCCTCCGCCGCCCACCGGGGACGACGGCGACTGATGGAGCAGCGGCTGGAGGAGTTCCGGGCGGTCGGTGGGGGAGAGTCCGGGCACGTTCCCCTCGCCTACGGCTTCTGCGAGGCCGTCTGCGCACTGCTGGAGGAGGACCGGCCGGCGGCGATCCGGGCCCTCGACCTGGCCCGCGCGTGGGAGGACGGCCACCCGAACACCTACTACATGACGGGCCGCTTCGGACTGCGACCGCTGCTCGACGCGCTGGCCGGGTCGCTGGACCGCACCGGCATGGAGGCGGTGGCGCTGGCCCCGGGCGCGACCCTGCGCTGGAACCGGCAGTTCCTGCACCTGGCGAAGGCGGTGGTGTACGGGCGCGCGGGGCAGCGCGAGCGGGCCGCCACGGAGGTCGCGTTGGCCCTGGAGGCCGCGGCGCCGTACCGCATGTCGTACCACCTGGGGTTGCGTCTGGTCGCCGAGGCCGCGCTCGCCGACGGGTGGGGCGAGCCCGTCGCCTGGCTGAGGGCGGCGGAGGACCACTTCCACAACGTCGACGCGCCGGTGATCGCCGGGGCCTGCCGGGGCCTGCTCCGTCAGGCCGGCGCGTCGCTCGGGCAGCGGCGCTCCGGTCACGACCGCATCCCGGCCCGGCTGCGCGCCGTCGGGGTGACCGTCCGCGAGCACGAGGTGCTCGTGCTGCTCGCGAAGGGCCACGACAACCAGGATCTGGCCTCGCTGCTGCACCTCTCGCCACGTACGGTCGAGAAGCACGTCGCCAGCCTGCTGCTCAAGACCGGGCACGCGAACCGCAGGACGCTGCGCGACAGCGTGGACGAGCTGCTGCGGCCCGACAGCCGCTCCGGGAGCAGTCGGTGAACGGCCCCGACCGCCCGCCGGGCGGCCGGGACCGCGTCGGTCGGAGGTGCGCGGGTTGAACCTCAGAAAAACTTGATCCGTTCCAAAATACTGGACTATGTTCGACACGTGACGCCCGACTTCGAGACCCAGCTGCGGGCGGTCTCGTTGCGCGTGACGCGGCCCCGGTTGGCGGTGCTCAGAGCGCTGCGTGACCACCCGCACGTCGACACCGACACGGTGATCGCCCTGGTGCGGGCGGACCAGCCCACGGTCTCCCACCAGGCGGTCTACGACGTGCTGCGCGCGCTCACCGACGCCGGTCTGGTGCGGCGCATCCAGCCCGCCGGGGCGACCGCCCGCTACGAGTCCCGGGTGGGCGACAACCACCACCATGTCGTGTGCCGCTCCTGCGGCGCGATCGCCGACGTCGAGTGCGCCGTCGGCCATGCACCCTGTCTCACCGCCTCCGACGACCGCGGCTTCGTGGTCGACGAGGCGGAGGTCGTCTACTGGGGCACCTGCCCCGACTGCGCGACCGAACGCACCGTTCAGTGAACCGCCAGTCCGGAAGGAAGCAGATGAGCGACACCCAGGACAATGGCCCCGTCAGCGCGCAGGGCGTGGACAAGAAGGAGGCGGCCGGTTGCCCGGTCGCGCACGACTCCGTGACCGCGCACGGCAGCGAGAGCGAGAACCCGGCGATCGACTCGCCGACGCCGAAGACCGGAGGCCGTCCGCGCACCAACCGGGACTGGTGGCCCAACCAGCTCGACCTCTCGGTGCTGCACGCCCACTCGGCGAAGGGCAACCCGCTGGGGGAGGACTTCAGCTACGCCAGGGAGTTCGCCAAGCTCGACGTCGAGGCCCTCAAGCAGGACATCGTCAAGGTCCTCACCACCTCGCAGGACTGGTGGCCGGCCGACTTCGGCCACTACGGCGGCCTGATGATCCGGATGAGCTGGCACGCCGCGGGCACCTACCGCATCGAGGACGGCCGCGGCGGCGCCGGCGACGGTGGCCAGCGGTTCGCCCCGCTCAACAGCTGGCCGGACAACGCCAACCTCGACAAGGCCCGCCGGCTGCTGTGGCCGGTGAAGCAGAAGTACGGCCAGAAGATCTCGTGGGCCGACCTGCTCGTGCTCGCCGGCAACGTCGCCCTGGAGTCGATGGGCTTCAAGACCTTCGGCTTCGCCTTCGGCCGGGAGGACGTCTGGGAGCCCGAGGAGATCTTCTGGGGCCCGGAGGACACCTGGCTCGGTGACGAGCGCTACGCCTCCGAGAAGGAGATGGTGACCGGCGTCGGGGCCACCGAGATGGGGCTCATCTACGTCAACCCGGAGGGCCCCCGCGGCAACGCGGACCCGCTCGCCGCGGCGCACTTCATCCGCGAGACCTTCGCCCGGATGGCGATGAACGACGAGGAGACCGTCGCCCTCATCGCCGGCGGCCACACCTTCGGCAAGACCCACGGCGCCGGCGTCGCCGACGACCACGTGGGCCCCGAGCCCGAGGGCGCCCCGCTGGAGTCGCAGGGCCTGGGCTGGCTGAGCACCTACGGCAGCGGCAAGGGCGGTGACACGATCACCAGCGGCCTGGAGGTGACGTGGACCGACGTGCCGACGCAGTGGAGCAACCGGTTCTTCGAGATCCTCTTCGGCTACGAGTGGGAGCTGACCACGAGCCCCGGCGGCGCGAAGCAGTGGGTCGCCAAGGACGCCGAGGCGATCATCCCGGACGCCCACGACCCGTCGAAGAAGCACAAGCCGACGATGCTCACGACCGACCTGTCGCTGCGCGTCGACCCGGCGTACGAGAAGATCTCGCGCCGTTTCCTGGAGAACCCCGACGAGTTCGCGCTGGCGTTCGCCAAGGCCTGGTACAAGCTGCTGCACCGCGACATGGGGCCGGTCGAGCGCTTCCTCGGGCCGTGGGTCCCGGAAGCCCAGCTGTGGCAGGACCCGGTGCCGGCCGTCGACCACGAGCTCGTGGGCGACGCCGACGTCGCCGCGCTCAAGGCGAAGGTCCTCGAGTCCGGTCTGACGACCGCGCAGCTGGTCTCCACCGCCTGGGCCTCGGCCGCCAGTTTCCGGTCCACCGACAAGCGCGGCGGCGCCAACGGCGCGCGGATCCGTCTCGAGCCGCAGCGCGGCTGGGAGGTCAACCAGCCCGAGCAGCTCGCGACGGTCCTGGAGGCCCTCGAGGGCATCCGGCAGGAGTTCAACTCCGCCGGCGGCGCGAAGATCTCGCTCGCGGACCTGATCGTGCTGGCCGGCTCGGCGGCCGTCGAGAAGGCGGCGCGCGACGCCGGCGTCGAGGTGACCGTGCCGTTCCGGCCGGGCCGCACCGACGCCACCCAGGAGCAGACCGACGTCGAGTCCTTCCGGGTGCTGGAGCCGCGCGCCGACGGGTTCCGCAACTACCTGCGTGCCGGCGAGAAGACCCAGCCGGAGGTGCTGCTCCTCGACCGCGCCTACATGCTCAACCTGACCGCGCCCGAGATGACCGTCCTCGTCGGCGGCCTGCGCTCCCTCGGGGCGAACGCCGGCGGCACTCGGCACGGCGTCCTCACCGACCGGCCCGGCCTGCTCACCAACGACTTCTTCGCCAACCTGCTCTCCCCGGGCACCCGGTGGAAGGCGTCGGAGTCCGCCGAGCACGTCTACGAGATCCGGGACCTGGCCAGCGACGAGGTGAAGTGGACCGCCACCGCGGTCGACCTGATCTTCGGCTCCAACTCCCAGCTGCGGGCCCTCGCCGAGGTCTACGCCAGTCAGGACGCGCGCGACAAGTTCGTCGCCGACTTCGTCGCGGCCTGGACCAAGGTCATGGAACTCGACCGGTTCGACCTCGTCTGACCCGGCTCCGGACGACGAGCCCCGGTCGATCGCTGGTGGATCGACCGGGGCTCGTCCGCCGTCGGGTCCGGTGACCGGGCGGGCGACACCGCTGGTCCCTGTCCCGTCGACGGCGGAGGCCGGGCGGCCCCTAGCATCACGGGGTGCGTGTGAAGTCGCTTGCCGCCCTACTCGTCCTGTCCGTCGCCGGGGCGGGCCTGCCCGCCTGCGGCAACTCCGCCGCCGACGGCGACCCGCCGCCGGCCCCGCCGGCCGCGGCGACGCCGGCCGGTGGGGCCGAGGCGAGCAGCCCCGGGGCCGCCCCGACGGCCCGTTCCGGACTCGGCGGACCTTCCGCGAGCGCCAGCCCGGGGCGCGCGACGAAGGCGGGGACCCTGAAGGCCGGCAACCCGGACGGCGGCGCGGCCGTGCCGGCGGAGGCGCGCGCCGTCGACACGTCGAGGCCGACCCGGACGATCGGCAGTGGCACCGCCGCCAGTTGCACCTCGGCCGCGGTGGTGAAGGCGGTCGCGGCCGGCGGCGTCATCACGTTCGACTGCGGGCCGCAACCGGTGACGATCAAGATGACGGCCACCGCCAAGGTCCGCAACGCCAACGGTCCCAGGGTGGTGCTGGACGGCGGCGGCAAGGTCACCCTCAGCGGCCAGGGGCAGCGGCGGATCCTCTACATGAACACCTGCGACAGCGCGCAGGGCTGGACCACCTCGCACTGCCAGAACCAGGACCACCCCCAGCTCACCGTGCAGAACCTGACCTTCGCCGACGGCAACTCCATCGGCGAGCGCACCGAGGGCGGCGGCGGTGGGGCGATCTTCGTCCGGGGCGGCCGGTTCAAGGTGGTCAACTCGCGCTTCGTCCGCAACCGCTGCGACCGGACCGGCCCCGACCTGGGCGGCGCGGCCATCCGGGTACTCAGCCAGCACGAGAACAAGCCCGTGTACGTGGTCGGCAGCACGTTCGACGGCGGCGTCTGCGCCAACGGCGGCGCCCTGAGCAGCATCGGCGTCACCTGGGCGGTGCTGAACAGCGTCCTGCGCGGCAACCGGGCGGTCGGCACCGGGGCCAACCCGGCCAGGCCCGGCACACCGGGCGGCGGCAGCGGCGGGGCGATCTACTGCGACGGCAACGAGTTCACCGTCCGGATCGCCGGCACCATCATCGAGGGCAACGAGGCGAACGAGGGTGGCGGGGCCGTCTTCTTCGTCAGCAACGACCGCACCGGCACCATGCGGATCGAGAACTCGACCCTGCGCCGCAACCCGAGCAACGGCTTCGAGACGCGCGGCTACCCCGGCATCTTCTTCCTCGGCGCCCGCAACCCGACGCTGACCGGTTCCAGGCTGAGCTGACCCAGGGCGGTCGACGCGGATGGGCACGGCGCGAGCCTGGTCCTAGGATCGGGTCATGGGACGGACCGACCGCGCCAGCCGGGTGATCGCGGCACCACCGGCGACCGTCTACGGCGCCCTGCTCGACCGGGAGGCGCTCGAGGCGTGGCTGCCGCCCGACGGCATGCGCGGGCGGATCGAGCGGTGGGATCCCCGGCCCGGAGGCGGGTTCCGGATGGTCCTGACCTACCTCGACGCCGCCGACAGCCCCGGCAAGACGTCGGATGCGACGGATGTCGTCGACGTCGGGTTCGCCGCCCTGGTGCCACCCGAGCGCGTGGTGCAGCGGGCGGTGTTCGAGGCCGACGACCCGGCGTACGCGGGCACCATGACGATGACCTGGCACCTCGCGGCCACCGGCGCGGGGACCGAGGTGACCGTCACCGCCACGGACGTACCACACGGTATCGACCAGGCGGACCACGAGGCCGGGATCGCCTCCTCGCTGGCCAACCTGGCGTCGTACGTGGAAGCGGCTGACTGAGGTCGTCGCGGGGGAGGATCGCCGTACTCGGTGCTCACCGGCCGGGTCGGTAGGCTCCGACAGTGGAGAGCAGTCGAGGGCGGATCGTGGTTCAGATGTTGTTGGATGCTGCGGAGAACGCCTCGCCGGTCGAGGCGGTGGAGGCGGTCACGCGAGGGCTCGGCGCGGCGCTGGGGGCACGTACGATCGCGTTCCTCATCGCGGACCTCAGCGGCCGGGCGCTGGTCCGGTTGGCCCACGTGCCGCTCGACGGCGCCGGTGCGGGACGCCGGGACGGCGACGAGGCCGCCACGGTGATGCCGTTCGACGGTGGCCCCGCCGAGCAGGCGCTGCGCACCCAGGCGGTGCAGGTTCTCGCGCAGCCGGACGGGTGGACGGTGTTGGCGCCCGTGACCGAGCGCGGCGAGGCGATGGGCCTGCTCGAGATGGTCCTGCCGGACGAGCCCGATGCGCGAACACTGGAGGAGATCGCCCGCACGGCGCACGTGTTGGCGTTCGTGGTGATCGCCAACCGGCGGTACACCGACCTGTTCGAGTGGGGGCAACGGACGACCCCGTTCACTCTCTCCGGGGAGATCCAGCGCCGCCTGCTGCCCGCCTCGTTCACGTGTGAGGCCAGCGCGTTCACCCTGTCCGGCTGGCTCGAACCCGCCGCCAGCATCGGCGGGGACACCTTCGACTACAGCCTCGCCCGCGACGTGCTGCACTTCAGCGTCACCGACGCGATGGGCCACGGGGTGGCCAGTGCGCTGACGGCCACGCTGGGCGTGGGCAGCCTGCGCAACAGCCGCCGCCGCGGGGCTGGCCTGGTGGAGCAGGCCGACGCTGCGAACGCCGACGTGGCCGCTCACGCCAGCGTGCCCGGCAGTTACGTCACGGCGGTCCTCGGCCGTCTGGACCTGCGCGCGGGGGTGTGCGCGCTGCTCAACGCCGGGCACGTGCCGCCGCTGCTGGTGCGCGACGGGGACACCCGGGCGCTGTCGCTACCGGCCAACTTCCCCCTCGGCATGTTCGCCGAAGCCAGTTACGGCGCAGGCGAGGTCACGCTGCGACCGGGCGACCGTCTGGTGGTGATCACCGACGGGATGCGGGAGCGCAACGCCGCCAGCCTGGACCTTCCGGCCCACTTGCGGTCGATCGCCGGGCTGCATCCGCGCGAGGCCGCCCGGGCGTTGGCGGATGCCGTGCTCGAGGTCAGCGGGCCGACTCTGGCCGACGATGCCACGCTGTTCATCCTCGACTGGCACGGCGGGCACAGCGAGGACCGGAGCACCAGCGCCGGCGCCGACCAGGCACGTGCCAGCGGCGCGCTGCCCGACTGACTACCGGCCCGTCGCGTCGTGCCCGGACGGCAGATCGGCCTCGGCCGCCTGCACGCTGTCGTAGATGTCGATCACGCGGTCCACCGACGTGACCGTCAGGACGCTCCGCACGGCGGGCTGCACCGCGGCGAGGCAGAGCCGACCGCCGGCGTCACGCAACGCCTTGAACATCACCACCAGCGCGCCCAGCCCGCTGGAGTCCATGAACCCCACCTCGGCCAGGTCCACCACCACCTGGCGGTCACCGGCGTCGACCAACCGTTGCAGACCCTCACGCAACTGCGGGGACGTCGCCAGGTCCAGCTCGCCGCGCACCTCGAGCACGGTGCAACCACGGCCCGGCCGGACCGACAACAGCAGTGCCATGACAGCCTCCCCACGCCGATGATCCCCGCTCACCCTATGCTGCCGGGTGCGGACCGCCGCCGGCCGGCGTGCGTCGCGCCGACACGCCCGGCCGTTTGACCGCGGCAACTCCGGGTAGTGCTGATCACCGCGGAAGCGTCCCGCCCCGAGTTGTGGCACAGTAGTCCGGCGCGGTCACCCAGCGGGGAGGAGGAACGGCGCGATGCGCGTAACCACGACGTTCTCACTCCCGCGTCGACCGTCCTCGGTGACCCGCGCCCGGCACGTACTCGCCACCCTGCTGAGCCTCACCGACACCGCCGAGGACTCCCGTGGTCACCTCGCCGTGCTGATCACCGAGGCGTGCACCAACGCGGTGCTGCACGCGGACGCCGACAGCAGCGTCGACATCACCATCGTGATCGACGACGACGTCTGCCTGCTCGAGGTCGGCAACCGCGGCAGCATCCCCGACGGCGCCGGGCTCGACGCCGCACTGCCCGCCCCGCTCACCGTCGGCGGTCGCGGACTGCCCCTGATCACCGCGCTGGCCGACACGGCCGCCTTCGTCGCCGGGCCATCGGACCAGGTGCTGCTACGCGTCACCAAACACCTCACCGGCGTACGGACGTCGCCGGTCGCCTGACCGCCGTCGACGGCCGGCCACGGCCCGCCGGATCGTCCGGGACATCGCCGACCGGCACGCGCGGATCGTCCCGTCCCCGGTCGGGTTGGTGACCTCATGCTTGCCGTGCGTGACCGGATGGTCGAGGGTCGAACCCTGCTCACATCCGTCGCACATGTGCCGAGGAGTCCCATGCAGCCGTTCGACCTGACCAGTGGCGACCAGATCCTCCTCCAGCCCGCGCTGGCGAACAACGTCAGCGGGATGAACCTCTCCGTACGCACCGATCTCGGCACCCGCGTGGAGGCGTGGCGGGCGGCGCCCACCGTCACCGGTGACCAGAGGTTCTTCTGCCACGGCTACTCGCTGGGCACCTTCGGGACGCACAGGTACACCGTCTGGGGCGACTTCCTGCCGCAGGTGCTGGCCGACGAGTACCAGACACTCGGGCGGATCGACAACGCGCGCAACGTCGCGGCCAGGGACGTGCTGGTCTGGTGGCTGGGGGGCACGGACGCGTACCACTCCGCGGTGGTGGAGCAGCCGGCGTTCCTGCCCACCGGCGCCCTGGACCCGGCGCACACCAGGGTCAGCTCGAAGACCGGCACCGGCCCGCTGTGGATCGGTGTGTTGGCCGAGGACGTGAAGCAGCAGTACCGCTCCGCGGCGTACATCGAGGTGTACCGCCGCAACCAGTGAGGCGCGGCGCGGGGCGGTCGGACCTCCGGCCGTCCCGCGCCTCCTTGCCCAGATAGAGGTACGCCGATTGACAAAGTTTGGAATCCAAACTTAATCTGCGGTTCGCGATCGGGTGCGGCCGCGTTCGTGGTGGCGCCTGCCGCGAGCCCGTCCCAGCGGCACCCCAGGCGAGGAGCGTCATGGCCGAGATGCGAGGCACGACGAGAAGAACCCGATGGCGGCTGAGCCTGTTCACCGGCGCCCTCACCCTGCTGTTGGTGAGCCTCGGCCTGACGTTCGCGGTGAGCGCGCACGCGGCGGCCGGCTGCCGGGTGGCGTACTCGGCCAACCAGTGGCCCGGCGGCTTCACCGCGAACGTGGCCGTGACCAACCTCGGTGACCCGATCAACGGTTGGCGGTTGACCTGGACGTTCCCCTCCGGGCAGCAGGTGACCTCGGCGTGGAACGCCAACGTCACCGCCGCCGGCGCCAACGTCACCGCCGCCGGCGCCAACGTCACCGCCACCGACGTCGGCTACAACGCCGCCATCGGCACCAACGCCACGGTGTCCTTCGGCTTCAACGGCTCCTGGTCGGGCGCGAACACCGCCCCCACGTCGTTCGCCCTCAACGGCGTCACCTGCACCGGCGGCGTCGGCCCCACCTCCGCCCCGCCGACCACCGCCCCGCCGACGACCCCGCCACCCACCACCCCGCCACCCACCACCCCGCCGCCGACCGGTGACCCGATGGCCTACGTGGCCGCGATGCAGCCCGGCTGGAACCTCGGCAACACCTTCGACGCGGTCGGCAGCGACGAGACGGCCTGGGGCAACCCGCGGGTCACCCAGGCGCAGCTGGACGCCGTCCGGGCGCAGGGCTTCAACAGCATCCGGATCCCGGTCACCTGGAGCAACCACCACGGGGCCGCGCCGGCGTACACGATCGACGCGGCGTGGCTCAACCGGATCAAGGAGGTCGTCGGCTGGGCCCTGGATGACGGCTTCTACGTAATGATCAACATCCACCACGACTCGTGGCAGTGGATCAACGCGATGCCGACCGACCGGACCACCGTCCTCAACCGCTACAACGCGCTGTGGACCCAGATCGCGGCCGCGTTCCGGGACGCCTCGCCGAAGCTGCACTTCGAGAGCGTCAACGAGCCGCAGTTCGCCAACAGCTCCGGCGACCCCCAGAACGCCCAGCTGCTGCACGAGCTGAACACGTCCTTCCACCGGATCGTGCGGGCCTCCGGCGGCAACAACGCCACCCGGATGCTCGTCCTGCCCACCCTGCACACCTCGTCGGACCAGGCCCGCATCGACGAGCTGACCAGCACCTTCACCCAGCTGGGCGACCGCAACCTGATCGCCACCGTGCACTTCTACGGCTACTGGCCGTTCAGCGTGAACGTCGCCGGGGGCACCCGGTTCGACGCCACCACCCAGAAGGACCTGACCGACGCCTTCGACCGGGTGCACAACGCCTTCGTCGCCAAGGGCATCCCGGTGGTGATCGGCGAGTACGGCCTGCTCGGCTTCGACCGGCACACCGGCACCATCCAGCAGGGCGAGAAGCTGAAGTTCTTCGAGTTCCTCGGCTGGTACGCGAAGACCAGGAAGATCACCACCCAGCTCTGGGACAACGGGCAGCACTTCAACCGGCTCACGTTCCAGTGGAAGGACGCGGAGCTGTTCGCGCAGATCAAGTCGAGCTGGACCACCCGCTCCGGCACGGCCTACGCCGACCAGGTGTACGTGCCGCGTACCGGCTCGATCACTGCCAAAACGCTCGCGCTGAACCTGAACGGCACCACCTTCCAGGGGCTGTACCAGGGCAGCACCGCCCTGGCGCAGGGCACCGACTACACCGTGTCGGGCAGCCAGCTCACGCTCACCGCGAGCGCGCTGACCAGGCTGGTCGGCAGCCGGGCGTACGGCGTGAACGCCACCCTGCACGCGCGGTTCTCCGCCGGGGTCCCGTGGCGGATCAACGTGATCACGTACGACCCGCCGGTGCTGTCGAACGCGACCGGGAGCACCACCTCGTTCGCCGTGCCGACCCAGTTCCGGGGTGACCAGCTCGCCACCATGGAGGCGAAGTACGCCGACGGCAGCAACGCCGGCCCGCACAACTGGACGCCGTTCAAGGAGTTCGACGTGGCCTTCGCCCCCGACTACGCCGGCAACCGCATCACGCTGACCGAGGCCTTCTTCGCGGAGGTCAACGACGGCGCCCGGGTGACCCTGACGTTCCACTTCTGGAGCGGCACGACCGTCACCTACCACGTCACGAAGTCGGGCAGCGGCGTCACGGGCGTCACCGCCGCCGCGGCCCGGGTGGGCTGACCCGGCAGCGGTCTCCACGCGCAGCGGGCCGTGGCCGCCAGGCGGTCACGGCCCGTTCCGCGTACCCGAAGGGATCATCCGCTGCGGTCCGCGCCGCCCGCCGGCGCACCGGCGGCGTGGGCCCGGGCGGGGTCGCTGAAGGTGCTGACGCCGGGGACCAGCAGCGTGACGGCGCTGGCCGCGGCGGTCAGGGCGGCCGCCGCGACGAGGGTGGGCTGGATCCCGAACGCCGCGACCGCCGGCCCGGTGAGGGCGTACCCGACCGGCAGCAGGGCGAACGCGCTGAGCTGATCCAGGGCAAGGGTCTTGCCCAGTACCTCGGCGGGGATCTCGCGTTGCAGGGCGGAGAGCCAGGAGATGAAGTAGATCTCCACGACGAATCCGCCGAGGGCGAAGCAGAGCGCCGTGACCGGTAGCGGCAGGGCGAAGGCGAGGCTGGCGGGCAGGGCGGCGTAGGTGGTGAGGGCGAGCATGCTGACCGTGCCGGGCCGCCGGGGCCGCCACCGGCCGGCCAGCGCGATGGCCGGGAGAGCGCCGGCGGCGGCAGCGGCGAGGACGAGCCCGTAGGCGAGTTCGCCGCCGAGGCGGTCCGCGGCGATCAGCGGGAGCAGCGTCAGGCTGGGCGCGGTGCCGGCGAAGAGTTGGACCGCGACGGCAGCCATGACGGCGGCGACCCAGGGACGGCGCCGGACGGTGGCGATGCCGGCCGCGGCGTCGGCAAGGACGCTGGTCCGGGGCCGGTCACCGGCGGCGACGTCGCGTACGCCCAGCACCGCGAGGGCGCCGGTCGCGAACAGCAGGGCCGCCAGGCCCAGCGCGGCGTGGATGCCGATGGCGGTCACGATCGCGGCGCCGGCGAGCGCCCCGAGGAGGGTCGCGGAGCGCTGCACGGCGGACATCAGGGCGTTGCCGCGCTCCAGCAGGCCGGCGGGGAGCAGCGCCGGGATCAACGACCGCATGGCCGGCCGGGACAGGGACTCGGCCACGCCGGAGAGCGCGGTGACGATGCCGAGCGCGGCCAGGGGCAGGTCGTCGAGGGCGAGCAGCGTGCCGAGGACGATGGCGGTGCGCATCAGATCGGCGGTGAACAGGATCCGGGGCCGGGAGACGCGGTCGGCGAGGATACCCCCGGCGAGCAGGCAGACCACCAGGGCGATCGCCCGGCCGGCGAGGATGACGGCGATGGTGCCGGCACCGGCCCCGCGCTGTACGGCGTACAGCGCGAACGCGACCGGCAGGATCTGGTCGGCGACGGCCCCGGCGGACTGGCTGGCCCATACCCGCAGGAACCGCGGGTGCTGACTCAGCTTCTGCGCGGCGGCGGTGGCGGGGCTGGTGGGCGCGCTCATGGCGTGCGGCGCGCCCGGCGGTGGCCGGTGGCCGGCACGCCGACGACGGACGCCGGGCCGGCTGCGTGGCCGGGCGGGGCCCCGCGGCTGCCGGTGCCGGGCGCCACGATGGGGACGCCGGTGCGGCCGGTCGGGCTCATCCGAGCTGCTCCGGGCCGGCGGCGGGGTCGGCCGGTGACCGGTGGGAGCTGGCGGCCAGGCGGAACGGCGGTGGATACCCCGGCCCGGTGGGACCGGTGCCGTCGTCGGGTGCGGGATTGCCGGCGGAGAGCAGGTAGGTGGCGAACTCGTGGTCGGCATCCACGCCGAGCATCGCCTCGACGCCGCTGTCGTGGAACGCCACGGTCTGGAACGGCGCCAGGCCGAGCGCCGTGCAGGTCAGCGCGAAGGTCTGACCGTAGTGGCCGGCGTCGAACATCCACAGCCGGTAGGCCCGGGGGTGGCGGTACTTCCAGGACAGGCGGGCGGCGACGGTGGTGGTGAGGCAGGTGAAGGCCCCCTGGTAGGAGGGTTCCTGCTCGTACGCCAGGGCGGCGATGCGCTCGCGGTCGACGGTGGCGTCGAGGAGTTCGAGGCGGTGCACCTCGGGCGCGTAGTGGTAGAGGCCGGCCGGGACGCCGGTGACGTCGTAAACGGCCACGTAGCACTCGACCTCGTGCCGGCCACCGGCGGAGGCGCTGATGCGTCCCTGCTGCGGGCCGAACGCGCCGCCGTCGAGGAATCGCTGGGGCGCGAACGTGCAGGACAGGACGGTGGCGAGCGCGTCGATGCCGACCGGGGTGCCGGCGAACGCGCGGTGGGTGCGCCGGGCGGCGAAGACCTCCTCCACGGGCGTACGCAGCGGCAGGGCGCGTCGGGGAAGGTGCACGGCCGGGGCGTCCGGGTACCGCTTGAACGGCGCCGGAGGTGCGCCGTCGGCGGCGATCTGCGCGGCGGTGGCGTCGCGTTGCGGCGAATCCACGAGGTAGTTGGCGTCGCGGGCCTCGGTGTGCATGCGCGACGCGATCGGCCCCCAGTGCTGCCAGACGGGCGGGGTGCAGGCGTCGTCGGTGTCGGCGACGAGGATGCCGGCCTCGCGGAGCTTGTGGACCGCCTGGACGGCGGCGTCGGCGGCCTCGCCCCCGAACTGGGCGGCGACCTCGTCGACGTCGGTGAAGTCGTCGAGCCGCTGCAACAGGCTCAGCAGGTCGGGGGTGACCCGCAACCACCGGCGTTGACCGGGCAGGGCGACCATCAGCGCATCGCTGTCCCAGCGGCAGACGAGCTGGTCGCGGCGACGTACCCGCATTCCGGTGCCCTTTCCACGACGAAGCACGACGGACGGAGTGGTGCCGGACCCGCACGCGGGTCCGGCACCGGGCGCGTCAGACGGCGCCGTGGTTCAGCACAACTTCGTTCGTCTCGACGATCACGATGTCGAAGGCCATGGCTTGTACCTCCTCTCCGGCGCGATGGGCTCGGTGCACCCCTGGACGGGACCGTCCCCGCTGCATCCGGGACGGGCGTTCGGGGGAACCTGGGTGCCGCGGATACGCAGTCAGGATGCGGATCGGTCGGGCGGACGAGGCGGGAAAGTCGACTGCGGCGAGCGTTCGGGACCCCGAAAGAGAAATTCGGAGACATTTCCCGAGCGGTACGCCGTCATGACAACTCCCCTCATCCGTTCCCGCTTGCGGCAATAGAGAAGGTAGCGAATGCGTCGACCCCCTGCCAAGGGGTCGGCGGTCTTTCTCGGGCCGTCTTACAGCGAGAGTCAATGGAGATGCGAGGCGACCGCCAGGGCCGGCGACGGCCGGGGCGCCGGGTGCCTGGTCGCCGCCACGACGGGGCGGCTGAGTCGGCGGTCAGGGTGCCGGGAGCTGGCGTGCCGGCCAGCGGCTCGGCGCGGGCGTTCGCGCAGGTGGAGCCCTTGTATCGGCCGACCCCGCACCCGCTGGCGAGCGCTCGCCGGGCGTCCCGGGTGGTGGTGGCCGGCCCTTGGCCGGGTTCGGCGCGCCACCGCGCAGACGGGTGGTCCGGTGCTCCTCAGCGGCGTTGGGGCTAATCGGGTGTCCCCGGACAGGCAATGTCGTCGGGCGGTGAGGAATTCCCTCCCGATGGGTCGCGGGTGGGGAATTCGTGCGCGTGCTGGTGTATCGCCTCGGCGGGCCTTGGCCATTGGTCTCCAGGCATTCCTGCCCGCGACTCTGCGGCCGGTCAACGCATTCGGATGCGTCAAAGCCTCAGGGGCGGCCGATTAGCCGGCCCGCCAGCCCGCCGACGCGCCGACGCCGGCCGACCTGGCACGGGTACCAGGTCGGCCGGCGTCGCTGTCGCGCGAGGAGAGGAGGGTCAGACGGCCCCGACGGCCACCGGCTCGGCGGCGGGGGCCGGAGGGGGAACCGGCGCGGCAACGGCGACGGGAGCCACCGCCTCCTCGGGCAGGTACCTGCCGAGCTTGCGGATCCGCCTGGCGTTGTTGACCAGGACGTCGATCGGCGGCAGGTCGGTGTCGAGCCGTACGGCCGTCGGGTTGGCGGCGGCGTGGTGGATGTTGCTCAGCAGCGTGTGGAACGACCGCGGGAACAGCGAGCGTACGAACTTGGACTGCTGCCGGCCGCGCTTGATGCTGGTGATCGGCTTCGACCAGTCGATCTGACTGGGCCGGAACCGGTGCTGCCGCATCAGTTCGCGCCGGAACTCCTGCCACGACACCAGCTTCAGGTCGAACCGCTCGGCGATCTCGCGGGTGGTCGCCGGAGTCACCGGGTAGCTGATCGGCCGCGGCGTTTCCGACAACGCGTTGTCCACGACCGACCGGGCCAGCACGTCGCCGGCGACGATCGGGCTGGTGACCTCCGAGTCCCAGATCAGGCCCAGCTGGAGCATGTGCGAGATCATGTTCCAGAACGAGTACTCCATGCCGGGGTCCTTGAACCCGGTGGGCGCGCCGCCCAACGCGAACGGCGCCTGGTAGATGTGGATGGGCACGCCGTCACGGTTCGCCCGCAGGCTGAGGTGCTTGACGACCCACTTCATCCTGCTGTAGCCGGTGTAGAAGAAGCTGTTGCGGTAGAAGTCGCGCCGCTGCTGGTAGACCTCGCTGCCGACCGAGCCGATGACGTGCAGCGTCTTGAACCGCTCCTGCAGGCAGAACTCCGCGAGCCGGAGCGTCGGCAGGACCTTCTCCTCGCGGTACCGGGCGTAGGGGTAGTCGTGGGTCGTCGCCCCCGCGGCGTCGATGACCACGTCGACCTCGGTGAGCAGCTCGTGGTGGGCGGCGGGGTCGAGCCCCATCGCCGGCTCCAGGTAGCTGCCCTCCAGGACCGACAGCTTCCCGGTGTCGGGCAGCTCCATCTTGTACTTGCGCAGCTGCCGGGCGATGCGGTCCTCGCCGGACTTGTCGCCCTTGCGGCGCACCAGGGCGTAGACCGTCGCCACCCGGGCGTCGCCGAGGAGCTCACGCAGCATGTGCATGCCGACGTATCCGTTCGCGCCCAGCAGGAGCACGTTCTTCGGCTCGTCGGCGCCGCGTCGGGGAAGACGGCCCGCTACCGCTCGCGGGTCCTCCGAGTAGCCGAGCGAGATCCGGTTGGGGCTGCCTGTCGACAGCGCGATCCGGTCGCTGTTGTGGCGCAGGAAAATGTGCATCGATCCGCCTTTGCACGAAGGGTGGGTGTTGGGGGCCGGACGGGGACCGCGTCGGCTGTCAGGCCACGCGCCGGTCGAGGTGCTGCCAGAACCTCTCGCGCAGCTCCCGCCGGAGGAGTTTTCCGCTGGGGTTGCGGGGCAACTGGTCGACGAACTCGAAGCTCGCCGGGATCTTGAAGTCGGCGATCCGCCCCCGCAGGAACGGGGTGAGATCGCGGGCGGTCGCGGGCTGGTCGGGGTGGGTCACCACGAAGCAGTGCACGACCTCGCCCCAGTGCTCGTGCGGCACGGCGACGGCGGCGGCCTCGACCACCCCCGGGTACGCGCAGACCGCGTTCTCGATCTCCGCCGGGTAGACGTTCTCGCCGGCCACGATGATCGTGTCCTTGATCCGGTCGCGTACGAAGAGGAAGCCCTCGTCGTCGAGGTAGCCAGCGTCGCCGGTGTGCAGCCAGCCGTCGACCAGGGTCGCGGCGGTGGCTTCGGGCAGGCCCCGGTACTCGATCATCCGCGCCGGGGTCGACAGGCAGATCTCGCCGACCTCGAACGGCGGCAGCACGCGGCCCGTACCATCGATGATCTTCACGGCGAAGCCCGGGTACGGCCGGCCGGCCGCCTGCATGCGCGGCCCGCCGACGACGTGCTCCGACGGCGGCAGGCAGACGGCGGTGTTGCCGCTCTCGGACAGGCCGTAGATCTGCGCGAACTCGCAGTCGAACATCTCGATGCTGCGGCCGAGCAACGCCTCGGAGATCGGCGACCCGCCGTAGACGATCTTCCGCAGCGAGACGAAGTCCTCCCGCTTCGGCCGGGGCGGCGCGAGCATCATCTGCAACTGGGCCGGCACGACACACGCCGTGGTGACGCCGTGGCGGCGGATGAGGCGGACCGCCTCGTGCCCGGCGAACACCCGGACCGACACGTTGGTGATGCCGGCGCTGAACCCCTGGATCGACCACCAGAGTCCACCGATGTGAAACCCCGGGATGCCGATCAGGCTCACGTCGTCCGGCCGCCAGTCGATCCAGTCCAGGCCCTCGGAGGCGAGCGCGTCCCGCACCGCGAAGAAGCTGCGGTGGGCCAGCACGACACCCTTGGGGTTGCCGGTCGTGCCGCTGGTGTACACCTGGGCCAGGGGTTGCTCCTCGGTCCAGGACGGGTCCAGGTCGGCGTCCTCGTCGGCCTGCCAACCGGTGAAGCCGGCCAGCGACACGACCTCGCGCAGCTCGGGCAGGTCCGGCCGCAGCGCGTCGACGGTGTCCAGGAGATCCTCGTCGCAGAAGAGGACCGTGCTGCCGGAGTCGCGCATGATGTGCCGGATCTCGCCGGCGCGCAGCCGCCAGTTGATGGGGACCAGCACGGTGCCGGTCTTGGCACAGGCGAACAGGACGTCGTAGTAGTGCTCGGACTCCTTGCCCAGGTAGGCGACGCGGTGCCCGGCCGTGACCCCGGCGCGCCGCAGGGCGTGCGCCGTCCGGTTGCTCGACCGGTGCAGCTGCGCGTAGCTGACCGTACGGTCCTCGCAGTGCACCGCCGGATGGTCGGGCCGCTGCCCGGCGTGGAAGGCGACGACGTCGTGCACCGTGCGCAACTGCGGGTGGTACGCCGTCATCGGGCCGTCCCGTCCGGGACCGCCAGCGTCTCCTCGAGGTACTGCACGATCGCCGGGCCGGACGCGAGGGCCGGCAGCAGGTTCGGGTCGATCTCGATGCCGAACGCGTTCTCGAGCGCCATCATGAGCTGGATCTGGCGCAGCGAGGTCCAGCCCGGGACGGTGTCCGGGTCCAGGCGCTCGGGCAGCTCGTCCGGTGCGACACCGAACACCGAGCCGACGACCTCGCGGACGCGGGTCTCCAACATTGCTACTCCTTGGGTGTCGCGCCGGGGCCCTGCCCCGGGGTGAAGAAACGTCGCGTGATCCGGGAGATGGTGCGGAAGTCGTCCGTGCTCACCTCGTCGAGGGAGATCTCCGTGCCCAGCTCCGCCTCGATCAGGTAGAGCAGCTCGACGAAGTGCATCGAGTTCAGGACGCCCGTGTCCACGAGGTCGTCGTCGAGCCCGACCGAGTCGATGTCCGGACATCTGGCGCGCAGGAACGTGGTGAGGAACTCCGGAACGGTCTCGGTCGTACTCATGACCCCTCCTGGGGGCGTGTCGGTGCGGGGAGGATCTTCGTGGTGAGCCGGGCAGCCGACGGTTCGTCGGCGCACCGGTGTTCGGCCACGGCCCGTCCCGTGGAGAGGCCCGTCGGGATGAGCCGGTTGGTGCGCAGCGCGACGGCCGGATCGCGCAGCAGCGGGTTGGTGTCGCGCACGGTGGCGGAGAACAGCGCGAAGACCGGGTCGATGACCTTGGTCGCCCCGTCGGCGTCCTCGACCTCGACCCAGGCGTGGACCAGGTCGAGCATGCCGACGACCCAGCCGATCCGGGTGACCGCCGGGATGCCGGCCCGGTGGCAGAGCTGGGCCAGGTACCGGCTCGCCGAGTCGCAGCTCGCCACGCCGTGCGTGGTCACCAGGTCCACGTCGTTCTGCAGGGCCTCGGGCAGCTTGACCCAGCGCAGGTCCATGGCGGCGAACTCGGCGGCGATCGCCCGCAGCTCCGGGGAGCGCAGCTCGGCCCGCTCGCCCGTCGTGTGGACGGTGGCGGTGACGGCGAGCTGCGACGCCGTACGGGTGACGGTGTCGCCGCGCTCGGCGCTCGGTCCGGCGCCGCCGTCGGCGGGTTCGACCGTCAGGTCGTGCACCGCGCCGCCGCAGCGTTCGGGGCGCGGCAACGCCAGCGTGCTGGTCGGCTGCGGGCCGCACGCGTCGGCGGCACACGCGATCCGCAGCGCGAACCGGGAGGCGCGGGGCGCGAGCAGCTCCTCGGTCGACGAGCGCATCCACCGCAGCGAGTAGGCGAAGGCCTGCTCCGGCACGGTCGTGCCGGTGCCCGAGTACAGCGCCAGGTTGAACAGGTCGCGCGAGTCGAAACGCTCCTCGCCCGGGTCACCACTGGCGGGCAGCCCGCGGTCGAGCAACGTGGAGAGCGTGTGGTCGTCGCAGCCGAGGACCTGTCTCGCCGAGGCGCGGTCGACGTCGCCGAGCCGGTGCTCCGGCGGGACCGCGAAGAGCGTGTCCAGCCCCCGGGCCAGTCCGGGGGCCGTCATGACCGCCCCGGGTTGTCGCGCCACATCGTCTTGATGACGCTTCCGGTGCTCAGCACGTACTCGTCCACGGACGTCCAGCCGAGCATCTCGTTGATCTGCACCTGCTCCGGGCCGGCCGAGGTCTCCAGGTAGCCCGGCAGGCCGAGGGCCTCGGCCCGCGCCTGGCCGGCGCGCATCAGGACGTAGCCGACGCCGACGGAGTCGACCCGCCGGCCGAGCACCGCGAACCACACGTGCGGGCTGCTGGGGCGCATCCGGTCGAGCGCGTTGGAGATCCGCACCGCCTCCATCACGGCCCGCGGCCCGGCCAGCAGGCACGCCACCGAGCGCAGCGCCCACCCCCACCACGGCGTCGTGCGCTCGTCGCCGTAGAGGACGAGGATCCCGTCGAGCCGGTCGGCCCGGTACGCGGCGAGGGTGATGCCCGAGCTCATCAGCTGGGCGATCACCAGCTCGGCCAGGTACAGCGCGGTCAGCGCGGACATGCGCTGCCACCGGGGGAGCGAGCCGGCGGCGGCCCAGATGGCGCCGTTCTCGTACGCCTGGGCGAGCAGCCGGGAGCCCGCCCACAGCTGTCGCCACCCGAGGTCCCGGACCTCGAGCCTGGGCTCCGGGCGCGCGATTGTTCGACTGTTCACATTTCACCCCACGTCCAGACGGGAGCCCGCTGACCTGGGTGAATTTAATGGTCTTGGGTAATCGGCCAGTAATAACAAGATCCCTCCGACGGTGTGCGCCGTTGCGGCGACCTCGGGGGCCGTCGCGCGACGCCGGCCTCGTCGCCCACGAGGACCGCGCGCCTCGCCGGGCTGCTCCCTTCCCCGGGTCGGGTCCGGATGCGAGACTGAGTCGTGTCGCGTGACGACCTCGGGAGCCCGCCGGAGCACCACCGCGCCGAGCCGGTGCCGGCGTGATCAGCGGCCACTGGGAGGTCGTCGTGGTCGGCGGCCGGATCGCCGGAGCGTGCACCGCCTGGGCCCTCGCGCCGTACGCGGAGCGGGTCCTCGTCCTCGACGCCTCGCGGCCCACCGCGTTCTGGCCGCAGCAGTCCACCTGGGACCGCTCCGGCAACCTCGCCTGGGCCGAGCTCGGTCTACTGGAGACGGTCCTGGCCTGCGGCGCCCCGCGCACTTACGGCGACACCCAGCGCATCGGCGAGGACGTGGTCGAGCGGGTCTACCCGCGCGAGGACGCCCACTCGTTCCGGATGAGCGTGCCCCGCGAGGTGCTGGACCCGGCGCTGCTGGCCGCGGCGCGCGGCCGGGGCAACGTCACCGTGCGGCGCCCGGCCCGGGTGCGGGACCTCACAGTCGACGCGGGCAGGGTGCGCGGCGTGACCGTCCGGCACGGTGCCGTCGACAGCGAGGTCACCTGCGACCTGCTGGTGCTGGCGGACGGCCGGCTGTCGCGCAACGCGGAGCGCGTGGGGGCGGACGCCTACCGGGTGGTCGAGTCACCGTGGTTCGCGCTGCTGGCCTACTACGAGAACCTGCCGCTGCCCACCGACCGCTCCTACTTCTCGTTGCAGGACCGCAGCGTCCTCATCTCGACGCCCTGCGGCGACAAGCAGTGGTGCGTCGCGGTGGACCTGCACCAGAGCCTGATCGACGAGACCGGCCGGCACCCGGCGCGCTCGTACGAGCGGATGGTGCGCGACGACCCGTATCTCGGCCCGGCCGTCGCCGTCGGGCGCCGCACCACCTCGATCGGCGGCGCCGGGCGGATGCGCATGCTGCGCCGGCCGATGAGCGGGCCCGGCTGGTGCCTGGTCGGCGACGCCGGCTACCACCTGGACCCGGTCACCGCCCAGGGCACCCGGGCCGCCGTGGTCACGGCCCGGATCCTGCGGGACCGCGTCGCGGGCGCCGGCCGCGTCGCGGGCGCGGACCTGACCGGCCTGACCGGCGAACGCGACGCCGCCCTCGACGACGACTGGGACTACACGGAGCAGATCGTGCGCGGCTGACCGACGCCACCACCGGCCCACGCCCACCACCGGCCGCGCCGCCACCGGCCGACGCCCTCCACCGGTCGACGCGCCCTCCACCGGCCGGCGAGCGGATCCGCCGCCGAGTCAGCGCGGGGTCGGCCCGACCGGCTACGCCACCGGCCGGCTGCCGTTGATGGTCACCCGCTGGCCGTAGCGGGAGTGCGGGTAGTAGTCCCAGACGGCGTGGTGCTGGGTGCAGCGGTTGTCCCAGAACACCAGCGTGTTCGGCGTCCAGCGCACCCGGCAGTTCAGGATCGGCTGCTGAGCGACCCAGCCGAAGAGCATGTCCAGCAGCGCCCGGCTCTCGTGGCGGGAGAGCTGCACGATGTGCGAGGTGAAGCCGGCGTTGACGAAGAGCAGCTTGCGGCCGGTCTCCGGGTGGCGTACGACGACCGGGTGCTCGCTCTTCGGCACGACGTACTCCGGCGGCGGGGTGTGGCCCTGCCACGGGATCAGGCCGTCGTGGATCGCGGTCAGCCCGTCGAGGAAGGCCCGCATCGGCGGGGAGAGCATCTCGTACGCCAGGTGCATGTTCGCCCAGAGGGTGTCGCCGCCGACGCCGATCTCCGGCGTCCTGGTGACGTAGAGCATCGAGCCCAGCGACGGCTCGGCCTCGGCGGTGCCGTCGGTGTGCCAGTCCTCGCCGGCCACGAACCGCGAGTCCCGGCCGGCGCTGATCTCGAGGACGGCGGGGTCGCCGCCGTCGAGGTCGGCGAGGGGCTGCCGGCGCAACTCGCCGAACAGGCCGGCGAAGCGCTTGTGGTCCTCGGCGGAGAGCACCTGGTCGCGGAAGACCAGCACATGGTGGGCGAGGAAGGCGCGCCTGACCTCGGCCAGTTGCCCGTCCGACAGCTCGGTGGCGAGGTCGAGGCCGGAGACCTCCGCGCCGATGACCGGAGAGATCGGTCGGACGGTGATGGTGTCGTAGCGCTCCGGCGGGCGGGTCGTCGCCCGCTCGACGGCGGCAAGGACGTGCTCTTCCATTCGTTCCCTCCTGGGTTCGGTGTCACAGCCCCCGGGCCAGCAGGTCGGCCACGATCAGCCGGCCGAAGGCGAGGTTGCCGTGGATCGGGTCGTCCGGCTCGCAGAACGCGGCCCGCTGCCGGCCCGCGCCGTCGGTGACCCGGGCCCGCAGGTCCACGATCTCCACGCCGAGCGCGACGAGCGCGCGGCGGACCGTCTCCTGGGCCGCCATGAACACCAGCGGGTCGGACATTCCCGGCACCCGCTGTGGCGGCAGCACCGCGAGGACGCGCAGCCCCAGGTCGAGGGCGTGGCGGTAGAAGGCCAGCGCGTCGCGGGCCATGGCGCGCACGATGTCGTCGAAGAGCCCGCCGGCGAGGAAGCCCGCCGGGAAGGCGCCGTCGCCCGCCCGGTAGATCCGCCAGTTCTCGGTGGTGGCGAAGAAGTGGGCGCTGAGCCCGAACGTCGAGACCAGCGGGACGGCGAGCTGCCCGACGTCGGCCACGCCCAGCTCGGCCAGGAAGCCGCGGTGGCGTTCCTGCACGGCGGCGTCCCGGAACACCAGGCCGTCGTCGCGGACGTCGAAGAAGCCGACGTTGAAGTCGCGCCCCGAGCCGACCGGCCCGCCGACGAAGGGCACCCCGGCCGCCGTGGCCGCGCGGGCGATCGGCCCGGCGTGCGAGTCGCCCAGCAACAGGAACCTAGCCGGCGCGGTAGTGGTCGAGGACGGCGTCGTCACAGTAGAGGTCACCTCCGTCGGCGGCGTCGGCGCGAGCGTCGGACGCCGTGGCGGTCGGACCCGCCGACCTGTCGCGTTCGAGGGCGTCGAAGAAGTGGCGCATGACGAAGGCGACCCCCGTCGGCGTCACGGCGCGCAGGTTCGGCGCGAAGAAGACCCCCCGGAACGGGAAACTGGTGATCAGCTCGTACGAGGGGAAGTAGTCGACGTGCTCGTGCTCCTGGGCCAGCTGGCCCGCCGCGGCCCGCAGCACCGACTTGGAGTACGTGGTGGCGGTCAACGCGTGCGCCCCGGTCGCCGTCGCGGTGAGCGGCACCGGCGACACGGTCAGCAGGACGGTCAGCCGGGGGTTGGCGGCGCGCAGCAGCGCGACGACGGCGGCGAGGTCCCGGTGCACCTCGGCCACGGTGAAGTTGTGGAAGACGTGCCGCCCGGCGTCGAAGGTGCCCCGGACGGTGCCGGGGCAGACCGGGTGGACGGTGCCGGTCGGCACGTCGCGCCAGGCCTCGGTCAGGCCGAGGGTGAAGATGAGACAGCCCGCCTCGGCGACCGCCCCCCGCATCGCCGCCAGGGTGGACCGGCGGGCGGCCAGGGTCGCCTCCGCCGAGTCGTACCCGTCGGGTTCGACCGACGGGCGGTACGGGTCGAAGAACCGGTCGCCCTCGCACCAGACCTCGTCGGGCCCGGGGTCGTCCGTCAGCGCCCAGGTCAGCCACTGCCGCAGGGTGGCGGCGGTGTAGATGGTGCCGGTGCGGAAGGAGAACGCGCCGTAGTGGCGGGCCCGGCGCTCGGCCTCGGTCAGCCCCGGCGGGGGCAGCTCGACCTCACGCCAGTTCATCCCCTCGTCGCGCAGGGCGGGACCGAGGTGGCGGGCGAAGCAGGAACCGGCGGTGAGGACCGGATCGTCCGGGTCGAGGCCGAACTTCGGCGTCCACACCTCGCCGATGTCCCGCATCTCCGGCTCGGCCACGGCGGTGCGCCAGAACGACCGCGACGGCAACGACTGGTACGGATTCATCGCGCCGCCCTCGGGTCGGTGGCCAACTCCGCCTCGTTGATGGCCCCGGCCACCATGTCCACGTGCGGCGCCTCGACGATGCCGTAGTGGGTGGTGTCGACGAGGTGCCAGGCGAGCCCGGTCAGGTGCCCCCGCCACGTGCGGGCCTGCTCCTGCGGCGCGCCGAGCGCCGGCAGCCCGGCCGTCGGGCGGCCCGCGAGCCAGAGCCGCCCGGGCGTCCCCGCCAGCCGGGGCAGGGTGTGCTGGGCCATGCTCGCCAGGTTGGCCCGGCAGCAGCGCGCCAGCGCGTTCGCGTACGCCGTCGCCGCGGTGTTCGCGCCGGTCGCCGCCCCCAGCTCGTGGGCGAAGAGCGCGGCGAGCCGCTCCTCGTCGTACGCCTCGAAGGCCGGCGCGGCGTCCGGCGGCGGCGGGTCGAGCAGGTACAGCTCGTCCGCCGGCTGGCCGGCCGCCTCGGCCTCCGCCGCCATCCCGAGCGCCACCCAGGCGCCGAACGACCACCCGGCGAGCCGCCAGCGCCACTCGTCGCGGGGGAAGCGGTCCCGTAGCGCGGCGTGGTAGCGCGCGGCCCGCTCCGCCAGCGACCAGGCCGGCTGCCCGGGGCTCACCAGCGCAGGATCGGCGATGACGCAGACCGTGAGCTCCGGATCGAGCGCCGACACCAGCGGCCGGTACGCCTGGACGTCGCCGCCGACCGGATGGACCAGGCAGAGCACCGCACGCCCCCGGCCCGCCTGCCAGACCTCCACCGCCACGGCGGGGTCGGCGGGGTCGGCGGCGCGGACCGGCTCGCCGAGGAGCCCCAGCACCTCGGCCAGGCTCACCCGGTGGCTCAGCTGGGACAGGCCGAGGCTGACGCCGAAGCGCTCCTTGACCCGGTCGATCAGGTCCAGCAGCAGCAGCGAGTCGGCCCCCAGGTCGTAGAGGGACGCGGCCGGGTCGAGCGCGTCGACGCCCAGCCAGTCGCAGAGCCACTCGCCGACCTGCTCGGCGGCCGACCGGGGCAGTACGGCGGGTGTCGCGTCCGCCGGGCCGGCCAGTGGCGCGTAGAACTCCCGCGCCCGGTCCAGCGCGGTGGTGCAGACGAGCAGCTGCGGCAGCCGCAGCCGCAGGGCCTGCGCGAAGAGCCGGCGCCCCTCGTCCACGGAGAGGCCGACCGCCAGGTGCGCCCGGTGCCGGGCGTCGGTGGGCAGGGCGTCCCGGGCCAGGCCCACCTCGCTCCAGACGTCCCAGCCCACGGAGATCCGCAGCGTGGTGTCGGCCCCGTCCGCCCGGTGCCGGGCGAAGCCGTCGAGCAGTCCGTTGGTGGCGGCGTAGTCGAGCTGGCCGACGCCGCCGAGCTGCGCCGACATCGACGAGCAGTAGACGACGAACGACGGCCGGTGGCGCGCGACCAACCGCTCCACGAGCAGCGCGCCGTACGCCCTGCCGGCCGTGGCCCGCCGCATCGCGGCCGCGTCCCGCCGGCCGATCAGCCCGCCGGCCGCGATCCCCGCGGCGTGGACCACCCCGTCGACCCGTCGGGTCCGGGCGTCGAGCCGGGCCAGCAGTTCGTCGGGTCCGGCCTCGGCCAGGTCGCCCTCGACGAGGTCGACGCGGTCGGCCCAGCGCGCCAACCCGGCCGGCAGCGGCCCGCGCCGCGCCAGCAGGACCACCCGGCAGTCGCCCTGCTCCAGCAGCCAGGCGGCGATGCTCCGCCCGATGCCGCCGGTGCCGCCGAGGACCACGTACACGGCCGGTCCGGCCGGCAGCGCGCGCGTGGCGGGCACCGCCGGCAGCGGATGCGTGGCCGGCGCGGCCGGCGGGCGGACCGGCAGCAGCGCCTGCTCCCACCAGTAACTCCCGCGCAGCGCGAGTCGGCGGGGTGGTGTCTCCTCCGCCAGCAGCGCCGCGAGCGCCGGCGCCCAGTCGGCCGGATCGGGGCCCGGCAGGTCCACCCAGTGGCTCGCGACGTCGCCCTCCTGGGGTGCGACCTCGCAGACCCCGGCGAGCAGGCCCAGCTCCGGCCGGCGTACGTCGTCGTGCACGGGTTGCGCCTGCTGCGACAGCCACCAGGCCCGCAGCCGGGGCCGGCGGGGCAGCGCGGCGACGGCTGCCAGCAGCGCCGCCGGGGTGTCGACGCAGGCCCGGTACGCGTGGGCGAGCGCGTCCGCGCCGACCGGCCCGTCGACGGCCAGCGGCAGCGCGTGGAGCCAGTCGACACCGCCGTGCCCGGGCGCGGCCGGCGAGCCGGCGTCGGCACCGGTCAGCGCGTCGAGCAGCCGGCCCAGCGACTCGGGATCGGCCGGGTCGGCCTGGTAGCTGTCCGGTCCGAGCCGGGCGAAGCCGTCCGCGGCGGTGACGGCGACCACCCGGGCGTGGGACGCCGCGAAGGCGCGGAGCGCGGCCGGCGGCGGTGGTTCCGCGGCCATGACCACGAGCGTCTCCGGGCGGCGGGCACCGGGGTCGGCCCCCGCGTGCCGCCAGCGCACCCAGTGCGGCTGGTGCAACCACTCGGCCTCGGACAGCCGCGCCGGCCACGGCTGATCGGCCGGCGCCGCCCCGGCAGCCGCCGGCACCCCGGGCGACGCCGCCCCGGGCGACGCCACCCCGGCTGACGCCGCCCCGGCGGGCGGTGCCATCCCGGCCGGCGGTGCCGACCCGGCCGGCGGGGCGGCGCGGGCGAACTCGTGGTCGACGAGAACGAACGCCGGCGGGGGGAAGTCCCAGGGCGGCTGCGCTGGACCGGCCGGCCACCGGACCGGCCGACCGGCCAGCCAGGCGGCGACGAGGTCGGCCGCCGGTGGCGTACCGGCCGGGCCGGTGACCGCGACGGGCGCCGCCTCGACGGGGGTGACCTCGACGGCGGTCGCGGTGCGCAGCCAGGCCACGGCGGCGGCCGCGTCGGCGCAGACGGCCGCCGCCCGCCACCTGCCCGGCGTGCGGCCCGCCTGGAGGTGGCGCAGCACCCGGTGGTAGGCCTCGGGCCGGGCCGCCAGGTAGTCGGCGATGCGGTCGGCGTCGGCGCGCAGGCCGGCCGCGCTGCCGCTGGCGAGCAGCACCACCGGTACGCCGGGGACCGGCGGAGTCTCCGGGCCGGCGCCGACCTGCGCGACCGCCTCGCAGACCAGGTGGGCGTTGGTGCCGCCGATGCCGAAGCTGCTCACCGCCGCCACGCGTGGCCGGTCGACGGGCCAGGGCCGGGCCTTCGTGGGGACGTGGAACGGGGCCGGGTCGGGGCCCAGCCGTGGATTGAGGCGACGGAAGTCGACGTTCGGCGGGATCAGCCCGTGGTGCACGGCCAGCACGGCGCGGACCAGACCGACCACCCCGGCCGCCGCGCCGAGATGACCGATCTGGCTCTTCACCGAGGCCAGCGCGACGCGACCGGACCCGGCCAGGTCGAACGCCTGGCGTAGCGCCGCCACCTCCACCGGATCGCCCAGCTCCGTGCCGGTGCCGTGCGCCTCCACGTAGCCCACGTCGCCGCTGGTACGCCCGCTGCGGCGCAGCGCGGTACGGATCACCTCACGCTGGCCGGCGACCGACGGCGCGGCGTAGCCGATCTTCTCCGCGCCGTCGTTGTTGACGGCCGACCCGGTGATCACGGCGTAGACGGTGTCGCCGTCGCGCCGGGCCAGCCGCAGGGGCTTGAGCACGACCACGCCCACCCCGCTGGCGCCGACGGTGCCGCCGGCGTCGTCGCTGAACGGCCGGCAGTGCCCGTCCGGGGAGAAGATGTGCTGCGGCTGGTAGCGGTAGCCGGCCGTCAGCAGCGGGTCCACCAGCACGCCGCCGACCAGCATCACGTCGCTGTCGCCCTGGCGCAGCAGCCCGGCCGCGACGTGGACCGCCACCAGCGAGCTGGCGCAGGCCGCCTGCACGGTGAAGGCCGGACCGGTCAGCCGCAGGTGGTAGGCGACCTTCGTGGCCAGGAAGTCCTTCTCGTGGTGCAGCGCCAACTGGAAGGAGTCCGGCAGCCGCGCCGGATCGGCTTCGCGCAGCATCGTCTGGAAGTACGTGTTCTCGCCGCAGCTGGCGAGCAGGCCGACCCGCTGCCCGGCGGGATCGGCGATGCCGGCGTGCGCCAACGCCTCGACGCAGCTCATCAGCAGGTGCCGCTGCTGCGGATCCATCAGCCGCGCCTCCTGGCGGCTGATGCCGAAGTGCCCCGGGTCGAAGCCGAGCACCCCGGCCAGCTGGCTGCGGGCGCCGACCAGGCCGTCGGCGGCGTCGAAGTGCTCGATGCCCCGGTCGCCGGCCTCCACCATCGCCCAGAAGGCGGCCAGGTCGGCCGCGCCGGGCAGCCGGACGGCCATCCCGACCACGGCGACCGGCTCGTCCGCCGGGCCAGCGACGGCCCCGTCCCGCGCGCCCACCGCCGCCTCCGTGGCCCGTTGCTCGGTGAGGAACCGGGCGAGGCGGCGGATGGTGACGTGCTCGAAGAGGTCGGGGATGCTCAGCGGCAGCCCCTCGGCGGCGCAGCGCAGGTGGAAGCGCATCAGGTCGAGGCTGCCCGCGCCCTGGTCGAAGAAGCGCCGGTCGGGTGCGATCGGCGTCCCGACGACCTCCTCGAAGAGCTTGGCCAGCCGAGACTCCAGGACCGACATGACCGGCGCCGGCGCGGCGGCGCCCGGCCGCAGCTCCTCGCCCGGTGCCGTCAACGCGCGGCGGCGGTCCAGCTTCCCGCTGGCGGTACGCGGCAGCTCCGGCAGCCGCCGGAACCGGTCCACCCGCACGTACCCGGGCAGGAGCCCCGCCAGGTGACCGGTCAGCTCCTCCGGCGACGGTGGATCCGCCCGCAGCTCCAGACAGGCGACCAGGTGCGGATCGTCGCGGACCACCACGGCGTTGACGACCGCCGGGTGCGCCAGCAGGGCCGCCTCCACCTGGCCCAGCTCCAGCCGGTGCCCGCTCACCTTCACCTGCTGGTCGTCGCGGCCCAGGTAGTGCAGCAGACCGTCGCGGTCGAACCGGGCCTGGTCGCCGCTGCGGAAGAACCAGCCGTCACCGGGCAGCTCGACGAAGCGGGCCCGGTCGAGCGCCGGATCGTCCAGGTAGCAGGGCGCCACCAGTTCCCCGCCGATCAGCAGCTGCCCGGGGCAGTCCGGCGGCACCACCTCGTCGGCGGAGTCCACCACCCGCAGCCACGTGTTGGCGACCGGGCGGCCGATGGCGGGGCGGGTCGGCCAGGTGGCCGGGTCGCCGTCGAGGCAGAGGCTGCTGACCACGTGGGTCTCGGTCGGGCCGTAATGGTTGAACAGGCGCGCACCGGGCAGGCCGGCGAACCAGCGGCGGATGCTGTCGGTGCAGATCAGCTGCTCGCCGGCGGTGACGACCTCCCGCAGCCGGGACGGGTACCGGCCGAGGCGGACCCCGTGCTCGGCGAGGAGTTGCAGGGCGACGTACGGCAGGAAGATCCGCTCGATGCCGGCGGCGTCGAGGTGCGCCAGCAGGGCCGGCATGTCCTGCCTGAGCCCGGGGCGGGGAAGGTGCAGGGTGCCGCCGCCGCAGAGCGTGCCGAAGATCTCCTGGAAGGACACGTCGAAGGAGAGCATGGAGAACTGCAGGGTCGCCGCCGCGCCCGCCAGGCCGCCGGCCTCGCTCTGCCAGCGCAGGAGGTTGACCAGCAGGGCGTCGCCGACCTGCACCCCCTTGGGCGTGCCGGTCGAGCCCGAGGTGAAGAGCGTGTAGAGCGGGCGGCCGGCGTACGACGGCGCGACAGGCGTGGCCGACCGGGACAGCACCACCGGGTGCCGGGGATGAGCGCCCTCGTCGATCACGTCGAGGGCGGGCTCGTCGCCGGGCGCCAGCAGCACGCAGAGCGGGTCGACCTGGCCCAGCACCTGGCGCAGCAGCGCCGGCGGGTAGGCCCGGTCGAGCGGCACGACGGTCAGGTTGAGCCGGGCCGCCGAGAGCAGCGCCACCACGTGTTCCACCGACGGCTCGAAGAACAGGGCGACGCAATGCCGGTCGTCGGTGGAGACCGGATGGTCCCGCAGCAGTTCGGCGGCGAGCGCCGAGGCGTACGCGTCGAGGTCGGCGTAGCTGAGGCGACGGTCGCCGGCCACCAGCGCGGTTGCGGTCGGCTCCGCCCGCACCCGCCGGGCGAAGGCCTCGGCCACGGTGGGGAAGGCCGACGGGGTACGCGAACCCCGGCCGGGCTCGGGCAGGCCGCGGCGGTAGGGGCGCACCAGCTCGGCCAGCGTGCTCGGGTCGGTGCCGGTCAACGCGTCCAGGCCGCGCCGGAACAACTCGGCCGCCGCGGCCACGTCGGCGGCGTCGAAGTGCTCGTCGGCGTACTCCCAGAGGCAGTCGAAGCCGGACTCGTGCGCGACGACCGAGAGGGTGAGCGGGCACTTGGCCTCGGTCGGGGCCAGCCAGACCGGCCGGGACGCGCAGCCGGGCAGCGCCAGCGCGGAGAAGTCCGTGTTGTCGAGGACGAAGAGGAAGTCGAACAGCGGCGCGTCGGCGCCGAAGTCGTGGTCGGCGACGGCGTGCGCGAGCGCCACGTCCTGCGCGTCGAGCACCGCGCGTACGGCGTCGGCCTGTCGGCGCAGCTGCGCCCGCAGTTCCTCGGCGGGTGCCAGCGCCAGGGGCAGCAGCACCGTGTTGGCGAACATGCCGACACTCGCCTCGAAGTCGCGTACGGGCCGGTTCGCCACCGGGCTGGCGACGCGCGGATGGGTGCGGCCGGTCACCCCGTGCACGGCCCAGCCGAAGAGCGTCAGCAGCAGCGGGAAGCGGGTCAGTCCCAGCTCGGCGCCGAGCCGGTCGAGGGCGGCACGGCGTTCCGGGCCGATCGTGGTGTGGAGCAGGTGGTCCCCGGTGCCGCCGTGCTTCCGGATCGGCCGCAGCGGCGCGGCGACCTCCGTCACGTCGGCGTAGTGGCCGCGCAGGGCGTCGCGTTGTGCCCGGTAGGCCGGCCGGGCGAACCACTCGGCCTGCCACCGGGCGTAGTCCAGCGGCGTCGGGGCGGGCTCGTCCTCGTCCTCGGTCGTGCCGGCCAGCGCCGCCGCGTACGCGGCCGACAGCCCGCGGAACAGGACGTCGAGCGACCAGCCGTCGACCGCGATGTGGTGCAGGTGCAGCAGGAGCACCCCGCCGCCGTCGCGGGCCAGCCAGTACGCCCGCAGCATGCGCGGCTGCCCGAGGTCGAAGGAGGCGGCGAAGAGGGCGCGGGCGCGCTCGCGCCACCCGGCCCAGTCGCCGTCGCCAACCCCGCCGCCAGCCCCGTCACCGGCCCCAGCCCAGTCGCCGTCGCCGGCCCTGTCGCCGGCCCCAGCCCAGTCGTCAGCCCTGGCCCCGGCCCCGGCTCCGTCAGCGTCGGAAGCGGACGCGGGAGTGGGAGTTGGCTCGCGCCACGGGTCGTAGGGGTCGCCGACCTCCTGGCGCAGCCCCTCCGGCGTGGCCCGGAAGGCGGTCCGTAGCGCCGGATGACGTGCCACCACCCGGCGCAGCGCGTGCCGCAGCGCGTCGACGTCGACCCGGCCGCGCAGCTCGAAGGCGAGCCCCACGTGGTAGGCGGTGGACGCCGGGGACCGTTGCTGCAACAGCCAGAGCCGCTGCTGCTCCGAGGTGGCCGGCGCGGACCGGGCGCCGGACGGGGGAGCCGGCACCGGGTACGGCGAGCCGGTCGCGGTGCGGGCCGTCGCGACCGCCGTGGCCAGCTCGGCGAGGTCGCCGCCCAGCACCACCGCCTGCGGCACCTCGGCGCCCCAGCGCCGCTGGATCTCGAAGCGCAGCCGCAGCGCCTTCAGCGAATCCCCGCCGCTGGCGATCCACCGGTCGTCCGGTCGCAGGTCGGGCACGCCCAGCACCTCGCCGGCCAGCCCGAGCACCGCCCGCTGCCACGCCGTGCCGGCCACCTCGGCGGGCTCGCCGTCGCGCCCGTCGTGTGGGTGCGGGTCGTGGCGTTCCTCGCGCCCGTCGTGTGGGTGCGGGTCGTCGCGCCCACCACGCCTAGGCGGGTCGTCGCGCCCACCACACCCAGGCGGGTCGTCGCGGCCAGCGCGCCAGGGCGGGTCGTCGCGCCGCAGCAGCGCGTCGGCGTCCACCTTGCCGTTCGCCGTCAGCGGCAGCGCCCCGACCCGGTGGACCCGGTGCGGGCGCAGGTACGGCGGCAGGGTCGCGGTCAGGTGCCGGTCGAACTCCGCGTACGACAGGTCGCCAGCCGTCACCAGGTACGCCAGCAGCTCGTTCGTGCCGTGCACCGGGTCGCGCCGGGTGCAGACGTACGCCTGCCGGACCCCCGGGTGGGCGAGGACCTGCCGCTCCACCTCGCCGGGCTCGACCCGGAAGCCCCGGACCTTGACCTGCCGGTCGACCCGGCCGACGTACTCGACGCGGCCGGCGGCGTCGGCGCGCACCAGGTCGCCGGTGCGGTAGTGGCGGCCGGCGGAGCCGTCCAGCCAGGGCAGCCGGACGAAGCGCGCGGTGGTCTCCTCGGGCAGGTTGCGGTAGCCGGCCGCCAGCGCCGCGCCGCCCAGGTACAGCTCGGCGACCTCGCCCGGCGCGGCGACACGCTCGCCGTCGACCACCAGGTGCGCGTCGGTGCCCGGCAGCACCCGGCCGATCGGGACCACCTCGGCGTCGAAGTCGCGCGGGATCGGATGGCACAGGGCGAACGTGGTCGCCTCGGTGGGCCCGTAGACGTTGTGCAGCCGGGTGCGGCTGGCGGGGTTGTCGCGGTACCAGCGGCGGATCAGCCGGGCGTTGAGTTGCTCGCCGCCGACGAGCACCTGGCCGGCGTCGGCGAAGCAGTGCGGCCGTTCGTCGACCACCGCGTTGAACAGCGCCACGGTGATGAAGAGCGTGTCTATCCGCTCCCGGCGCAGCGCGGCGTCGAGCAGGTGCGGCGTCGCCACCGTCTCGTCGTCGAGCACGACGCAGCAGCCGCCGGTCAGCAGCGGCACCCAGACCTCGAAGCTGATCGCGTCGAACGCCGGGTTGGCGAGGCTCGCGTAGCGGGCCGCCGGGGTCAGCGCGACGTAGCCGGGGCGGGCCAGCCGCAGGACGCCCGCGTCGCGCACCTCCACGCCCTTGGGGCGGCCGGTGGTGCCCGAGGTGTAGAAGACGAACGCGACCGGCGCGGGCGCGGCCTCCGGCTCCGCGTCCCCGGCCGGCGGGGCGTCCACCGCGAGCAGGGCCTCCGCCGGCAGCGGCCGCACCCCGTCGGGCAGGTCGCCGGGCGCCTCCGGGCCGTGGACCACCGCCACGGCGCCCGAGTCGCGCAGCATGTGGTCCCGCCGGGCGGGCGGGCTCTGCCGGTCCAGCGGCACCACGGTCGCGCCGAGCCGCAGGATGCCGAGCATGACGCAGACCAGCCGCCAGCCGCGCGGCAGGTGCACCGCGACCGCCTGACCCGGGCGGGTCCCGGCCCGGCGCAGGGACCGGGCGACTGCGGCGCTGGCGGCGTCCAGGTCGGCGTAGCTGAGGCGCCGGTCGCCGTCGGCCACCGCGACCGCCTCGGGGGTACGGCTGGCCTGGGCGAGCACGGCGTGGGCGAGACCGGGATCCTGGACCATCACGCCTCCCGTACGGCCGGCGTCGTCGGACGGGCGTCGGAGAGCCGGTCCACCTCGCCGCGCAGCAGCGCGGCGACCCGCAGCACCACCGCGCTCTCCAGGATGTCCCAGTGGTCGCAGTGCACCCGCTCCAGCAGGAAGTCGGCGTTGCCGCGCCGCCGCCAGAAGGCGCGTACCTCGTGCAGGAAGGCCTCGTCGCGCCCGGCGGTGGCCTGCAACAGCACCAGCCGGGCCGGCGACGCGGGGGTCGGATAGTCGCGCATGGTGGACCGGTTGTGGTTGTAGACGCGGTGGTACTGGTCGATCTGCTCGTCGTCGATGCCCGGGTACATCCCGTTGAACTTGATGAGCTTGTCGCGGAACTCGGCCATGTCCACCGGCTCGATCGCGCCCCGGTGGGCCGGGTCGTCGGTGCCCAGGGTGTCCAGCAGGACCACGCTCAGCCCGGGATGCCCGGCGAGCGCCAGCCGGCGTCCCATCTCGTACGCGACCAGCCCGCCGTAGGAGAGCCCGGTGAGCACCACCGGCCCGTCCAGCAGGTGCGCGACCTGCCCCAGGTACGCCTCGGCCATCGCCTCCACAGTGGGCAGGAACTCCTCGCCCGGGTTCACCCCCGGGGACTGGATCCCGTACACGCCGAGGGACTCCGGCAGCGCCTTGGCCAGCGACAGGTAGCAGAACGCGGTGCCGCCGGCCGGGTGCACGCAGATGACCCGGCCGGCGCCGTCGCCCGCCCGGAACTTGATCAGGTTGCTCGGCGGCCGGCCCGACGCGCCCCGCCGCAGCCGGCCGCCGAGCGCCTCGATCGTCGGGTGCAGCATGATCTCGTGCACCGGCAGCGGTTCGCCGAACGCCTCGCCGATCGCGTGGGCCAGCTTGATCGCCGAGATCGAGGTGCCGCCCACGTCGAAGAACCGGTCGCCGATGCCGATCTCCGGGTGCAGCAGCAGGCGCTTCCAGATCTGGTAGAGGGTCAGCTCGATCTGGTCGCGCGGGCTGGCCAGGTTGACCTGCCAGGGCGCGTTGGTACGGGCCAGCCGCAGCACCTCGTCGCGGTCGAGCTTGCCGTTGGCGGTCAGCGGCAGCCGCGGCAGCTCCACGAAGAGCGACGGGATCATGTAGCCGGGCAACCGTCGCGACAGCGCCTCGCGCCACTCGCTGACCAGCAACGGCGCCGCCCCGCCCCGGGCCACCCCGGCGACCAGCCTCGGCTCGCCGGCCGCGTCCGAGTCGACCAGCACCGCCGCCTCGCGTACGTCCCCCCGGTCCCGCAGCGCGGCCTCGATCTCGCCCAGCTCGATGCGGAAGCCCCGGATCTTGACCTGGCCGTCGCGGCGGCCCAGGTACTCGATGTTCCCGTCGGGCAGCAGCCGGGCCAGGTCGCCGGTGCGGTAGAGCCGTTCCCCGGGCACGAACGGGTCGGGAACGAACCGCTCGGCGGTCGCCCCCGGCCGGCCCAGGTAGCCGCGGGCGACACCGGCGCCACCGATGTGGATCTCGCCGGTGACCCCGACGGGCACCGGCTCCATCAGCTCGTCGAGCAGGTGGACGCGGGTGTTGGCGATCGGCCGGCCGATCGGGCACTGCCGGGCGGACGGCTGCGGGTCGAGGTAGGCGGTGCTGTAGACGGTGGTCTCCGTCGGCCCGTACCCGTTGAGGACCCGCAGCCCGGGCAGGGCCTCCTGCATCCGGTGCAGGCCCTGCTCCGGCAGCGGTTCGACCCCGACCAGCAGTTGGCGCAGCGCCGACCCGGCCAGGCGGGCCGCCGGATCCTCGTCGATCCACCGGACGAAGGCCGGCGGCAGGTAGGCCTGCACGACGTGGTGCTCGCGCAGCCAGCCCATCAGCGCCGCCGGGTCGCCGCGCAACTTCTCCGGTACGAGGTGCAGGGCCCCGCCCGTGGTCAGCGGCAGGAATATCTCCTGCACCGAGACGTCGAAGCCGACGCTCGACCAGAGCGCCGCCGCCTCCCCCTCGGCGGCGCCGAGCCGCGACACCCAGTGGTCGAGCAGGTTCACGACGCCGCCGTGGGCGACCGCGACGCCCTTGGGGCGGCCCGTCGAGCCCGACGTGTAGATCACGTACGCCAGGTTGGCGGGGTGCACGACGACGCCGGGCGGACCGTCGTGGCGCCCCTCGGCCTCGACGGCGGCCAGGTCGTCCTCGCCGAGGACCAGGGCCGGCGCCGCGTCAGCGACCATGCCGGCGAGCCGCTCCGGCGGCAGGGCCGGGTCCAGCGGCAGGTAGGCGGCCCCGGCCTTGAGTACGCCCAGGATGGCCACGATCAGCCCGGCCGAGCGCCGCGCGTGCAGGCCCACCACCTGGTCGCGGCGTACGCCCCGGGCGATCAGCGCGTGCGCCAGGCGGTTGGCCCGCCGCTCCAGCGTGGCGTAGTCCAGCCGCTCGTCGTCGTCGGCCACGGCGAGTGAGCCGCGGTGCCGCCGCGCCTGCGCCGCGATCCGCCGCACCACGTCCGCCGGGTCGGTGAACGGTCGCGCGGTGCGGTTCCACTCGACCAGCAGGCGGTGCCGCTCGTCCGCACCGAGCAGCCGCAGCGCGCCGACCGGGGCCGACGGATCGGCCGCCACCTGGGCGAGCAGGCGAACGAAGTGCCCGGCCAGCCGGGCGATCGTCGCGGCGTCGAAGAGGTCGGTGTTGTACTCGAAGATGACGTGCAGCTCGTCGGCGTGCTCCAGCACCTCGACCGACAGGTCGAACTTCGCCGCGCCGGTGCTGCTCGACAGGGGCCGCAGCACCAGGCCGGGCAGCTCCAGCCGGCCGCGCGGGATGTTCTGCAGCACCAGCATCACCTGGAACAGCGGCGAGTAGCTGGTGTGCCGCTCCGGGTTGAGCGCGTCCACGAGCTGCTCGAACGGCAGGTCGGGATGGGCGTACGCGTCGAGCAGGTGCCGGCGGACGTCGGCCAGCAGTGCCGCGAAGGACTGCTCCGGGTCCAGCCGGTTGCGGATCACCACCGTGTTCACGAAGTGGCCGATCAGGCCCTCCACGTCCCGGTGGTTGCGGTTGGCGAACGGGGTGCCGACGCAGACGTCGTCCTGCCCGCTGTAGCGCCACATCAGCACCGACAGGGTGGCCATGAGCGTCATGAAGAGCGTCGCGTCGCCGGCCCGGCCCACCTCCCGCAGGCCCCGCAGCACCGCGGCGTCCACAGTCGTGCCGTGGGTCTCGCCCCGGTAGCGCTGCACCGCCGGGCGGGGCCGGTCGGTCGGCAGGGCCAGCAGCGCGGGCGCACCGGCCAGCGTCTGCGTCCAGTAGCCGAGCTGGCGCTCCAACTCGCCGCCGCCGAGGTGCCGGCGCTGCCACAGCGTGTAGTCCGGGTACTGCACGGGCAGCTCGGCCAGCGGAGCGGCCTCGCCCCGCGCGTACGCGGCGTAGAGGGCGGTGACCTCGCCGATCAGGATGCCGACGGACCAGCCGTCGGCCACCATGTGGTGCACGGTGAGCAGCCAGCGGTGCTCGTCGGGGGCCAGCCGCAGCAGGGCGGTGCGGAGCAGCGGGCCGGCGGCCAGGTCGAACGGCGCCCGCGCCTCAGCCTCGGCGGCCTCGTCGGCCCGGCGGGAGCGCTCCGGGCGGGGGAGCGCGGTGAGGTCCGCGACCGGCAGGGCGACCGGCCCGACCGGCCGCACCACCTGGCAGGGCTCCTCGTCGACCAGCGCGAAGACGGTACGCAGCGCCTCGTGCCGGCGCACCACCTCGGTCAGGGCGCGGGCCAGCGCCGGCACGTCCAGGGCGCCCACCACGTCGAACGCGACCGGGTTGTTGTAGAACGGGTTGCCGGGGGAGAGCTGGTCGAGGAACCAGAGCTGCCGTTGGGCGAACGCGACCGGCACCGGCGCGTCCGGTCGCGGCCGGCGGGGGATCGTGTCCGCGTCGGCGCCGGTCAGGATCGCGACCAGCTCCTCCTTGTGCAGCTTGAGGTCGGCCAGCAGGTCGGGCGTGAGGACCTCGCGGGATCCCGTGAGGCGCAGCCGGTCGCCGTCGACCCGCAACCCGACCGCGTGCCGGTTGAGCGTGTCGAGCAGCTCGTAGGCGTTCACAGCTCGACCGTGATCGTGTCGGTGGCGGCGGCGTCGGGCCCGGCCGGCTCCGCCCCGGGACGGCCGCCGCCGAGCAGCGCGTAGACCAGCCGGTGCGAGGGTTCCAGGTCGAACAGGGCGGTCAGCTCCGCCGTGTCCAGGGCGCCGACGCCGCACAGGCCGAGACCGTGCTCGGGGGCGGCCATCGTCAGCAGCTGGGCCATGGCGCCCGCCTCGATCGCGGTGAAGGTCGCACTCTGCTCCTGATAGAGAGGCTCGATGGCCGCGCGCTGCGCCACCAGGAACAGCGCGAACGCGGCGGCCTCGAAGACCGGCCGGTTGACGAAGTAGTCGAAGGAGTCCGGGCTCAACTCGCGGTCGCGGCCGAGCGCCAGCAGCCGGTGCGCCGCCGGGTCGTGGTAGTACGCCCCGCCCGGCACCCCGTCGATGCGTCCCGCCTTGACCAGGACGTACGTCTGCACGGCGTAGGTGCCGCCGGCCGAGCCGTACTGGAACTTGGCCCGACCGTCGACCTCCCGCTGAGCGAGGGTGGCCAGCAACCCGCCGAGCGCCCCCGCCGGCAGCGGATCCGCGGCGAAGCGGCGCACCGTGCGGTAGCCGGTGTAACGCCGGTCGTACGCCGGGTCGGCCGGCGCGGTCAGCGCGACCGCCGGGGTGTCGGGCGCGAAACCGCGACGGCCCCGCCCGTCCGAGGTGAACGCGGCGCGCGCGGCCGGGTCCTCGACCACCGTGGCGGCCCGCTGCGCGGCCGCGACGACGGCCCGCTCGGCGGTGTGTTCGCGGAACATCCGCAGCAGGTCGGCCAGGGTCGGCTGGCGCATCAGCCGGGCCAGCTTCGGCCGGAAGCCCAACTCGCCGGAGAGTGCGTTCGCGATCCGGACGACGTCGATCGACGTGGCGCCGAGCATCAGCAGGTTGGCGTCGGGCGCGACGACGGGCAGGTCGAGGATCTCGGTGACGATCTCCACCAGCCGGTTCTCGGCCGGGTCGGTGAGCACCGGCGCCTCGGCGACGGTCTCCGGCGACGGCTTCGGGTCGGGGAGTTGGCCCCGGTCGACCTTCCCGTTGGCCGACAGCGGCAGCGCGTCGAGGACGGTGAACGACGACGGCACCATGTACGCCGGCAGCCGCTCCTCCAGGTACGCCACGAGGGCGACCGGCTCGGGCGCGGGACCGTCCGGCACCACGTACGCGGCCAGCCGCTTCTCGCCCTGCGCCTGACCGAGTAGCCGCAGCGCGGCGGCGCGTACGCCCGGGTGGCCCTCCAACGCCGCCTCGATCTCACCCAGCTCGATGCGGTAGCCGTGCACCTTGACCTGGCCGTCCTCGCGACCGAGGAACTCGATCGTGCCGTCCGGGCGCAGCCGGCCCAGGTCGCCGGTGCGGTAGAGCCGCTCGCCGCTGACCGGGTGGACGACGAAGCTGGCCGCCGTCGCCGCCTCGTCGCGCCAGTAGCCCCGCGCCAGCCCGGCGCCGCTGATCCAGAGGTCGCCGGTGGCCCAGGTGGGCCGGGGGCGCAGGGCCTCGTCCAGCACGTGGACCCCCTGGTGGGCCAGCGCCCGGCCGTAGGGGATGCTGCGCCAGGCCGGATCGACCTCGTCGACCGGGTGGTGGATGGACCAGATCGACGCCTCGGTGGCGCCACCGAGGCTCTCGACCCGGATCCCGGGCAGCGCCTTGCGCAGCCGGTCGGGGAGGGTGAGCGGGATCCAGTCCCCGGAGAGCATGGCCAGCCGCAGCGACGCCGGCAGCGGATGGCCGGCGTCGGCGTCGTCGAGCAGCATGCCGGCCAGCGCCGGCACCGAGTTCCAGACGCTGACCCGGTGGGCGTGGGCCACCTCCCGCCAGTGGGCCGGATCGCGGGCCAGTTCCGGGTCGAGCGTCACGACCGCCGCGCCGGCCGCGAGGGTGCCGAAGATGTCGAAGACGGAGAGGTCGAAGCTGAGCGCGCTGACGGCCAGGACCCGGTCGGCGGGCCCCACGGCAAAGCGCGCGTTGACGTCGAGGAGCGTGTTCACCGCACCGCGATGGTCGATCGTCACGCCCTTCGGCGTGCCGGTGGATCCGGACGTGTAGATCACGTACGCGACGTCGGTCTCCGCCAGGTCGACCGGCCGCAGCGCCGGCCCGCCCGCACCGACGGCGTCCGCGTCCACCACCAGGCGCGCGACGCCCTCGGGCAGGGCCACCCGGTCCGACCCGGTCAGGACCAGCCCCGCCCCGGCCCGCTGGAGCACCCGGGCCACCCGCTCGGCCGGCCAGTCGGGGTCGAGCGGCAGGTACGCGCCCCCGGCGTGCAGGACCGCGAGGGTGGCGACGACCTGCTTCCAGCCCCGGTCGAGCAGCACCGCGACGAGCTGGCCGGGCCCGACGCCGTGGTCCTGGAGCCGCCCGGCCAGCCGCCGTGCCTCGACGCGTACGGTGGCGTGGTCCAGCCGCCGGTCCGGGGCGAGCACGGCGGGCGCGGCGGGGGTCGCCAGCGCCTGCCGGTCGACCAGCTCGTGCAGGAGCCCGCGATTGGCCGGCGGGGCCACCGCCACCGGCGGGGCGAGCGGCCCGTCCAGCGTGCCGTGCCAGGCGTCCGGCTCCGCCAGCCGCCCGAGCAGCTCCCGGTACGCCGCGAACATCTCGGCGACCAGGCCGGCGGGGAAGAGCTCGTCGATGCTGTCCCAGTTGACGTGCAGCCGCCCGCCGGCCTCCAGGACCGTGTGGTCGATCCACACCTGCGGGGTCTGGGTGATGCCGTGCAGCACCTCACCGCCGAGCGCCGCCGCGAGGCCGCTGTCGCCGACGTCGGGCGCCGCCTCGGTGAGCGTGCTGTTGAAGACGACCGGCAGGGCCGCGTGGCGGGTGCCCCGGGCGCGGGCGAGTTCGCGGTTGACCCGTACGCCGCTGACCGCCGAGTGGTCGATGTCCTGCCAGAGCTGCTCCTGCACCGCCCGGGCCCGGGTCACGAAGTCGACCCCGGCCGCCACGTCGACCTCCAGCAGCACCAGCGACGTGAAGTCGCCGATCACCGCGTTGATGCCGGGATGCAGCGGCAGCCGGTTGAACAGCGGCAGGCTCAGCGTGAACCGCGACTGGCGGCTCCACCGGGCCAGCACCTGCGCGAACGCGGTCACCAGCAGCACCGACGGGGTCACCTGGTGCCGGCCGGCGAGCGCCTTCAGCCGGCTCCAACGCTCCGCCGGCAGCACCTCGTCGTAGCGGGTGAAGCGCGGCCGTTCGACGCTCTCCGGCTGCCGTTCCAGCGGGAGCTGCGGCGCGGGGGCCAGCGTGCCGACCCGCTCCCGCCAGTAGTCGAGGGCCCGCTCGTAGCGCGGCGTGCGCCGCAGGGCCCGTTCGGCCAGGACGTAGTCGCGGAAGGTCACCGCGAGCGGCGGCAGGTCGACGTCCGGGTCGGCGTAGAGCAGCGCCAGCTCGTGTTCCAGGATCTGCCCGCTGGCCGCGTCGAGGATCAGCGCGTCGAGGCTGACGTGCAGCCGCGCCTCGCCGTCGAGCAGCGTCACCGCGAACTCGAACAGCGGCCAGCGGCCGGCGTCGAACACCTGGTGGGACATCCGCTCCCGGGTCTCGCCCAGCCGGCGGTCGGCGGTCTGCGGGTCGAGCCCGCGCAGGTCCCGCCGGGCCATCGCGTAGCGCGGCACGCTCGGCAGGACCCGCTGGACGCCGTCGTGGAAGACCGCGCGGAGCATGTCGTGGCGGTCGACCAGCCGGTGCAGCGCCCGGGTGAAGCGCTCCTCGTCGAAGTCGCGCAGCCGCAGCTCGCTGTAGCCGTGCGCGCCGACGCCGCCGAGTTCGATGGTGGACCCGCGGCCCACCCAGTAGGCCTCCTGGATGTCGGTGAGCGGGAACGGCTCGTGCCGGCCGGCGGGATCTGCGACGAGCGACGGGAGGGCGTCGACGGCGGGGGAGCCGGGCCCCGCCAGCTCGGCCGCCAGGTCGGCCAGGACCGGCTTCCGGAAGAGGGTACGCAGCGACAGCCGCGCCGACATCCGCTCGTTGATCGCGTGCACGAGCCGGGTCGCCAGCAGCGAGTGGCCGCCCAGCGCGAAGAAGTCGTCGTGCGCGCCGACCCGGTCGCGGCGCAGCACCTCGGCCCAGATGGCGGCCATCCGGGCCTCCCGGTCGTCGCGCGGCGCGACGTAGGCGGTGGCGACGTCGGCCTGCTCCGGCGCGCGCAGGGCCCGCCGGTCCAGCTTGCCGTTGGCCGTCAGCGGCAGCCGCTCCAGCACCACCCAGCGGGTCGGCACCAGGTGCTCGGGCAGCCGGCGCCGCAACTGCTCGCGGGCCGCCTCGACGGGGACGTCGCCCACCAGGTAGCCGACCAGGTGCGGGTCGCCGGGGGTGTCCTCGCGCAGCAGCACGGCCGCCTCGCGGACGCCCGGAACGCGCCGCAGGGCGGCCTCCACCTCGCCCGGCTCGACCCGGAAGCCGCGCACCTTGACCTGGTCGTCGGCGCGCCCGACGAACTCGATGGTCCCGTCGGCCCGGCGGCGGACCAGGTCGCCGCTGCGGTACATCCGCTCGCCCGGCCCGGCGAACGGATCCGGCAGGAACCGTTCCGCGGTCGCCGCCGGCCGGTTGAGGTAGCCGCGCGCCAGGCCGGACCCGCCGATGTAGAGCTCGCCGAGCACGCCCGCCGGCACCGGCTCGCACCGCTCGTCGAGCACGTAGAGCCGCGCGTTGGCGATCGGCCGGCCGATCGGCGGCAGCGCTGGCCAGTCGGCCGCCGCCTCGGTGGCCAGCGCGAACTGGCTGACCACGTGGGTCTCGGTCGGGCCGTACTGGTTGTAGAGGTACCGGCCGCCGAGTCCGACCGCCAGGGCGCGTACGTCGTCGTTGACCCGCAGCGCCTCGCCGGCGGTGACGATCTCGCAGCCGGGCGCGAGCGGGGCCACGGCCCCGGTGAGACCGGCCAGCTGGTGCAGCACGGCCGCCGGCAGGAACGCCCGCCGTACGCCCTGTTCGGCCAGGACGTGGCGCAGCCGGCCCAGGTCCCGGCCGTCCTCCTCGCCGATCAGCACCAGCGTGCCGCCCTGGCAGAGGGTGCTCCAGATCTCCTGCGCGGAGACGTCGAAGCCGATCGAGGCGAACTGGAGCACCCGTTGCGGCGCGGGACTGCCCGGCGCGGCGTAGCGGAGCTGCCAGTCGATCAGGTTGTCCAGGCACCGCCAGGTCTGCGCCACGCCCTTGGGCCGGCCGGTGGAGCCGGAGGTGTGGATGACGTAGGCGAGGTGGTCGGGCCGGGTGCCGGGGTCGGGGCTGACGGTGGGCCGGTCGGCCCAGCGGTGGGCGTCGGTGCCGAGGTCGACGAGGGGCGCGTCGGTCAGGCCGTCGAGGGTGGCGCGGGTCGCGGCGTGGGTGAGGACGGCGACCGGGGCGCCGTCGGCCAGCAGGTGCCGCAGGCGTTCGGCGGGGTGGGCCGGGTCCAGCGGCAGGTACGCGCCACCGGCCCGGGCGACGGCCAGGAGGGCGACGATGAGCTCCGGCGACCTGCGCAGGCAGACCGCGACGAGGGCGTCGGGGCCGACGCCGTGCGCGCGCAGGTGGTGGGCGAGCCGGTTGGCGCGCGCGTCGAGGTCGCGGTAGGTGAGCGAGGTGCCCTCGAACGTCACCGCCACCGCGTCGGGACCCGCGGCGACCCGCTGCGCGAGGCGGGCGACGACGCCCTTGTCCACCGGGGACGGCTCGGCCTGGCGCAGCGCCTGCTCCCGTTCCCGCTCGTCGAGCAGGGTCAGCCGGTCGATGGGCTGGTCGGGGTGGGCGACGAGTTGGGTGAGGACGTGGCGCAGGTAGCGGATGTGCCGCTGGGCGGTGGCGGTGTCGAAGAGCGCGGTGGCGTACTCGAGGCTGCCGGTGATGCGGCCGTCGTGCTCGGTGAGGGCGAGGGTGAGGTCGAACTTGGCTGTGCTGTGGGGCGGCGGCAGGGCGGTGACCCGCAGGCCCGGGAGGGTCAGCTCGCCGTCGTCGGTGTTCTGCCAGGCGAACATGACTTGGAAGAGGGGGGTGTGGGCGAGGTTGCGGGTGGGGTTGACGGCTTCGACGACTTGTTCGAAGGGGAGGTCCTGGTGGTCGAGGGTGGTGAGGGTGAGGTCGCGGATGCGGTGGAGGAGTTGGGTGGTGGTGGGGTGGTTGGTGAGGTCGATGCGCAGGGCGAGGGTGTTGACGAAGAAGCCGATGAGGTTTTCGAGTTCGGCGCGGCGTCGGTTGGCGGTGGGGGTGCCGATGATGAGGTCGTGTTGGCCGGTGAGGCGGGACAGGACGATGGCCCAGGCGGTGAGCAGGGTCATGTAGAGGGTGGTGCCGTGGGTGGTGGTGAGGTTTTTGAGGGCGGTGGTGAGGTGGGTGTCGATGGTGATGGGGAGGTGGGCGCCGTGGTGGTTCTGTTCGGTGGGTCGGGGTCGGTCGGTGGGTAGGTGCAGCAGGGTGGGTGCGTCGGCGAGGGTCTGGCGCCAGTGGGTTTCCTGGCGTTGCAGGGTGCCGTCGGTGAGCCATTGGCGTTGCCAGGCGGCGTAGTCGGCGTACTGCACGGGCAGCGGCGGCAACGGATCCGGCCGACCGTCGTGGAAGGCGGCGTACAGCACCCCCAGCTCACGGGTCAGGACGCCGATGGACCAGCCGTCGGAGACGACGTGGTGCATGGTGACGAGCAGGACGTGCCGGTCCGGGGCGAGGGTGACCAGGCGGCCCCGGATCAGGGGGCCGGCGGTCAGGTCGAACGGGGCCGTGAACTCCTCGTCCTGGAGCCGGGCCAGCCGGGCGGCGGCGTCGGGCGCCCCGGTGAGGTCGTGCGTGTGCAGGGTGAAGCCGGTGCCGGGCGGGTCGACCTCCTGGTGGACGTCGGAGCCGGCGGGCACGAGCCGGGTGCGCAGGGCCTCGTGCCGGGCGACCAGGGCGTCCAGGGCCGCCCGTAGCGCGTCGTGGTCGAGCCAGCCGGCCAACTCCAGGGCGAGGGGCATGTGGTAGGCGTGGCCGAGACCGCCGAGGCGTTCCAGGAACCACAACCGCCGCTGCGCGAAGGAGGGCTCCAGCGCGCCGGCCCGGTCGACCGGGCGGATCGGGGGCAGCACGTCGCGGCCGTCCGGCGTCAGCCGGGCGACGAAGGCGGCGAGGACCGGCGCCGCGAAGAGCGCCGCCGGGGAGACCTCCCGCCCCAGCACCTGCCGGATCCTGGAGACCAGCCGCATGGCGAGCAGCGAGTGGCCGCCCAGGGCGAAGAAGTCGTCGTGCCGGCCGACCCGCTCGACTCCCAGCACCTCGGCCCAGACGCCGGCGACCATGGTCTCCAGCAGGCCGACCGGCTCGACGTGCCCGCGCTGGCCGAAGGCCTCCCCGTCCGGTGCCGGCAGCGCCGCCCGGTCGAGCTTGCCGTTGGGCGTCAGCGGCCACGCGGCCAGCCGGACGTACGCCGACGGCACCATGTGCTCCGGCAGTTGGGCGGCGAGCCGGTCCCGCAGCCGCGCGGCGTCCGGCGCCTCTGCGCCCAGCACGTACGCGACGAGCCGCTGGTGGCCGCCGGCGTCCGGGCGCGCCACGACCACCGCCTCCCGGACGCCCTCGGTCGCCGCCAGCCGCGACTCGATCTCGCCCAGCTCGACGCGGAAGCCCCGGATCTTCACCTGGAAGTCGTCGCGGCCCAGGAACTCCAGTTCCCCGCCCGGCAGGCGGCGACCCAGGTCACCGGTGCGGTAGAGCCGCTCGCCCGGCACGAACGGGTTGGCGCGGAAGCGCCGGGCGGTCAGCTCGGGCCGGTTCAGGTAGCCGCGCGCCACGCCCGCGCCGCCGATGTGGATCTCGCCGACCACCCCGTCCGGGACCGGCTCGCCCTCGCCGTCGAGCAGGTAGACGCGCACGTTCGGCAGCGGCCGGCCGATCGGCAGGCAGGTCGCCCCGGCGAGGCCGTCGGCGGGGAGCAGGTGGCAGGTGCTGTCGACGGCCGCCTCGGTCACGCCGTACGCGTTGACGATCCGCACCCGCGGGCCGCACAGGGCGCGGAGCTGGGCGGCGTTCGCGGCGGTCCAGGCGTCCGAGCCGCAGACCACCGTCTCCAACCCGGCGAGGCTCCCGCCGGTCGACTCCAGGTGCGCCAGCAACGGGTTGAGCACGGCCGGCACGAAGTCGGCGAAGTCCACGTCGTGGCGGCGCAGCAGGGCGTACAGGCCCGCGCTGTCCAGCAGCAGCGGACGCGGGCAGAGCACCAGCCGCCCGCCGAAGCCGAGCGCCCGCACCACGTCGGCGGTGAAGACGTCGAAGGAGAAGCTCGCCATCTGCAGGTGCACCAGGCCGGGACGCAGGTCGAACAGGCGCTCCCAGGCGGCGGCCACGGCCACCAGCTGCCGGTGCTCCACCAGCACCCCGTTGGCGGTGCCGGAGGTGCCGGACGTGTAGATGACGTACGCCAGATGGTGCGCGCCCAACCCGTCGACGGCCGGGTCGGTCACCGGCAGCTCCGCCCAGGCCGCCGCGTCGAGGTCCAGGTCGACCACCGGGGTGTCGAGCCCGGCCAGCGCGGCGTGCAGCCGCTCGCGGGCCGGGCCGTGGGTCAGCGCCGTCACCGGGGCGCTGTCGCGCAGCATGGCGGCGAGCCGGTCGGCCGGGTAGGCCGGGTCGAGCGGGAGGTAGGCGCCACCCGCCTTGAGGACCGCCAGCAGGCCCACCACGGTGTCCAGCGACCGCTCGACGCAGATCGCGACCAGCCGGTCGGGACCGACGCCGCGGGCGCGCAGGTGGTGGGCCACCCGGTTGGCCCGCGTGTTCAACTCGCCGTAGGTGAGGCGCTCGTCGCCGAGGACGAGGGCCACCGCCTCCGGGTCGCGGGCCGCCCGGTCCTCGACGAGGTGGTGCACCAGGCGGCCCGGCGGGTACGCCACCGTGGCGTCGTTGCCCTCCTCGACGAGCCGGCGGCGCTCGGCGGGGGGCAGCACGTCGAGCCCGCCCACCGGCGCGTCCGGCGCCCGCTCCAGCGCGTCGGCCAGCGTCTCCAGGGCCCGTTCGACCATCGCGCAGACCCGGTCGGGCGCCACCCCGGCCGCGGCGGCGACGGTCAGCGCGACGTTGTCGCGCAGGTCGTCGACGTCCAGCGCGAGCGGGTAGTTGCCGCGCTCCTGGGCGGCCAGGTAGGTCAGGTCGTCCGCGTCGGGTTCCGGCGCGGGGGCGTCCGACTCGGCCAGCACCTCGGCGCGCCGGTAGTTCAGCAGGGCGGTGAAGAGTGGCGCCGGTGGCGCGACGCCGCTGCACGACTGGGCCAGCGCCAGCGACGCGTGCTCGTGCCGGATCAGCCCGGTCAGCGCCTCGTGGGTGCGCAGCACGCACTCCGTGGCGCCGGTGGCGTCGACGGCGACCCGCAGGGGGAGCGTGTTGAGGAAGGGCCCGAGGACGCGGTCGCTGCCTGCGCCAGCGTCCATCCGCCCGGAGAGCACGGTGCCGAAGACGACGTCCCGGCGGCCGGCGGCCCGGGCCAGCACCTGCCCCCAGGCGACGTGGAACAGGCTCGTCACCCCGACCTGGAGGTCCTGGGCCCGCTGCCGCAGCCGCCGCGTCAGCTCCGGCCCGAGCCACACCCGGGCGTCGCGCATGGTGTGCCCGTCGCCGTGGATGTCGCGCAGGCCGAAGGGCACGGTCGGGCTGTCCACGTCGGAGAGCATCCGGCGGAAGAAGGTCTCCTGCTCGGCCCGGTCGACGCCGCGCCGGATCCGCGCCACGAAGTCGCGGAACGGCAGCGGCGGCGGCAGCCGGTCGCCCTCGCCGGCCAGGTACGCGCGGACCTCGGCCCGCAGCTGCTTCAGCGAGGTGTTGTCGTCGACGATGTGGTGGATCAGCTCCACGGCCAGCCACGCGCCGTCGCGCGGGTCCCGCGCCACCAGCAGCCGTAGCAGCGGGGCCTGGTCGAGGGGGAGGCGGGCGTACCGCCGGTCGACGTGCTCGCGGAGCTGCCGGAGCGGGTCGTCGCCCGCGGGATCGAGCGTGACCTCCTCCACCGGCAGGGGCGCCCGGCGCCACACCACCTGCACCGGCTCGTTGATCCCGTGCCACACCACCCCGGTGCGCAGCACGTCGTGCCGGGCGACGACCGCCTCCAGCGCGGCGGCGTAGCGGTCCAGCCGGTCCCGGTCGGCGAAGCGCAGGACCGTGGTCACCAGGTAGGGGTCGCGGTCGTGGGCCATCAGGTGGTGGAAGAGCATCCCCTCCTGCACCGGGGCCAGCGGGTAGACGTCCTGCACGTTCGGCGCCCCGCCGGACACGGTGGCGACGACCGCGTCGATCTCCGGCTGGCTCAGCTCCACCAGCGGCAGCAGGTCCGGGGTGATCCGGTCGCAGCCGGCCGGGATCGGCTCCGGCGTCGCCTCGGCCCGGTCCCCGCCCGCGCCCACGGCGGCGGCCAGGTCGGCCAGGACCGGCGAGGCGAAGAGCGCGCGTACGTCGGCGGGCATGCCCTGGCGGCGCATCCGTTCCAGCACCCGCAGGGCCAGCAGCGAGTGCCCGCCCAACGCGAAGAAGTTGTCGTGCCGGCCGACCCGCTCGACGCCGAGTACCTCGGCCCAGATGGCGGCGAGGGCGGTCTCCGTCGGACCGACCGGCTCGGTGTAGTGCCGGGCGGCGAAGGCGGACCCGTCGGGTGCGGGCAGCGCCCGGTGGTCGAGCTTGCCGTTGGGCGTGAGCGGCCACTCGGCGACCCGCACGTACGCGGCCGGGACCATGTGCTCCGGCAGGACACCGGCCAGCCGGGTCCGCAGCGCCTCGGCCGTCAGCCGGCGCACCGATGCGGTGTAGTAGCCGACCAGGCGCGGCTCGCCCGTGGCGTCGGTCGTGACCGTCACCACCGCGTCGCGTACGCCGGGGCAGGCGGCCAGCCGGGCCTCGATCTCGCCCAGCTCGACGCGGTAGCCACGGATCTGCACCTGGGAGTCGTTGCGGCCCAGGTATTCGAGACCGCCGTCGGGGCGGTGGCGCACGAGGTCACCGGTGGCGTAGAGCCGGTCCCCCGCGACGAACGGGCTGGGCCGGAAGCGTTCCGCGGTCAGCGCGGGACGGTTGAGGTAGCCGCGTGCGACCCCCGCGCCACCGACGTGGAGCTCGCCGACGACCCCGGGCGGCACCGGTTCCCCTCGCCCGTCGAGCACGTAGAGCCGCAGGTCCCCGATGGGTCGCCCGATCGGGCTGACGCCGGGTCGCTCGGTGTCGGCCGGGGTCAACGGCCGGTGGGTCACGTGCACGGTGGTCTCGGTGATGCCGTACATGTTGACCAGTTCGGTGCGCCCGTTGCGCGCGTCCGCGTACCACGGCCGCAGCATCGTCGGGTCCAGCGCCTCGCCCCCGAAGACCACCGTACGCAGCCGGTGCGCCCGCGCGCTGTCGGCCTGCGCGGCGATCAGGCTGCGGAACGCGCTGGGGGTCTGGTTGAGGACGGTGACGCCCTCGTCGCAGAGGAGCCGGTGGAAGTCGGCGGGGGAGCGGCTGACCAGCCGGGGGACGACCACCAGCCGGCCGCCGTGCAGCAGCGCCCCCCAGATCTCCCAGACGGAGAAGTCGAACGCGAAGGAGTGGAAGAGGCTCCACACGTCCGTCGGACCGAAGCCGAACCACCCGGCCGTGGCGGAGAAGAGCCGCACCACGTTGGCGTGCTCGACCATGACGCCCTTCGGGCGGCCGGTGGAGCCGGAGGTGTAGATGACGTAGGCGAGGTGGTCGGGCCGGGTGCCGGGGTCGGGGTCGGTGGTGGGGTGCTCGGCCCAGCGGTGTGCGTTGGCGTCGAGGTCGACGAGGGGCGCGTTGGTCAGGCCGTCGACGGTGGTGCGGGTCGCGGCGTGGGCGAGGACGGCGACCGGGGCGCTGTCGCCGAGCAGTTCGCCGAGGCGCTCCGCCGGATGGGCGGGGTCGAGCGGCACGTACGCGCCGCCGGCCTTGAGCACGGCCAGCAGGGCGACGACCAGCTCGGGTGAGCGCTCCAGGCAGACCGCGACGAGGGCGCCGGGGCCGACGCCGTGCGCGCGCAGGTGGTGGGCGAGCCGGTTGGCGCGCGCGTCGAGGTCGCGGTAGGTCAGCGATTTGCCCTCGCACGTCACGGCCACCGCGTCGGGTGCCGCGGCGACCCGCTCCGCGAACAGCCCGGGGATCGTCCGCCCGGCCGGGTACGTGGTCGCGTCGTCCCAGGCGGCGAGGAGTTCGCGGCGCTCCGTCGGGTCGAGCAGCGTCAGCCGGTCGATGGGTTGGTCGGGGTGGGCGACGAGTTGGGTGAGGACGTGGCGCAGGTAGCGGATGTGCCGCTGGGCGGTGGCGGTGTCGAACAGGGCGGTGGCGTACTCGAGGCTGCCCGTGATGCGGCCGTCGTGCTCGGCCAGGGAGAGGGTGAGGTCGAACTTTGCGCTGGTCCACGGGCTGCGCAGCGCGGTCACCTCGACACCCGGCAGGTCCAGGTCCACGTCCTCGTTGTTCTGCCAGGCGAACATGACCTGGAAGAGGGGGGTGTGGGCGAGGTTGCGGGTGGGGTTGACGGCTTCGACGACTTGTTCGAAGGGGAGGTCCTGGTGGTCGAGGGTGGTGAGGGTGAGGTCGCGGATGCGGTGGAGGAGTTGGGTGGTGGTGGGGTGGTTGGTGAGGTCGATGCGTAGGGCGAGGGTGTTGACGAAGAAGCCGATGAGGTTTTCGAGTTCGGCGCGGCGTCGGTTGGCGGTGGGGGTGCCGATGATGAGGTCGTGTTGGCCGGTGAGGCGGGACAGGACGATGGCCCAGGCGGTGAGCAGGGTCATGTAGAGGGTGGTGCCGTGGGTGGTGGTGAGGTTTTTGAGGGCGGTGGTGAGGTGGGTGTCGATGGTGATGGGGAGGTGGGCGCCGTGGTGGTTCTGTTCGGTGGGTCGGGGTCGGTCGGTGGGTAGGTGCAGCAGGGTGGGTGCGTCGGCGAGGGTCTGGCGCCAGTGGGTTTCCTGGCGTTGCAGGGTGCCGTCGGTGAGCCATTGGCGTTGCCAGGCGGCGTAGTCGGCGTACTGCACCGGCAGGGGCGGCAGGGGGTCGGGTTGGCCGTGGTGGTGCGCGGTGTAGAGCACCCCCAGCTCACGGGTCAGGACCCCCAGCGACCACCCGTCGGAGACGATGTGGTGCATCGTCAGCAGGAGCACGTGCCGGTCCGGGGCGAGGGCGACGAGGCGGCCCCGGAACAGCGGGCCGGCCGCCAGGTCGAACGGGGCGGTGCTCTCCTCCTGCTGGAGCCGGGCCAGGGCGGCGGCAGCGTCGGCGTGCCCGGTCAGGTCGTCGAGCCGGAGCGGGAACGCGGCCCCGGGCGGGTCGATGCGTTGGGCCGCCTCGGCGCCGTCGGGCACGATGCGGGTACGCAGGACCTCGTGCCGGGCGACCAGGGCGTCCAGGGCCGCCCGCAGCGCGTCGTGGTCGAGCCGGCCGTCGAGCTGGAGGGCGAGGGGCATGTGGTAGGCGTGACCGACCCTGCCGAGGTGTTCCAGGAACCACAACCGCCGCTGCGCGAAGGAGAGCGGCAGGAGGCCGGAGCGGTCCGGCAGGCGCTCGACCTCGGCGGGTGTCCGTGCCGGGGGGACGCGACCGGGGGCCGGAACACGGGTCGGTTTGTCGTCCGGCAAGTGCGCCCCCTCGATTGCCCGACGGCCCGTCGCGCCACCTGAATGCGCCACCTGACATCGGCCGAAGTGGATCCACAGTAGACGACTCGACAGGTTGGGACCAGGGACCGACGGGCCGGTCCGGGGACCTCAATCCGACACGCGACTCAGACTTTCGGCCAGCGCGTCGGCGAGCCGTCCGTACGCCGCCCGCAGCACGTGCGGCGCATCCGTCGCGCCGGCCCGGTTGGCCGCCGCCAGGGCGTACGCGCGCGCCAGGGCGGCCGGGTGCGTCTCGGCGTACGCCGACGCGTCGGCCAGCGCCAGGGCGCCCGCCAGCGCGTCGGCGTTCGCGATGGCGTTGGCGTCGGCGAACGCCTCGGCGTTGGCTCCGGTGCTGAGGTCGGCGTAGTGCGCGGCGAACTCGACGACCTCGTCGGGGCCGTAGCCGTTGGCGGTCGCGTAGACCTCGGCGTTGGCGTACGCGACCGCCCGGGCCTCGGCGTACGGGTAGGCGGCCCGGTACAGCTTGCGCAGGGCGGGCCGGAGGGCGTCGCGCCACTCGTCGGCCCCGACCCGGTCGCCGGCCAGCGCCCGCCGGTGCAGGTCGCCCACCAGCCGGCCGGCGTCGCCGCCGGGCGTCGAGGCGAGCACGCGCGCCTGCCAGTCGTGCACCACCGGGAACGGCACCCGGCCGGCGAGCCGGTCGAGTTCCACGTCGACCCGCCGCCGCCAGTCCGGCGGGGTGGCCGGGTCGTGGCCCTCGGCGAGCGCGGCGAGCACCGCCGCCAGCCAGGCCGGTGGCTCCGGCGGGCCGCTCATCCGTTCCACCTCGACGGCCCGTCCATGCCGGCGAGGAGGTCGTCGACGTCGTCGTCGGTCAGCGTGTCGAGGTATCCCGCGCCGTCGGGCCCGGCCGGTGCGCCGGTCCCCGCCGGTGCGGCGCCGGCGGGTGTCGCGCCTGTTCCCGCCCCGGCGGCGGTGACCGCGGCGGCCAGCCCGGCCACGGTGGGATCGTCGAAGAGCGTCCGGACCGGGAGGTCGATCCCGTACGTCGTCCAGACCCGGGCCATCAGCTGGGTGGCCTTCACGGAGTGCCCGCCCAGGACGAAGAAGTTGTCGGCGACCCCGACCGGGCCGGGCAGGCCCAGCAGGTCGGCCACCAGTCCCGCCAGCTCCCGCTCCAGCGGGCTGCGCGGGGCGACGGGCGGCTCGCCGGAGCCGGCACCCCTGCCCGGCGGTGGCAGGGCGCCCAGGTCCAGCTTGCCGCGGGAGGTGCGGGGCACCTCGGGCAGCGCCACGAGGACCGCCGGCACCATGTGCGCGGGCAGGAACCGGCGCGCGTACTCGGGCAGGTCCGCCGGCGGGTCGGTCGCGGGCGGGTCGGTGACCACGTACCCGACCAGCCGTACGCCGTCGTGCGCCACGTCGGACACGGCCGTCACGACCGCGTCGCGGACCTGCGGGTGGCCGCGCAGCACCGCCTCGACCTCCGCCGTCTCGACCCGGAACCCCCGCACCTTCACCTGCCGGTCGGCCCGGCCCAGCGGCTCGATCCGCCCGCTCGGCAGCCAGCGGCCCAGGTCCCCGCTGCGGTAGAGCCGGCCGCCGGGGGTGAACGGGTCGGGCACGAACCGTTCGGCGGTCCATCCGGGCGCGTCGGCGTAGCCCCGGCCGACCCCCGCGCCGCCGATGCAGACCTCGCCGACCACGCCCGGCGGCACCGGCCGCAGCCACCGGTCCAGCACGTAGACCCGGCTGCCGGTGACGGCCGGGCCCAGGTCCGGCGGCGCGGACCCCGGCTCGACCTCGGCCCCGGTGGAGTAGACGGTCGTCTCGGTCGGACCGTAGAGGTTCCACAGGCGCGTGCCCGGTTCCGCGAGGGCGTCGGCGAGGGCCCGGGGCAGCGCCTCCCCGCCGCTGAGGCGCAGCCGCACCCCCGCCGGCACCCCGCCGGCCGCCACCAGCATCCGCCACGTCGTCGGCGTCGCCTGGAGCATCGTGGCCCCGGTCGTGGCGAGCAGCCGCCGCAGCCGGTTGCCGTCGATCACGTCGTCGTCGCCGGCGACCACCACCGGCGCACCGCACAGCAGCGGCAGGAGCAGGTCGAGCAGGGCGATGTCGAACGCGAACGGGCTCACCGAGAGGACCCGGTCGGCCGGCCCCAGCGGGACCATCTCGCGGAACGCGTGCAGCAGGTGCGCCACCGCGCTCTGGGTGACGGTGACCGCCTTCGGCCGGCCGGTCGACCCCGAGGTGAACAGCACGTACGCCGCCGCCGTCGCCGGCACCGCGCACGGCGGCGGCAGAACCGGCTGTGCCTCCGCGCCGGCCGGTACCGCCGGCTGCGCCTCCGCGCCGGTCGGCTCCGGTCCGGCCAGGTCCAGCAGGGTCACCGACGCGGCCAGCTCGGCCAGCAGCGGCGCGGGTACGCCGCCGCTGTCCGTGACGACCACCCGCACCCCGGCGTCGGCGAGCATCCCGCGCAGCCGCCCCGGCGGATGGGTCGGGTCGAGCGGCAGGTACGCCGCCCCGACCCACCAGACGCCCAGCAGCGCCGGGAGCGGACGCGCTCCCCGGGGCAGGACGATGCCCACGGTCTCCTGGACCCGTACGCCGAGCCCGCGCAGCCCGGTGGCGATCCGGCCCGCGAGCCCGCGCACCGCGGCGCCGGTCAGGGTCGCGTCGTCGCCCTCGATCACCACCCGGTCGCCGGCATCGACGTCGGCCACGAGCGCCGCCGCGGTGCACTCCGGCGGCGGGAGGGACCCGGAGCGGGCCGCCGGCCACACCCGGGTGACGAGGTCCGCCGTCGCGGGGGAGAGCAGGTCCACGTCGCAGACGCGGGTCTGCGGGGCGGTCGCCAGCGCGGTCAGGATCGCGCCCAGGGCGTCGGCCAACCGGCCCGCGCCGTCCGGGGTGAAGAGGTCGGTCAGGTAGCGCAGGCGCACCGTCAGCTCGTCCGGGCCGGCGACGGCGGCCAGCTCCAGCTCGAACTTGCCGGTGCCGGTGGGCACCAGCTCCGGCCGCCAGCGCAGCGCCCCCCGCTCCAGCGTCGGCAGGGCCTCCTCGACCGTGCACATCACCTGCACCAGCGGCGCCCGCGTCGGCTGCCGCTGCGGCCGGCACAGCTCGACCACCCGCGTGAACGGCAGGTCCTGGTGGGCCTGGGCGCGGGCGGTGGCGGCGTGCAGCCGGTCGAGCAGTTCGGCGAGCGTCGGGTCGCCGTGCAGCGTCGCCCGGATCGCGACGGTGTTGGCGAAGAGGCCCAGCATCGGCTCGGTCTCGATCCGGGTGCGCCCGGCCACGGGCACGCCGACGAGCACGTCGTCCGCGCCGCTGAACCGGGACAGCAGGGCCGCGTACGCGGTCAGCAGGACGGTGAACAGGGTGCTGCCCCGCGCCCCGGCCAGACGGCGCAGCGCCCCGGCCAGCTCCCCGTCGACCGGCACCGCGACCTCGGCGGCGGCCGGCGACAGCCGGTCGGGGTACGGGTGGTCGACCGGGAGCGGCACCTCCGGCGGCGCACCGGCCAGCTCGGCTGGCCAGAAGCGTTCCGCCTCGGCGTGGCCGCCCGCGTCGTCGTGCTCCCGCTCCCAGAGGGCGAAGTCCGCGTACTGCAGGGGCGGCTCGACGGAGCCGGGCGGCCGGCCGGCGCGCAGCGCCTCGTAGTCGGCGGAAAGCTCGTCGAGGAGCAGCCGCACCGACCAGCCGTCGACGATCGCGTGGTGCGCCACCAGCGCCAGGACGTGCCGCTGCGGGGCGAGCCGCAGCAGCCTGACCCGGGTCAGCGGGCCACGCTCCAGCGGCACCGGGGTGCGGGCGTGCTCCCGCAGCGCGGCCCGGGCCGCGGCCTCCCGGTCCGCCTCGGGCAGCTCGTCCAGGGCCACGACCTCGATGGCGGTCGCGGGGGCGTCGTCGTCGATCACCTGGATCGGCCGCCCGCCGTTGGCCCGGAAGTGGGTGCGCAGGATCTCGTGCCGGGCGACCGCCGCCGCCCAGGCCCCGTCGAGCGCGGCGGTGTCCAACTGGCCGTCGAGCCACACCGCCCAGCCGACGTGGTAGGTCGGCTGGCCCGGGTCGAGCTGGTCGAGCAGCCACATCCGGCGTTGCGCGGCCGACGCCGGGAACTCGAACACGGCCATCTCAGCCCACCTGCCCGTCGACCGCGACGACCCGCAGTTCGGCGGTGTACCGGCCGTCGGGCCCGGTCAGCCAGAGCTGGTCCGGCGCCGGCAGCATCTCCACCACGCCGACCGTGGCGTCGTCGCCGCCGTGCCGGCGGGCCCGGCGGACCGACCGGGACACCAGGTCGACCGAGGCGAGGCTGGTCAGGTCGGCATGCACCGGTTTCCGCTCGCCCGCGCAGCGCAGGAACACGTGACGGGGCAGGCCGTGGGCGCCGGCCCAGGCCCGCGCCTGGCGGAACCGCAGCGCCTCGTCGCGGGTGTCGGCGAAGGCGAGGTCGGCGGCGGCGAACGTCCACGACTCGCGGCTGACCACGAGGGAGTCGATGGTGATCCGGGGCTGGTGCGCCGCCGGGGGCAGGACGCGGAAGAGCTGGGACAGCCCGGCGCCGACCACGTCGCCGAGGACGTGCATCAGGTCCACGTCGAACCGCCCGTCGCGCGACCGTACCCGCAGCCCGCCGGCCACCTCGACCAGGTCGCACTCGCCGACGCGCAGGCTGCGGCGCGGGTCGTGCCCGAACGAGTCGTGCGCGAACACCAACCGGACGTCGTCGGGCCCGGCCAGCGCGTTGCTCTGCCTGGTCGGCACGCCACCCTCCTGGCCGGTCTCGGCGGGATAGACCGCCCCGGCGCCCACGTCCCGCGCCAGCGCGGCGCGCAGCGCGTCCGACTCCGGGTGGTAGGCCACCCAGGTGGCGTACCGCAGGGTGTTGACGCCCGGGTGCAGCTCGCCCAGGACCCACTCGTCGCCGGCCCGCATCAGGTCCGGGCTGTGCTGCCGCGCGGTCGGCCAGCCGGGCCGCCCCGGCGGGAAGGCGGCGGCCACCGCCGGCGCCAGCTCCGCCGCCGTGAGCCGGATCCGCCGCCGGTCCGGCGGCAGCGCCAGCACGTCGGCCCAGCGCCGGTGCAGCGCGGCGGTCAGCAGGTCGGTCAGCCGTCGCGGCGGATGGAACAGCGCCTCGCCGGCCAGCAGCCAGAAGTCGGCCAGTGGCACCACGTCGGTGCCCAGCTCGGTGGCCCGGCGGCGGTAGATCTCCGCGCAGAGACGGCGGTAGAGCGTCGCGCCGGCGGCGGTGAACCAGCGTGCGCTCTCCAGCACCAGGCCGAGCGCGTCGCGGATCCCGTCGAGGCTCGCCTCGCCGACGCCGACCGTGCCGGCCCGCAGGCACTCCTCGTAGACGGGGGTGCGACCGGCGTACATCGTGCCGGCGCGCCGGGTGGCCGGGACGCCGGCCAGCCGGGTGAAGGTGGTCTCCAGGCCGGCCATCGCACCGGTCAACCGGTTCGGGTCGCCGGCCGCCGAGGTGAGCGCGTCCCGGGCGGCGACCAGCTCGTCCAGGGCGGCGAGCGCGGGTGCGCGCACGGCCTCGTCGGTGACCCGGGCCAGCCGGGCCCGCATGGTCCGCTCCGGCCGGGTGTCGTGCGGCGCCACCTCCGGCTGCCAGGCGATCCGGTGGGCCCCGGCCAACGTCTCCAGCACCTCGTGCACCTCCCGCGTCGACCGCAGTCCCGAACCCGGCTCGGCCAGCACGGCCCCGGCGACCTCGTGCGCGTCGCGGACCCCGTCGCAGGCGCGCAGCACCGCTGCCTCGGCGTCGGTCAGCGCCACCGGCGGGGCGAGCGGCACCCGCAGCGTCGTCCCGGCCAGCTCCAGGAAGGGCATGAGCCGGGGTACGAGCCACGGGCGCAACCGTTGCGCGTACGGGGCCAGCACCGCGGCGACCGCCCACCCCTCCAGGTAGACGGTCCGCTCGGCCAGCAGCGCCGGTGGGTCCGCGGGGGCGACCCGCACTCCGCCGCCCGGCTCGATCCGCGCCCAGCCGACCGGCCCGAAGAACCCGATGGTGTCGTTCTTGGCGCAGTAGCGCTGGAGGTAGCTGGTGACCAGCGCCTCGTGCTGGCGGTGCTTGGTGTTGCGGGTCGGGCTGCCCGGGCCCCGGCGCAGCAGCGCGTCGACGCCGGTGCGCAGCGCGTGCGGGTTCTGCCAGGCCACCGCCTCGCGGAAGCGGGGGTGGGCCGCCACCGTGTGCAGCGCGACCGCGAGCCGGCGAACCGCCTCCGGGTACGCCGCCGCGTAAGCCGCCTCGGTGGCGGCGATGCCGGCTGGGTCCCCGTCGGCCCGGGCCGCCACCACCCGGTCGGCGGCGGCGGCGAGTTCCGCGTCGCCGAGCGGGGCCAGCAGGTCGACCGGGAGGCCCGCCCCCCGCAGGCAGACGGTGCGCCACAGGGCCCATCCGTCGGTCAGCCGGGCCAGGTGCGCCGGCAGGTCCCGACCGCTGCGGTGCGGCACCCGGTCCCGGCGGCGCAGCGTCGGCCCCGCCTGTCCCCGGTGGCCGGGCGCCGATCCGGTCGCCGCGTCGATCGCCGCCGCCGTCGCGGCCAGGGTCGGCGCCCGGTAGAACGGGCCCACGCCCAGTTCCACGCCGAACGCCTCGCGGATGCGGAACATCAGCCGGGTGGCGGTCAGCGAGTTGCCGCCGAGGGCGAAGAAGCTGCTCTCCCGCCCGATGCGCGCGGGCGGACGTTCGCCGGGCAGCAGCCGGGACCAGAGTTCGGCGAGCCGGTGCTCGGTCGGCGAGGCGGGTCCGGCGACGTCGGGATCCTCCTGGGCGGGCCCGGGTGCCGGCAGCGCCGCCCGGTCGACCTTCCCGTACGCGGTCAGCGGCAGCCGGTCGAGGACGGCGAACCCGGCCGGCACCAGGTGGGCCGGCAGCCGGGCGGCGACGTGCTCGCGCAGGCTCGCCGGGGTCGGCGCCGCCGGGCCGGCCGGCGTGACGTAGCCGACCAGGTGCCGTTCCGGCCCGTCGCCCCGTACGCCCACCGCCGCCGAGGCGACCTGCGGGTGCGCCCGGAGCGCCGCCTCCACCTCGCCCGGCTCGACCCGGAACCCCCGGATCTTCACCTGGTCGTCGCGGCGGCCGAGGAACTCCAGCACCCCGTCCGCGCGCCAGCGCACGACGTCACCGGTGCGGTAGAGGCGCTCGCCGGGCGCCTGCGGGTCCGGCACGAACGCCCGGGCGGTGGCCGCGGGATCGCCGAGGTAGCCGCGGGCCAGCCCGTCGCCGCCGGTGTACAGCTCGCCCGCGACCCCGACCGGCACCGGCCGCCCGCTGCCGTCGAGCACGTGGACGGTGGTCTGCGGCACGGGACGGCCGACCGGCACCGGGTCGCCCACCGGCCCGGCGCCGCTCATCAGGTGGCAACTGGTCAGCGTCGTGTTCTCCGTCGGCCCGTACGCGTTGACCAGCGGAAGCCCGCCGCGCGCGGCGAGCACGGCGCGGACCGCGCCCGGGTCGGCCACGTCGCCGCCGGTGAGCAGCTGCCGGACCCCCGCGAGCGACGTGACGTCCTCCTCGGCGAGCTGCCGGAACAGCCCGGCGGTGAGAAAGGCGACGGTGACCCCACCGTCGCGGATCAGCGCGGTCAGCCGGGTGAGGTCCACCGGGTCCGGGGGCGCGACCACCGCCGTGGCGCCGGTGAGCAGCGCGCCCCAGATCTCCCAGGTGGACGCGTCGAACGCGGTCGGGGCGAACTGGAGCACCCGCTCGCCGGGCCCGAGGGTGGCGAAGTCGGGGCCGGTCACCAGCCGCACCACGCCCCGGTGGGTGATCCCGACCCGCTTGGGCGCGCCGGTCGAGCCGGAGGTGTGCAGGACGGGGGCGAGCTGCGACGGGTGGATCCGCCCCGGCGGCGGGCCGGCCGGCGCCGGCTTCCCGGCGGGCGCGTCGACGTCCAGCACCCGGACCGGGCCCAGGTCCGGCAGGTCGGCGGCGGTCGCGGCGGTGGTCAGCAGCAGGCGGGTGCCGCTGGCCGCGAGGAGATTCGCGATCCGGGCGGGTGGGGCGGACGCGTCCACGGGAAGGTAGGACCCGCCGGCCTTGAGCACGCCCAGCAGGGCCCGGATCAGCGGTTCGCCCCGGGGGAGCAGCACGGCGACGGGGGTCTCCCCGGCGACCCCGTGCCGGCGCAGCGTCCAGGCCAGCCGGTCCGCCGCCCGGTCCAGTTCGGCGTAGGAGACGGTGCGGTCGCCGACCACCAGCGCGGCGGCGGCCGGGTCGTCGGCCACGCGGGCCGCGAAGACCTCGGGGACGGAGGCGTCGCGAGGGTAGGGCCGCCGGGTGGCGTTCCAGGCGGCGCGCAACGGGGCCTCCCCGGCGGCGCCGAGGTCCAGGTCGGCCAGGCGGGCGTCCGGCCGCTCCGCCAACTCGAGCACGGTGCGGTGCAACTGCGCGAGAATCCGCCGCGCCGAGGCGTCCAGCAGCCTGGTGCCGTCCCACGTCACGCCCAGGCGCAGCTCCGGCTCGTCGAAGGCATGCACCGTCAGCGGATAGCCGGGCATCCGGTGTACGCGGGCCGAGCGCCGGGCCCCCTCCGGCCCGCCCTCGGCCAGGGCGGTGGACAGCCGCTGCCGCTCGAACACCATCAGGCTGTCCAGCAGCGGCGTGTCGGGTGTCAGGCCCGCCTGGTCGAGGATGCTGTGCAGCGGCGTGAGCTGGTGCTCGCGGATCCGCCGGATCCGGCCCGCCACGTCGGCGAGGAACCGCCGCACCGTCCACCCCGGATCGAGCCGGATCCGTAGCGGCACCGTGTTGAGCAGCAGTCCGAGGATCCGGTCGGCGTCCGGGACGCTGTCGTACCGGCAGGATCTCGTGACCGCGAAGGTGACGTCGTCGACCCCGCCGTAGCCGCCGCGCAGCAGCGCCCAGGCCGCGTGGACCACGGCGCTGACGCCGACGCCCGCTCCGGCGGCGGCAGCACGGAGCCGGTCGGAGTCCGGCCGGGTGACGACGACCTCGTGCGAGGCGGGCACGCCCCGCGCGCCGGGATCCGCGTCGAGGCGGCCCGGGAGCGCCCGCGGCATCGGGGCGCCCGCGAGGTACCCCTTCCAGAACGCGTCGCCGGTGCTCGGGTCGCGCGTGCCCCACCAGTGCACGAAGTCCGCGAACGGCGGCCGGCGCGGCGGGTCCGGCACCCGGCCGGCCCGGCGCGCGGCGTAGTCGGCGAGGACCTCGTCGAGCAGCATCCGGGTGGAGCGGCCGTCGAGGATCGCGTGGTGGAACGTGACGACGACGTGCTGGTCGCTCAGCGCGGTGACCCGGAGCAGGGGCGCCCGGCCGACGTCGAAGGGCTCGTACCGGTCGGTGGGGAGGAAGTCGTCGAGCGTCGTCTCCCGCCACCGCAGGTCCGGCGCCACGGTGGACCGGACGACCTGCGCCACGCCGTGGTCACCGTCGACCTCGAAGGCCGTACGCAGCACCGCGTGCCGCCGGGTCGCGGCCTGCCAGGCGGCGCTGAACGCGTCCCGGTCCGGCGGGCCGTCCCACCTGATCGTGACCTGCTGGACGTCCACCCCGCCGGCGGGCTGCCGGAGCGTCTGCAGCACCATCCCGCGTTGCACGGCGAGGGCCGGATACCGCTGGCAACTGTCGCTCATGCGCCCTCGTCCGGTGCGGCGTCAGCCGGTCGCGGCGTGCTCGTCCATCCAACGCCGCAACGATGCGGGCCGCATGTCCGTCCACACCTCGTCGATGTGGGCGAGGCACTCGGCGCGTGTCCCGGTGGTGCCCTCGCGCCGCCAGCCGGCGGGCACCTCCCGGTCGTCCCACCAGATCGAGAACTGTTCCTCGTCGTTCACGACCACGGCGTACGTCCGGGTGTCGTCGTCCTCAGCGCTCATCGGACCCCCTTCGCCGGGAAGGATTTCAGCCACGTCGATTCCGTGTCAAGGATCGGTCGATCTTCCGACGTCACGCGGAGGTGGGCCGTACGGCCGGCTCGGAATCCTCTGTGGACGGCGGTGGCGGCGCGTCGGCGCCGGCGCCGGTCCGCGGCGTCCGGGCGACCCAGCCGACGGCCGGGCCGGCGGCCAGCGCGCAGCCCACGAAGATCGCCGCGACGACCCACCAGCCCCAGCCGCCGGTCTGGATCGCGAGGAGGGTCAGGCCGACCGGCGCGAAGATGTCCGCCGCCGAGCTGATCGTCTGCGCCGTGCCGAGATACACCCCGCGCGACGCGGCCGGCGGCACGTTGGTCTGGAAGAACCAGAGCGCCGCCGAGAACCACAACTCGGTGGTGGTCACCAGCACCACGACGCCGAGGAGCGCGACGACGGTCCACCCGCCGCCGGTCCGACCCGCGAACGCGGCCAGCGGGCAGGCGAGCGCGGTGACCAGGGCGCCCCGGCGGATCAGGCGGGCCGCGCCGGGAAGCGAGTCGGCGCCGCGCGCCGCCGGCACCTGCAACGTGATCACCAGCACCGTGTTGAGGGCCAGCATCGCGCCGAGCAGCGGCTTGGGGGCGTCGGTGTGGGTGATCGCCCAGAGCGGCAGGATCTCGACGAGGATCACCGAGTGGAACATCATGACGGCGAGGAGCACGGCGCTCGTCGCGTAGGGCAGGTCCTTCAGCACCGCCCACCGCGAGGCGGTGGCCGTCCGCTCGTGCCGCACGATCGGCGCGGCCGGGAGCCGGGTCACGAGGCCGGCGTTGAGCAGTGACAACGCGGAGTTGAGCAGCACCATGGCGACGAGCGCGGCGGCGGAGTCGAACGCCAGCGCCACCGCGCCGAGACCGGTGCCGACGGTGAACCCGGCGTTGAGGTACGAGCGGGCGTACGCCATCGTCCGCACCCGGTCCCCGGCCGGCATGGCGGCGGCGGTGTAGATGGTGCGCCCGGCGTTGGCGAACGAGTCGGTGACGGCGGCCACCACCATCAGCACCACGAAGCCCGCGAAGGACGTCACGAGCGGGTAGGCGGCGAACGTCAGCGCCGAGCCGAGCGCGCCGAGGGCCCAGGACCGCTGCCCGCCGATCCGGTCGGCGAGCGCGCCCAGCGGCAGCGAGGTGGCCACCCCGGCGAGGCCCGCGATCGAGAAGCCGATCCCGATCTGCACCGGGCTGAGCCCGAGGACCTCGGTGAAGAACACGATGCTGCCGGTGAGGAACGTGCCGCTGCCCACGGCGACCATGGCGGACTGGTACGCGATCGCCCGGGGCAGCCCGGGCGGCGGCAGGAGCCGGGACACGGCGAATCGGTGACCGTCCATGGTGCCGGTCAGGCTACCCGGGCGCCCATAGCCGCCTGCCCCGTAGCTGACCGAGACGGCAGTGTCACCTATGGTGGATGCTCATCGACACGGGGAGATCAATGATGTCTGTAAAGATGGCCGCCGCCGTGGCGGCCGGCCTCGGCTCGGTCGTGTTCTCGGTGGTCCCGGCGGTCGCCGCACCCAAGGTGCCGGACGTGACCGTGGACGTGACCAGCGAGCGCTTCATCCTGCCCAGCGACGGCTGGACCTCGGTGGATGCGGTGGCGCGCAACGCCGGCACCAAGGCCGCGGCGGGGGTCCGGCTGGTCTTCACCCTGCCCGAGCCCTTCCAGGTCGGGCAGATTGCCACGACCAGCGCATGGACCTGCGGCTTCGCCACACCCACCGTCACTTGTGACCTGGTGGATGACTTGGCCCCCGGGGCGTCGGCGCCCGCCGTCAACCTCACCGGATACCTCTACGGCGCGCCGACCGGCGTGCCGGTCGAGGCCGTCGCCACGGTGTCCACCACGACGTCCGAGCAGGCCGTCGGCAACAACACGGACACCAAGCAGTTCCAGATTGTCGGCAAGGGCACGCTCCGCGGCGTGATCTGGAACGATCTGGACGCCGACGGCATCCGGGAGGCGGGCGAGCCACTGGTCACCAACGTGGGGCTGAGCTTCTGGAGCGTCGACGACGACGACCAGTACGGCTTCTCCAACTCCTACAATGGCACCTACCGCTTCGACGTCCCGGCGAAGCACTACGTCGGCCGAGTCCAGCCGTACAAGAGCAGTTGGCGGTTCACCACGCCGAACGTCGGCGTCGACGACACCGTCGACTCGGACGTGGTGCAGGTCTCCGAAACCACCTACACCAGCAACGGTGAGACGGCGGTCCTGTCCGTGGTGGCGGGAGAGACCACCACGGTCGACATCGGAGTCGTGGCCAACAGCCCCACCTCGTGACCTGACTGGTGGGACGTCGTCCGCAGGACACCGGCAGCCGTACGCGTCCCGCGAGCCGGACCGGCGACGACGGTGATCCGTCACGGGACGGCGTCCCACCATCTCGGCACGTCGGTCAGCTCACCGGCCGGTGGTGCACTACCGGGAGCACCTTGCGGGCCCGACCCGCCGGTGACGCTGGCCGTCGCCATGGCCGTCCACCGGGGGCCGGGTACCGAGCGCGCTGCCGTCGACCGGTCAGCCGCGACGGACCCGTCACGCCGCGCCGTCCGCGCGCAGCACGAGCCGGTCGGTGGTCCTCTCCCCGATGTACGTCAGGTCGGCGTCCCACCCGAGGCCGGGCGCGGCGGGCACCTCGACGAGTCCGTCGGCGCTCACGATCGGGCGGGTGGTGACGTCACGGGCGTAGTACTTGTCGGAGCCGGAGACGTCCGAGGGGAGCGTGAAGCCGGCGAGCGCGCTCAGCGCGACGTTGGCGGCCCGGCCGATCCCGAACTCGTGCATGCCGCCGCACCACACCGGGACGCCGTGCTCGCGCGCGAGGTCGTGCGCCCGTACGGCGTGGGTCAGGCCACCCATCCGCGAGACCTTGACGTTGAGCACGCGTACGGCGCCCAGGCGCAGCGCGGTGACGAGGTCGTCCAGCTCCTCGACGGACTCGTCGAGACAGACGGGCGTGTCGATGCGTTCCTGCAGGGCGGCGTGCGCGACGAGTGCGCGCGGCGCGAACGGCTGCTCGATCATCAGCAGGCCCAGGCCGTCGAGTTCGGCCAGGACGGCCCGGTGTTCCGGGGTGTCCTCGTAGGCGCCGTTGGCGTCGACGTGCAGCGGCACGCTCGGATGTGCCGCGCGTACGGCCCGCACCGGGTCGACGTCCCAGCCGGGCGCGATCTTGAGCTTGATCCTGCGGTAGCCCTCGTCGACGCGCAGCCGCACCTGCGCGAGGAGGTCGTCGACGGTGGGTTCGATCCCCAGCGACACCCCCGCCTCGACGCTGCCGCGCGTGCCGCCCAGCGCGTGCGCGAGGGAGCTGCCCTCGGCGGCCGACCACAGGGCCCAGGCGGCGATGTCGAAGCCGGCGCGGGCGAAGTGGTTGCCCCGGACCCGGCCGAGCGTCGCGGCCAGGTCCGCCGGGTGCTCCCAGTCGGTACGCAGGACCAGCGGCGCGAGGTGGTCGCGGGCGACCGCCCAGCAGCTCTCGACGGTCTCGGCGCAGTAGAACGGGCCGCTCGGCGACGCGATCTCGCCCCACCCGACGGCGCCGTCGGTGTCGGTGAGCGCGACCAGGATGTGCTCCAGCTCCCGTTTGGCGTGGGAGCTGGTCTGGAACCGGTGCACGAGCGGCAGCCGTACCCGGCGTAGCTCCACCGCCTCGATCCGCCTCACACCGTCACCTCGCCGTGCCGCCGGTACCCGGCCGGCTCGTGGGCGGCCCCTCCGCCTCGCCTGCGGTCGGTCACGTTTCCTCCTGGTAGAGATCGAGTTCGGCGGCGAGGGCGTCGCGCTCGCGCAGGCGGCGGCCGGCCCCCTTCGAGCTGGCGATGGTCAGGGTGGCGAGCAGGTGCAGCGCGAGCACCACGGAGGTGGGGGAGTTCGCGTAGGAGGCGCTGTCGGTGCCGATGACGATGCGGACGGCGGCGGTCTCGGCCAGCGGCGCGTCCTCGGCGTCGGTGACGAGGACCAGTTGGCCGCCGTGGCGGACGTAGGCGGAGGCGACGTCGATGGTCTCGCGCCGGTAGCGCGCCATGCAGACGGCTACGAGCAGGTCGCCCTGGCGGATGTCGCTGAGCATGTCGAGGGGCCGCAGTGCCGCGCCGTCGACGAGGTGGACGCCGGAGAGCCCGGCGCTGAGGTCGGCGGCGAGCAGGGACGCGAAGCCGAGCGACTTGCCGTGGCCGAGCAGGTACCGCCGGCGGGCCGACACGATGAGCGCCGCGGCCCGCTCGATGGCGTCCTGCTCGGCGGCCCACGCCAGCGCCTTGGCGAACTCGGTGCGCTGCTGCTCCAGGACCCGCTGCTTGAGCACCTGCGCGGACCTGCGCTGCACGTTGCGGTCGAAGCGCTCCGAGGGGGTCGATCTCTTCGTGGTCATGCCTCAATCCTGTGCGAACAGGTAGCTGACGCGGCCGGGGGTGTCCGCCCGCCGCGCGACGCCGACGAGCCGCCCGCCCGCCGCGAACCGGCCGGCCAGCTCCAGGCGCAGCCGCGCCCGGTCGTCGGGCCCCCGTGCGGCGGTACGGTCGTCGGCGGGCGAGTCGACGGCCGCGTGCCCGTGCCCCGGCGCCCAGGTGCTGCCCCCGGGACGGTCGAGGTCCCACCGGACCAGGACCCGGTCGCTGTCGCCGTCGTCGTAGAAGTCGGGCAGGAAGCGGATCCCGACGGCGCCCAGCACGTTCAGGTTGAAGTGGACGTTGCGCAGCGCGTACGGGTCGAAGGTCCACCGCATCGTGTGCACGCCCACGCGCCGTGCGGCCTCGGCCTGGGCGTGCTTGAGCAGGCGGCCGACGCCGCGCCCCTGCGCCCGCGCGTCGACGACGGCCGCCTGCGAGTAGTGGTAGAGCTCGCCGTGTTCGACGCCGGTGAAGCCGTAACAGAAACCGACGAGGGAGCCGTCCTCGTCGAACGCACCGACCGCGGTCCCTGCGTTCTCGCCCAGCGCGGCCAGGAGGCGGGGGCTGACGGCGTGCTCGGGGCCCTCGTAACCGAAGACGCTCCGGTAGAGCGCCGATGCCGCCGTCCACTCGGCGAGCCCGGCGAGGTCACGCGCCACGATCCCCTGCGTGTCAGCGGTCATCGGCCACTCCCTTGCGATGATAGCGATCGTATGTTGCCCATGCTGCCGTTGATCGCGCCCGTTGACAAGGCGTTCGAGTGAAACATATGGTCCGCATATGTCGTCCTCAGGATCCAGCGCCGCGCTCGATGCGCTGCACCGCTACACGCTGCACGAGTCGCCGACCGGTGACCGGCGGGCGCTGGCCGCGCTGGCCGACGTGCTCGACGCCGACGCCGCCCGCGCCGGCTTCGACACCGCCCGGGTGCCGCACCCGAGCGGCGACCATCTGGTCTGGACCCTCCCGGCGCGAGGGGTCCCGGGCGACCCGGTGCTGCTGCTGACCCACTACGACACCGTCTGGCCGGTCGGCACGCTGTCCGGCATGCCGTGGTCCGTCGAGGGGGACGTCGTCCGCGGCCCGGGCGTCTACGACACCAAGGCCGGGATCGTCGCACTGCTCGCGGCGGCGGCACGCGTCGAGCGGCAGGGCACCCAGCACCCCGAGATCCGGGTCCTCGTCGTCGCCGACGAGGAGATCGGCTCGCCCACCGCCACCGGGCTGGTCCGGGCCGAGGCGGCCCGGGCCCGCGCGGTGCTCGGCCTGGAACCGCCGCACCCCGGTGGCGACCTCAAGACCGGCCGGCGCGGCAGCACCCGGGTCCGCATCGAGGTCACCGGGATCGAGGCGCACGCCGCGCTCGACCCGGACGCCGGCGTCAACGCCATCGACGAACTCGTCGACCAACTCGTGCGGGTCCGCGCACTCGTGCAGGGCCGGCCGGTCCTGCTCAACACCGGCACCATCGCCGGCGGGGGGCGGACCAACGTGGTGGCCGGCGCGGCCCACGTCGAGCTGGGACTGCGCTTCACCGACCCGGACGACGAGGACGCCGTCCTCGCCGGCCTGCGGTCGCTGCGTCCGGTACGCGACCGCGCCCGGCTCGACGCCCGACTGCTCTCGCACCGGCCCACCTGGCGGCCAAACGAGGCGGGGCAGCACCTGCTCGACCGGATCGTGGGCGTCGCCGCCGGCCTCGGTCAACGCCTCGCCGGTCGACCGGCGGACGGTGCCGCCGACACCAACACGACGGGTGCGCTCGGCCGCCCCACCGTCGACGGGCTCGCCCCGCCCGGGGGCGGCGCACACGCCCGGCAGGAGTGGGTCTCGGCGGCCGGCATCGACGCGCGCAGCGACCTGCTGGCAGCGCTGTTCACCGGCCTCCACACCTCGGCCGCGTCCCGTGGAGACGGCGCCTGACCCGGGCGCGCGCCCCCGGCAGCCGTGACGGCTGGCCCGGCCCGTGCCGCCGTGCGACGGTCAGTGCGGCCCGGCGTACCGCCGCGCAGGTCAGTGCGACCCGGCCCGCCGCGCGCGGACCAGCGCGACCAGGCCCACGGCGATCAGCGCCAGCCCGAGCGCTCCGGCCGCCAGGAGGTAGGTCCGCACGGCGCCGGCGCGGCCGGTCCCGTCGCCGGCGGCGTGGGCCGTCGGCCCGGGCGTGCTGGGCGGCGCGGGGGACCCGACGGCCGCCGGCAGCGGGTAGCGCCGGACCACGGGCATCGTCCCCGGCGGCTGGTCGGCGGTCTCGGACGCGGTGAGCAGGGAGCGCCCGTCGCGGCTGTAGGTGACCGACTCGCCCTGCGGTTCGTCCGGCAGCGCGACGATCCGTGGCGTCCCGCCGGTCAACGCGGTGACCACGTCGCCGTCGGTCACGTCGAACTCGTACGCGTCCGCGTAGGTGCGCAGGACGATCCGACGCCCGTCCGGTGCGGTGGCGGCGCCGGTGACCGCCGTGCGACCGAGCGCCCCGAACGGGTTGCTCGTCGTGGAGGCCGGCAGCCGGACCTGTCCCACCTTCACCAGCGGTGTCGTCGCACCCGGGCGCGGGGCGGCGCCCGGGGCGTACAGGTTGGCCGAGTACTTGGAGACGACCACCGGCCGGTCGTCGCCGGTCACGAGCAGGGCCTCCGCGTCGTGCGGGCCGTCCGGATAGGCCATGCGGTACAGGACCGGCCGGTCGGCCCCCGGCGGGAGCTTCCACACCGCGATCGTCTGCCGGGACCGGTCGTTGTCCCCGATGTCGGCCACCCAGACTGTGCCGTCGGCACCGACGGCGAGGTCCTCGGTGTCGCGCGGCCGGGACGGATAGGACACGGTCCGCACGACGGCGCACCGGTCGTCCAGGAAGAAGATGCGGCGGCGGGCCTCGTCGTCCGCGCCGTCGTTGATCATGACGAAGCCGCCGTCCGTCGCGGCCATGCCGGAGATCTCGCTCAGCCGGCCGCCACGCACCTCGCACACCGGCGTCCCGGGGGCCGCAGCGGGTGTCGGGTCGGCCACGGCCACACCTGGAGCCGTCGCGACGGCGAGGACGACGACCGTCCCCGCCGCGCCCCGCAGCCTCCGGGGCCCGTTGCCTCGTCGCCTCACCCGCATTCCCTTCAGTGCCGGTCCGCCCCGTCCAGCGGCGGACCGGCGCGGTTCGCGAACGGCGGTCCACCCCTGCCGGCCCGGGCGCCCCGCCGGGCGCCATGACCGGCTGTCGTCCGTCCGGCTCCGGTGCGTGGCCGGCTCCACGTGAGCGGCGTCCGGGCGCGTGACCAGGGGATGAGTGTATGACCCGGGGGCGCGGCCCCGGTCACGGCCCGCCGTGCCGGCGACCCGGCCCGCCGCCGCGACCGGAGCCGATGGCGCCGCCGTCCGCCCGCACCCGCCCGGATGGGGGCGGGATCCGCCCGGCACCGGCGGCGTACGCTGCCGCGATGACCGCACCGGCCCGCATCCTCGTCTACGGGGTGTACGGCGCCGGCAAGTCCACCTTGGCGGAGCGGCTGGCCGAGCGGCTCGGGTCACCGTGGCACCCGGTCGACGACCTGCTGTGGCAGCCGGGCTGGGTGGAGGTGCCGGTCGCGGAGCAGCGCAGCCGGATCGAGGCGGTCTGTCGCCGCGACCGCTGGATCCTCGACGGGGCGTACCACGGGTGGCGCGACGTGGTGCTGGCGCGCGCCGACCTGGTCGTCGGCCTGGACTATCCGCGCTGGCTCTCCTTCTGGCGGCTGCTGCGGCGTACCGCCCACCGGCTGGTCAGCGGCGAGGAGATCTGCAACGGCAACCGCGAGTCGCTGCGTAGCGTGCTGTCCCGGGAGTCGATCCTGGTGTGGCACGTCACCGCGTTCGGCCGGGCCCGGCGGCGGATGCGCGCCTGGCAGGCCGATCCGGCCGGGCCACCGGTGCTGCTGTTCCGCTCCCCGGCGGAGCTGGAGCGCTGGCTGTCCGAACTCACCTGACGATGAGGACCCGCTCCGGCAAGTCCGGCAAGCCCGGCACGACCGTCGGAACCGGGGGGACTCCGGCTGACCTGGCGTCGGCGCCGCTGGCCCGGTGCGGCGTACGGATGGACGGACGCCATTGCCTCGGTCACGGTGATCACCTAGGTTTCACACGATCGCACCCAGCCGCACCGAGCACTCCCCGGCTCTGGCCAGGCAGCGAGACAGCACCGATCGCGCCGCTCAGTGACTTAGGAGCTCACCTGTGGCACAGCATCCCTCCCGAAGAACGTTCCCCTCCCGTCGGCGAACACCGGCCCGTCTGGTCGCGGCGGTGGCGGCGAGCACCATGCTGCTCGCCGCGGCCCCCGTGTCCGCTGCCGCGGCGCCCTCCAGCGCGCCGCTGCCGGCCACCCGGCAGGCGCCCGAGGCGCCGCCCCGCCCGGCGTCCGGCCTGCCGCAACCCAAGAGCGGGCTCTGGCTGGTGCAGTTGGACAAGCCGTCGTTGATGGCCGCCACCCGGGGCACCGGGGCGCGCGCCGGCAGGACCGACGCCCGGTCCGCGGCCAGCACCCCCTACGCCAGGGAACTGGCGCAGCGGCAGGACACCGTGGTGGACGAGATGGAGGCCGTCCTGGGGCGCTCCGTGCGGGTCGCCCACACCTACCGGAACGTGGTCAACGGACTGGCGGTGGCGCTCAGCGCGGACGAGGCGGCGCAGCTGTCCGGCCTGCCGGGGGTCAGGGCGGTCGTACCCGACGAGATCCTGGAACTGACGACCGACACCAGCAACGCGCTGATCCAGTCGCCCGCGGTGTGGGAGGGCCGGACGGCGGAGAACGTCGGGACCCGTGGCGAGGGCGCCATCGTCGGGATCCTGGACTCCGGCATCAACCCCGACCACCCGTCGTTCGCGGCCGTGGACGGTGACGGCTACCGGCACACCAACCCGTACGGCGCGGGCAGGTACGTCGGCGTCTGCGCCCCGAGCCACCCCCAGCACAAGGCGATCTGCAACGACAAGCTGATCGGCGCCTGGTCGATGGTCGGCACCGACGCCCGGGACGACAACGGCCACGGCAGCCACACCGCCTCGACCGCCGCCGGCAACCGGCACGAGGCGACCATGACCGTCGGCACCAGCACGCACAAGCTCACCGTCTCCGGGGTCGCGCCGCGGGCCAACGTCATCTCCTACAAGGTCTGCATGGCCATCGGCTGCCTCTCCTCGGCGACGATCGCGGCGGTGGACCAGGCGATCGCCGACGGCGTGGACGTCCTCAACTACTCGATCTCGGGTCGCGACGACCCCTGGAAGGACCTCGTCGACCAGGCGTTCCTGGAGGCGTACTCGGCCGGCATCTTCGTCGCCGCCTCCGCCGGCAACAGCGGCCCGGGCGCCAGCACCGTCGCGAAGACCGCGCCGTGGAACATGTCCGTCGCCGCGGTCAGCCACGAGCGGGTCATCGCCCACCGGCTCGACGTGACGGGCCCGACGCCCGTCCCGGCCGCGCTCACCGGCATCGCCGCCGTGATCGGGGAAGGCTCGCCGAACCCGCCCATCGAGGGTGCGATCCGGTACTCCGGCGCCGTCGACGCGGACAACGTGCAGGCCTGCCTTCCGTTCCCGGCAGCGGCGTTCAGCGGCAGGGTCGCCCTGCTGCCCCGGGGCGGCTGCGACTTCTCCGTGAAGGTCAAGAACGCCACCGCCGCCGGCGCGACCGGAGTGGTCGTGCACAACCAGTACAGCGGTCCGCCGATCACGATGGGCGCGCTCGCCGGGACCACCATCCCGGCCGTGATGGTCTCCCTCGCCGACGGGCAGCGGCTGCGCGACCACGCGGCGGCCACCGACGGCCCCGTCACCGTGCGCGTCGACCCCGGCAGCGAGGTGCTGCGCGACGGCGACTGGACCGACGTCGTGGCCGACTTCAGCTCGCGCGGACCCAGCAAGTTCGACATGCTCGCGCCCACCGTGGCCGCCCCGGGCCGCAACATCCTCGCCGCCACCATGGCGACGAAGGACAACCCGGCCCCGTACGCCTTCATGCAGGGCACGTCCATGTCGTCGCCGCACGTCGCCGGTGCCGGCGCGCTGCTGGCGGCGCTGCACCCCGACTGGTCGCCGACGCGGATCCGCTCCGCGCTGGCGGTCACCGCGGACCGCGACGGCGTCGTCAAGGAGGACGGCCGCACGTCGGCCGACGCGTTCGACATGGGCTCCGGCCGGATCAACCTGGCCCAGGCCGCCCGGACCGGCATCGTGCTCGACGAGACCGCCGCGAACTTCGTCGCGGCCAACCCCGACGCCGGTGGCGACCCGCAGACGCTGAACCTGCCGGCCGTGGTCGAGCACCACTGCCTCAAGGTCTGCACCTTCACCCGGACGGTGTCCAGCGTGGCCAGGGTGGCCGCGACCTACCAGGCGACGCCGCAGGCCCCGGCCGGCGCGCGGATCACGGTCGCGCCGACGCAGTTCACCCTGGCGCCCGGCGCCAGCCAGGAGCTGACCATCACCCTGGACGTCACCGGGACCCCCCGCAAGAACTGGCTCTTCGGTGCGATCGACCTGACCACCGACGCCCGGCACGCGCCGGACGGGCAGCCGATCGCCCAGGCGCACTTCCCGGTCGCCGTCCTTCCCGCGGCCCCGGACCTGACCGTGGACAAGACCGCGCTCAGCTCCAGCATGGACGTCGCGCAGAACGAGACCCACACGGTCAAGGTGGGCAACGCCGGCGGTGCCGAACTCACCTGGCGGGCGACCGGCGACAGCGACGACTGCGACTGGCCGACCTGGGTCAAGGTGACCCCGGCGCAGGGCACACTGGGTGCGTTCAAGAGCCAGGACATCCAGATCACCCTCGACTCGACCGGCCTGGACGACGGCGGCGTGTTCAAGGCGAACCTGTGCCTGGCCAGCAACGACCAGGACCAGCCGACGACGACGATCGCGCTGGAACTGACGGTGGTGCCGGTACCGAAGATCGAGGTGGCGCCCAAGTCGATCTCCGCGCGGCAGCCGGCCGGGCTGGTCACCAGCCAGAAGTTCGCGGTACGCAACGCCGGGCACGGCGTGCTGGACTGGCGGCTGGACGACCCGGACGCCGGGCCGGACGACGAGCGGATCCGGCTCCTGCGTAACGGTGTCCTGCTGATCCCGAACTCGGCAAGCGCCACCCGTGGGGTGATGGCGTTCGATCCGCAGACCGGAAAGCAGATCGACCCGCAGTTCATCCCGCACTTCAAGTTCGACCCGACCAGCAACCTCTACACACCGTTCCAGGTCATCGCCAAGCCGGACGGCAGCGGCTTCCTCATGTCCGACCAGCTGAACTCGGTGATCACCGAACACGCCCTGGACGGCAGCTTCCGGCGGATCTTCGCGCCCGCCGGCGGCGTGGACGACCCGAAGATCATGACCAACACCCGGGGTATCGCGCTCTCGCCGCGCGGCACCGTGCTGGTGACGGTCGCGTCCCAGAGCAACGCCAACTCGGTGGTCGAGTTCGACGCCGACGGCAAGTACCTGGGCACGTTCGTCGCGCCGGGGACCGATGGGCTGAAGGGACCGTGGGGCATCCTGTTCCGCGGCGACGACATGCTCGTCTCGGGCAGCGACAGCGACGCCATCCACAGTTTCAAGAAGGACGGCTCCGCCGCCAACGCCCGCTTCTTCGAGGGGCTGAGCTGGCCCGGCCAGCTCGCGGAGATGCCGAACGGCAACGTGCTCGCGGCGAGCTGGGGCAGCGGCTCCGCCCCCGGGGTCTGGGAGATGGACCGCGACGGCAAGCTGATCGGCGTCTACACGCCGCCCGGCGGCAGCGGTTACCAGGGTGTCCACCCGCTCGGTAACGGCAACATCCTGACCACCAGCTCCAAGGGGGTCCACGAGATCGACCGCTCCGGCCGCCTGGTCGAGGTCGAGAACGACAAGGGCGCGGCCCGGTTCATCACCCACGTCCGGCTGCCCGACCTGCAGCCGTGCGTGACGCCCGACGAGGTGCCGTGGCTGACGGCGTCGCGGACGTCGGCCGGCACCGGCGCCGGCAAGTTCACCGAGGTGACGCTCTCGATGGACAGCACCGGCCTGGCCGCCGGTACGTACCGGGCCCAGCTCTGCGTCACCAGCGACGATCCGTCGAACCGGCTCTCGACGCTGCCCGTGACGCTCGAGGTCACCGACCAGACCTGCGGCCAGGTCGTCAGCGGTGAGCGTCGGGGTCCGCTGCCGGTCAACGGCGGGGTGACCTGCCTCGCGCCGGGTGCCACGGTGTTCGGGCCGGTCAACGTCGCGAAGGGCGCGGGCCTGATCGCGCTCGGCGCCAGCGTCAGCGGCCCGGTGACCGCCACCGGGTCCACGGTGGTGGAGTTGACGGGCAGCACGGTCAACGGCCCGCTGTCGGTCACCGGCGTCACCGGTTCGGTGCTGATCAGCGGGACGCGGGTGACCGGTCCGGTCAGCGTGGTCGACAGCCGCACCGGCGGCACGCCGGTCGTGGTGTCGGGCAACCGGATCGACGGGCCGCTGCGGTGCGTCGGCAACCAGCCGCCACCGGTGGACAACGGGGTGGCCAACACGGTCGGCGGCCCGACGTCCGGCCAGTGCCGCGGGTGGTGAGCGGACCGTCCCACCCGGCCCGTCGGTGACGTGGCCAGGCCCGCCGGTGCGGTCGCGACGGCGACCGCACCGGCGGGCCGCCGTCCTTGCCGGCGGCGGCCCCTCCCCCCGGAAGCGCCGCGGCCTGACGCGCGGCCAGCGCCGACCCGGCCCCCGCGCGTACGCCCGGGTGCGGGAGATCCCGCGCGGTGAGTACCCGGGCTCACGTCCCGCGGCCCCGGCTCCGCGACGCTGTACGGCATGACCTCGTCGACACCCGCCGCCCGGTCCCGGTACGCCCTCGTGCTCCTGACGGTGGTCTGGGTGGTGGCGTGCCTGGCGCTGCTGTGGTGGTTGTTCACGATCGGCATGGAGGGCTGGGCCGACCACCACTCGAACGGTGGCGGGCGCTCGGCGGAATTCGGGCGCCGCTCGGCCCGGGCGCTGCTGTTGCTGGCGGCGACGGCAGCGGGCGGGCCGGCCGTCATCGCGCTGGTGGCGTTCGGCTGCCGGTACCGCCGCACCGGGCTGGTCTACCTGCTCCTCGCCGTCGTGGCCGCGGCGGCGCTGGCGCCGGCGGTCGCGGATGCCGCGCGCACCCTCCGGCCGCCGGCCGCGCCGCTCCCGGCGCCGACGACCTGCCAGGAGCACAGCGGCGGTGACAGCCGCTGCCCGGGCGGCTGAGCGACCCGGTGGTGCGATTGCGGACCGTCGCCCGTGGCCCGGCGCCGTGGCGGAGCGGACGGTCGACAGATTTATTCGTGGCTATGTATTGTCACTGGCCCGACCGGCGTACCGATCCAGCAGGGAGCACGCGATGGACCATCTCGACCAACCCGGATGCTGCGGCGACGGCCCGGCGGTCGCCGGTATCGACCGCCGCGCGGTGCTGCTCGGCGCCGCCCTCGGCGCGGGCGCCCTGGCCGGGCTGGCCGTTCCCGGCCGCGCGTACGCCGCGCCCGCCATCTACAACCCCTTCTCCGGGTATCCCGTCACCGGCACCTGGCAGGAGCACCTGAACCGGGGTTCGCTCGGCGGCGTCGACTTCGGCATGCCGGTCGGCACCCGCCTGCCCGCCTGCGGCGCGGGCACCATCCAGAACATCCCGTACAACGGCACGGGGGGGCACACGGTCACCATCCAGCACGCGGACGGGTACCGCAGCCAGTACATGCACCTGTCGCAGTTCCTGCTCGGCAACGGCGCGGCCGTGTCCAGCGGCACCGTCGTCGGCCTCTCCGGCGGCGCGGCCGGCGCGCCGGGCTCGGGCTCGTCGACCGGGCCGCACGTCCACTGGCACATGATCAATCCGGCCGGCGTACGCATCAACCCGCTGGCCTACATCGGGCAGAACCCCGCACCCGGGCGACTGCCCAAGACCTCCACCGAGCAGGACGGCATCCCCGGCACCATCTTCTACCAGCGCATGCAGAACTGGCTGCGGCTCACCGCGGGATACACCGGCCCCATCGACGGCGCGCCCGGGCCGGGCACCTACGCCGCCCTCCAGCGGGCCATGCGGGCCTACGGCTACACCGGACCGATCGACGGACAGCCCGGCCCGAACACCTGGCGCGCCGTGCAGCGTCTCGCGTCCGGCCACGGCTACACCGGCCCGATCGACGGGGTCATGGGGCCCAACTCGTGGCGCGGCTTCGCCCGCTTCCTCAACCAGGACAGGTGGGACTGACCGCGACAGCCCCGCCGCACCCGCCGCACGGGCGGCGGCGCGGCGCGGGCCGGACGCGACGAGGGCCGTCCCCCGGTGTTGCGGGGGACGGCCCTCGTCGGCGGACGAGCGCGTCAGGTGACCGAGGCGGGGAACCTCTCCCACACCCGGTGGGCGGCCAGCAGCTGCTGCACGGCGGTGAGGACCTCGGCGCCGGAGCCGCCCGTGACGACGCCGGGCGTGCCGGCGACCCCCGCCTGCCGCAGCACTTCGACGCCGGCGCCCCACGCGCCGATCGCCTTGGCGTGCCGCCAGCACTCGTCGACCAGCAGCAGCACCCGCGGATCCACGGCGGCGGAGCCCGCCGCGCCGGCCTTGGCGTCGCGCGCCGGCGACGCGTCCGGCGCGGGCGCCGGCGCCCCGGCCAGCAGGAGCACGTCGAACTCGACCGAGCGGCCGGTGGCGAAGGTCCGCTGCACGGGCAGGCCGCCCACCAGGCCGCCGTGCGGGGCGACGAGGAGCGGCACCATGCCGGCCGCGAAGACCGCCCGGCGTACCTCGTCGACATCGTCGAGCCCGGCGGTGGGGTCGACGACGATGCCCATGGTGCGGCCGTCGGCCGGCCACTGCCTGCCCACCTGCGACAGCGCGGGGCTGGGCGCGGGGTCGACGAGCGGCACGGTCGGCTCCGGCGCGGGCAGACCCAGCCCGGTGGCGACCTCCGCGCACAGCACCGGGTCGATGTTGGCGAGGCACTGGAGCTGGCGTTCCCGGATCGCCTGGTGGAAGCACTTGCCCAGCTCGAAGGTGTAGGCGCGGACGATGTGCTCCTTCTCGACCGGCGACATGCTCAGCCAGAACAGGCGGACCTGGCTGTAGTGGTCGTCGAACGAGGCCGGGTTGGCGCGTACCTTGGGCGCCTCCGTCACCGTCACCGGCACGTCGACGAACGCGCCGTCGGTGTCCCCGGCCGGGAAGGGGTTGCCGCCGTCGAGCGAGTTCGGCCGGTACGGTGCGACCCCGGCGTGGACGGCCTGCTGGTGGAAGCCGTCGCGCAGCATGTCGTTGACCGGGGCGTGCGGGCGGTTGATCGGGACCTGCGAGAAGTTCGGCCCGCCCAGCCGGGTGAGCTGCGTGTCGACGTACGAGAACAGCCGGCCCTGCAACAGCGGGTCGTTCGTGACGTCGATGCCCGGCGGCAGGTGGCCGACATGGAAGGCGACCTGTTCGGTCTCGGCGAAGAAGTTCGTCGGCGTCCGGTTGAGCGTCAGCTTCCCGACCGGCTGCACCGGTGCCAGCTCCTCCGGCACGATCTTCGTCGGGTCGAGCAGGTCGATCCCGGCGAAGGTCTCCTCGGGGGTGTCGGGGAACACCTGGAGGCCCAGCTCCCACTCCGGGAAGGCGCCGGCCTCGATGGCGTCGTAGAGGTCCCGGCGGTGGAAGTCCGGGTCCACGCCGCCGAGCAACTGCGCCTCCTCCCAGGTCAGGGAGTGCACGCCCAGCTTGGGCTTCCAGTGGAACTTCGCCAGCGCCGTCTCGCCGGCGGCGTTGACGAGCCGGAACGTGTGGACGCCGAAGCCCTCCATCATCCGGTACGAGCGCGGGATGCCCCGGTCGGACATGTTCCACATGGTGTGGTGCTGCGCCTCGGTGTGCAGGGAGACGAAGTCCCAGAAGGTGTCGTGCGCGCTCTGCGCCTGCGGGATCTCCCGGTCGGGGTGCGGCTTGCCGGCGTGAATGATGTCGGGGAACTTGATGGCGTCCTGGATGAAGAAGACCGGCATGTTGTTGGCGACCAGGTCGAAGGTGCCCTCGTCGGTGTAGAACTTCGTCGCGAAGCCGCGGGTGTCGCGGACCGTGTCGGCCGAGCCGCGCGAACCGAGGACGGTGGAGAACCGTACGAAGACGTTGGTCGTCCTGCCCTTCGCCAGGAAGCCGGCCTTCGTCACGCCCTCGGCCTTGCCGTAGGCCTCGAAGACGCCGTGCGCGCCGGCCCCACGCGCGTGCACGACGCGCTCGGGAATGCGCTCGTGGTCGAAGTGGGTGATCTTCTCGCGCAGGTGGTGGTCCTGCAGCAGGACCGGACCGCGCGGCCCGGCCTTCAGCGAGTGGTCCGTGTCGCGCAGCCGCGCCCCCTGCGACGTCGTGAGGAAGGCGCCCTGCTGACCGTTCGCCGTCGTCGGCGCGCCGGTCGCCGCGCCGGTCGGCGTACGGGTCTCCGGGGCGCCCTGTTCCTTCTTGGGCGGCAGCGGATCGTGTGGCGTCGTCGGCTCCTCGACGGTTGGCGGGGCGCTGCCCGGCGCGCCGGGCACGTCCGAGGTCAGCGCGTCGGCCACCTTCCCGGCTGCGGCCTCCACCACGTCCTTGACCGCCTTGGCGGGCTTGCTGGCATCCATCTGGCGAGTTCCTCCACGAAAACGGTGTTGAGCAGGCGTCCTGGCCCGTACCCCGAGGCGGGCGGCGGAAACGGGGACGCGCCGGCGGCCCGCCGGCTCGCGTATCGTCCGCCCGTGAGCGCCGAACTAATCGACGACTTCGTGCGGGCGGACCGCGACCGTGCCCTGGGCACGTACGGCATCCACGTCCACCGCGAGGGCCACCCGCCCGTGGAGCACCGCTTCCGGTCCGACGACCGGGTGAACCTGTACTCCGTCGCCAAGACGTTCACGTCCGTGGCCGTGGGGCTGGCCGAGGCGGAGGGGCGGCTGAGCCTCGACGACCGCCTCCTGGACCACCTGCCCGAGCTGCGGCCGATCGCCGCCGACGGGCTCGGTGCCGTCACGCTCCGGCAGTTGCTGACGATGACCAGCGGCACCAGCCACCGCTGGTTCGCCGACGAGCGGATCATCGCCGCCGACCTGCTCCACGAGATCGTCGCCGCGCCGCTCGCCGCCGCGCCGGGGACCCGCTTCGCGTACACGGGTTCGGGTCCGTACGCCCTCGGCCGGGTGATCGCCCGGGTCGGATGACGGGGGAGCGGGTCGACACGAACGCCGTCACGTACGGCGAGCCGTACACCCACGGATACGGGTTGGGCGTGTGGCTCGACCGGGCCGACACGTACCGGTTGGACGGCCGCTACGGCCAGTACGTGGTGGTCAGCCCCGCGCGCCGGGCCGCCGTCACGGTGACCGCGCACGCGGAGCGCGACGAGGAACTGCTCACCGCGATCCACGAGCTCGTCGTCGCGCGGTGCTGACGCGCCGGTGCCGTCCACCCGGCGGGCGGACGGCACCGGCCGTGGTGGTCAGCAGCGTGGCACGCCGGGAATGAAGCCGTCGTGGCCGGTCAGGACGTACGCGTCGGAGACGTACCGGTTGGTGCCGATCCGGTCCCAGACGTTGCTCGTGCCGTAGGGGCCGGTCACCGTGGTGCCGACGGCCTGGCAGTAGATGCTGACGTTCGCGCCGTCGGCGACGGAACCCACGACGGCGTAGCCGGTGCCGGGCCCGGAGCGCACGTTGAGGCTCACCCCCTCGGTGTTCACCGTGCCGGAGCCGACGCCGGTCTGCTGGTTCACCAGCTGCATGTAGTACGACCAGTTCCAGTTCGGGCCCGGGTCGGTGTGGGTGGCCCCGGGGACCTCGTGGTGGCCGATGATGTGCGCCCGGGTCTTGGGGATGCCGTACTTGTTGGCGAGGCTGCGGGTGAGCGTCGCGGAAGCCCGGTACATCGCGTCGGTGAACCAGGCCGCGTTGTCGACGTACCCCTCGTGCTCGATGCCGATGGACTGGGTGTTGTAGGTCCAGTTGCCGGCGTGCCAGGCGATGTCCTTCTCCCGCACCGACTGGGTGACCGCCCCGTCTGAGGAGCGGAACGTGTAGTGCGCGCTGGCCTGGGCGGCCGGGTTCTGGAACCAGCTGATCGAGCCGGCGTAGCTGCCCTGCGTCACGTGGATGACGATGTACCTGACGGAGTGGCTGGTGGGTCGGCTGGCCACCGTGTAGTTGCTGGTGCTCGCCGGCGCCCACGCGGCCGGCCCGTAGTCGGTGCTGAGGATCCCGACCCCGTCCGACGCGTCACCGGGCAGGTCACGCTCCGGGGCCACCTGGCGGCCGGGGACCTTCGCCACCCCGGCGTGGCCGGTGTCGAAGCCGGCGCCGAGCAGGTCGTAGACGGCGTCCGCGTAGAGGCGGGCGAGCGCCGGGCTGGCCGCGCCGCCGTAGCGGGCGACCGCGGCGTACCACTCGTCGACGTCGTCGCGCTCGGCCGCGGTCAGGCCGGCCTGGTCCGCGTAGGAGCGCAGAACGGCGGCCGCGCCGGCGATGTTCGCGGCGGCGTCGGCGCGCAGCGCGGCACGGCTGAGCCCGGTCAGCGTGGCCGCCTCGTCCAGGGTGCGCAGCTTGGGGTTGCTGGCCAGGTGCATCATGCCGTAGCCGCCCGCCGCGCTGGGTGCGCCGCCGTGCCCGTCCAGGCGGGTCTCGGCGTAGCCGAGGGCGACGAGCAGGTCGCGGGGGACGTCGTACCGGCCGGCGGCGGTGTCGAAGGCGGTGGCCAGCCGGGCAGCCGCCGGTGGGGCCCCCTCCGGGGCGGCCGACACCGGCGCGGCGGCCAGGGCTGATTCGGCAGTCAGGATCAGGGTCGCGGCCAGCATGGCGCTGAGCAGCCCACGCCTGCGTCGCGCGGCGAGTCGAGCAGTCATCTGCACCCCTCACAATATTCGCCAATGTCGATGAGGATCGGCGGGTGGCGGTAACGTACACCGCGACGGACGGCGATGTAAATGCCTTCCGTGGCGGTGCGGCGGGGTGGCGGAAACCTTCAATCCGGGTAGGCCGGGCGCCTCCGGTGGAACTGCGGCGCCGGGTGGACGGGCGGGAAGCAGTCGGCCCCGACCGGGGCGGGGTAGGGCCTGGCGGGTCCGGTGCCCGCACCGGTATGCTCCCCGCCGATGACGACTTCCTCTCTCACCAGATCGGAGGCCCGGTTCTCGCAAGGTGAGTGCTGATGCACTCCCGAGCCGCGAGTCCGGACCTTCGTCCGTCCTTCTGGCCGCACGTGCGCGAGTTCGCCGTGCCGCCGTCCATGATCGAGGTTGCCACCGCCCGTCGGGCCGTCGGGGACTGGGCCGGGGCGTGCGCCGCCGCCCGCGTCGACGCCGACGTCGACCTGCGCTCCGTGGCCCGTACCCACGGTCGGGAACTCGCCGACCGGCTCCGCGCCGACCTTCGCCACCTGGCTCCCGACCTGCTGCGCTGGCATCTACCGAGGATCGCGCCCGACGGGCTGCTGCGCCCCGGCCTGACCATTGCGCTGGCCCGCTACGACCGGGGCGGACGCCCCGCCGACGCGGTGCACCTCGTCATCCGGACGCCACCGGCCTGGGCCGACGCCGGTCAGCGGTTCAGCCTGGCGCTGTGGGACGGGTCCCGCTCCGGCTCCGGGCCGTGTCGCCATCCGCACCCGCACCCCGACCGCCGGTTCCGCCTCGACCTGCACCGCCACCTGTGGGACGCGCGGCGGGCCGGTGAGCTGCGCGTCCGGTCGGGGGCGGACCGGCCGCCCGAGGACGGCCCCTGCGCCGTCCTACCGGAACCGCTGGCGACGGCCGGGCGACGGCGGGGCTGGGCGGTGCAGCGGTGGTCCGCCGAGGCAGCCATCCTGCTGCGCGCCGAGGGGCGGGCCGCTGGCCCGGTCGTCGTACGGGTCGGGGCGCGCCGCCACCTGCTGCTGGAGGTGGCGGCGGCCGGAGACGGTCCCGGCCCGCCCGAGGTGCGGACCGTATCGTCGCCCTCGCTAAGCCGCGTCGGGACGCGCGGGTCCACGCCGGTGTTGCCCGACGCCGCGACCTGGGTGTCGCCGGACCTGGAACTGCTCCGCACCGGGTCGATCGACGCCGGCCGGCTGCATCCGCTGGTCGCGTCGGCCCTGGCACCCGGCCACCCGGCGGGGACCGCGCCCCGGACGACGGACCGGGCGGGACAGCCGGGCCGGGTGCGGTGCCGGGGAGCCTGGCACCGGATCGGCCTGGCCGACGGGACGCTCGTCGCGCTGGACCACGACCCGGCCGAGGTGCGCCGGGAGGAACTCCTGGCCGCGTTGACCGGCACCCCGCTGCCCTGCCTCCAGGCGATCGACGAGGCGCACCGCCACCCGGAGTGCCTCCCCGAGGTCCGGGCCCGCCTGGACCACGGCGACACCGCCGGCGCGCTCGCCGTCGTCGAGGCCCTGCTCGGACCCGACGCGCGGGTGCGCGACGGGGCGCTGCGCAACGAACTCGAGACGGCCGCACTGCGGCGGGTCACGTACGGGCTGTTCCGGGCGGGACTGGCCGGGACCGGCCCCGGCCCCGCCGCCGCCGAGCGTCGCCGTACCCGCGACCGCCGCTCGCGTCCGCGCCACGGAATCGCCCGCTGACCGAGGGCCTTGGCCCCGCACCACCTCGCTCTTCCACCCGCCACGAGAAACCACAGGTGATCACCATGCCCCTTGCCGTCGACCGGACCCCCGACCCGCAGCTCGCCGTCGCCGCCGAGCTGCTCTCCCTGTTGCGCGACACCACCACCGAACCCCGATCCGACACGCAGCTGGAGGCACTGACCCTGGCCGTGGCCGCCGACCTGCCCGTGCTGTTGTGGGGTGAACCGGGGATCGGCAAGACCGCTGCCCTGACACAGCTCGCCGAGGCGCTGGACCTGCCGCTGACGACCGTCGTCGCCAGCGTCCACGAGCCGTCCGACTTCTCGGGGTTGCCGATCGTCGGCGACGACCCGGCGACGCAGGGCGTCCCGATGGCGCCGCCGGACTGGGCCGTACGCCTCGTCCGCGCCGGCCGCGGGCTGCTGTTCCTGGACGAGCTGTCCACCGCCCCGCCGGCCGTCCAGGCCGCCCTGCTCCGCCTCGTGCTCGAGCGACGGGTGGGCGCGCTGCGGCTGCCGCCCGGGATCCGGATCGTGGCCGCCGCGAACCCCCGCTCCTCGGCGGCCGACGGCTGGGAGCTGAGCCCACCCCTGGCCAACCGCTTCGTCCATCTCCAGTGGGTCCACGACCACGAGGTCGTGGTGCGCGGCCTGGGCGGGACCTGGCCCCGGACCGCGCTGCCCCGGCTGTGCCCCGACAGGTTGCCGGAGGCCGTCACCTTCGCCCGGCGCGCGGTGTGCGGGCTGCTGTCGGCCCGCCCCGCGCTCGTGCACCGGCTGCCCGGCAACGAGACCCGCCGGGGCGGCCCGTGGCCCTCGCCCCGTAGCTGGGAGATGACCCTGCGCCTGATCGCCTTCGCGACCGCGGCGGGCACCTCCCGGGAGGTGCTCTCGATGCTGGTGCGGGGCACGGTGGGCGACGGCCCGGGGCTGGAACTGCTCGCCAGCATGGACCGGATGGACCTCCCCGACCCCGAGACGTTGTTGGCCGACCCGGCGGCTGCGGTACTGCCCGAGCGGGGCGACCTGCGGCAGACCGTGCTGGACGGCGTGGTGGAGGCCGTCCGCGGGCGCCCGGAGAGGGGGCGCTGGGACGCCGCGTGGGCGCTGCTGGTCCGGGCGCTGGAAACCGGCCCGCCGGACCTGGTGGTCGTTCCCGCGAGCACGCTCGCCGCCCTGCGCCGCGAGGACTGGGACGTGCCGGCGGCGATCGAACGGCTCGCCGGGGCGGTGTCGGTGTCCCGGCGAGCCGACCAGGCCCGGCTCGCCGCCGCGGGGAGCGGCCGGTGAGCCCGGGTCCGGGGACGCTGGACCGTGAGAAGCTCTTCGCCGCCCGGCTGCACGCCGTCCGGGTCCGGCCCTACCTGGCGTCGGCGCTGTTCGCCCTGCACCTGGTGGAGTCCCGCCGGGTGCCGACGATGGCGGTGGACCGGCAATGGCGGTGCTACGTCTCCCCGGTGTTCGTGGACCGGACCCCGGTCGAGGAGCTCGCCGGGGTGTGGGTGCACGAGGTCTCGCACCTGCTCCGCGACCACCACGGGCGCAGTGACCGGGTCGCGCGGGAACGGGGACTGACCGGGCCGGGGGAGCGGCTACGGATGAACATCGCCGCCGACTGCGAGATCAACGACGACGTGTTCGGCGACGGGTTGACCCGGCCCGACGGCGTCGTGGACCCGGCGACGCTGGGGCTGCCCGAGGGGGAGCTGATGGAGGACTACCTGCGACAGTTCCGGCTCGGGCCGCGTACGCAGGGGCTGGTCTGGCTGGACTGCGGCAGCGGCGCCGACGGGGCGGAGCGGGAGTGGGACCTGGGGCCGGACGGCGCGCAGGGCCTCAGCGCGCAGGAACGCGACGCGGTGCGGTTCCGGGTGGCGGAGGGCATCTCCGGGCGTCCCGGGGACGTCCCGCAGGGCTGGCGGAGGTGGGCGGAGGAGGCGTTCCACCCGCCCCAGCCGTGGCGGGACCTGCTGGGGGCGGCGATCCGCTCGGCGGCCTCCGGCGCGGGCGCGGGCGAGGACTACACGTACGGCCGGCCGGCGCGGCGGTCCGCCGGGGTTCCCGGCGTCGTCCTGCCCAGCCTGCGGCGCAGGCCCCCTCGGGTCTGCGTGGTCGTCGACACCTCCGGGTCCGTCAGCGACGCCGAACTGGGCAGCGCGCTGCTCGAGGTCGCGGCGATCTCCCGCGCCGTGGGCGGCCGGCGTGACCTGGTCACCGTGCTGTCCTGCGACGCGGCGGCCCGGACCGTGCACCCGCTGTGCCGCGCCGAGGAGATCCCCTTGGTGGGCGGGGGCGGGACGGACCTGCGTACGGGCTTCGCCCGGGCGTTGCGGACCCGGCCCCGCCCGGACGTCGTCGTGGTCCTGACCGACGGGCAGACGCCCTGGCCGGCCGCGCAGCCGCCCTGCCGCACGGTGGTCGGGCTGTTTCCCCGCCGGCACACGTACTCCGGATCGTGGAACGAGGACGATCCCGACTACGTGCCGGACGCGCCACCCGAATGGGCGCGGGTGGTGGTCATCGGGTAGGCACGCACGCCGGGGCGGCGTCACGAACCGCCGAGGCGGGGCATGACCGGGCGGACCTCGACCGGGGCGCCCGGCCGCCCGCCCGCGCGCGAGCGGTACTCGGGGACGCCCACGCAGGTGAAGAGCAGCGCCGCGAGGTCGTCCGGCTCGCCCAGCAGCCCCGGGACGTCCGAGTCGAGGAAGGTCATGCCCGAGGCGCCCGCGCCCAGGGCGTACGTCGCGAGGTGCAGCCGGCCCTCGACGAGCCCGGCGGCGAGCTGGGCGTCGCGGTAGGCGCGGTCGTCGAGGGCCGACAGCGGCGCGGCGGCGACGACGACGTAGGCGGCGTCGCCGGCGAGCGCCTGGTCCAGGCAGACCCGGAGCAGCTCGTCGCGCAGGTCACCGGCGCGCAGCGGCGTCGAGAGGTCGGGCCACCGGTAGAGGCCGGGCGGCACCCCGTCGACCCCGTGCACGGCGACCCAGTGCGGCACCGGCACGCCGCGCAGGGCCGCGGCCAGGGGCCATTCCAGCAGGATGCGCGGCAGCGTCCGGGACCTGTCCATCCGCCGCTGCGAGCCGCGCCGGCGGACGACCTCGTCGAGCGGGTCGGACGGCGGGTACGCCGGCAGCGGCTCCGCCGACGGCCAGGGCGCGCCGAGCACGTCCCGCTCGCCCGCGCGCTGGGCGGCGGTGCACAGCGGCAGCTCGACCGGGGGCAGCTCACCGGGGAGCGCCGGCCCGGTGGGCCCGATCGCCGGATCGCCGTCGCCGAACGACAGCAGGGCCAGCGGGTACTCGTGCACCCCGTCCGCGCCGACGAGCGTGCGCACGGTGGCGTCCGGGAAGAGCGACCGCAGCCGCGGCGACAGGCCGGCGCTGTCGGCGGCCGCCGACAGTTGGGCCAGCAGCGTGCCGGCGTCCCAGTAGAGGTGTCGCCAGCCGCGCTCGGCGTAGCGCCACCCCGTGCGCCACGGCACGCCCGTGACCACCAGCGTCGTGACCGCCCCGGTCGCGGCGGGAGCCACCTGGACGAGCGCGTGCCGCCGCGCGTCGTACCAGTGCACGCCGTCCGGCACCCCCGCGACGCCCCGGGTGCTCGCGTAGACCTCCAGCGGAAAGCGCGCCCCGGCCGAGCCGGCGGCGCGGTAGAGGAAGGGGCGGCCGTTGCGCTCGGCGGTGCGCACGACGCCGGCGCCCAGGAAGAGCACGCGGCCCAGCTGCGCCGCGTCGAGGGGCTGCGCGGGGGACGCGACGCCGGCCAGCACGGCGGTCGCGGGGACGCCGGGGTCGGGCAGGTCGCGCGGCAGGGCGAGGACGGCCAAGCCGTCCGGGTAGCCCTTCATGGGCGGCGGCAGGGTCTCGGGGTCGTTCGGGACGAGGTCGTGGCGGACGCGCGGATCGTCCACGGGCACGTCCCACTCGCGGCTCGGCTCGTAGGACGTCAGCCGGTGCAGCAGCCCGGCGCCGGTGTCGAGGTCCATCCGGCCATCCTGCCAGCGCGGAGCGCCGGGCGGTGGCCCCGCAAGCGGTCGCGGGTCGGTGCGGGGACCGCCGGGCGGCCGGGGTGGCCGGCGGAGCCGCCGCCGGCCACCCCGGACGGTCCGGCTCAGATGCGGGCGCCGACGTCCGCGCCGTTGGCCGGGCGCAGGAAGGAGGAGGTGGGGATGGCGCCGTCGGGCGTACGGGGACCGGTGATCGTGGCCGGGTCCGTGCTGGCGAGCGCCCACGTCCCGCCGAGGTTCCACGAGTTGCCGGAGCCGGTGGAGCCGCCGAGCGACACGTCGGTGGTGTTGCCGACCGCGAGGTTGCGGGTGAGCACCGAGGTGGAGCGCGAGACGTTGAAGCCGTCCCTGCCGTTGTCCCAGGCGGTGTTGCGTTCGAAGACCAGCGAGCCGGGGTTGCCGTTGTCGATGAAGCCGCCGGCCGAGTTGCCCCAGGCCATGCTGTTGCGGGTGACGTGGGCGACCGCCGGACGCGGATCCGTGCCGCCGCCGTTCTTGAAGCCGTTGCCGTCCCCGGTGTAGTCGGGCAGGCCCCAGTAGTTGTAGCCGTTGTCGTAGGCGACGCTGCCCTCGACGAGCACCGGCGACAGGAACAGCCAGGCGTCGAAGCCGTCGTCGGCGTTGCGCCACAGCCGGGCGCCCCGGACGACGTTGCCCGTCCCGGAGCCCTCCTTGATCGCCAGGCCGTCCGCGCTCTCGCCGTTCTTGCGCGGGTCGCGGTTGCCGTAGCTGTCCAGGTCGATGATGTGGTTGCCCGACGAGGCGCCCTGCAGGTGCAGGCCGGTCTCGTAGTTGTCCCGGGTGACCAGGCGCTCGTAGCGGCCGTTGTTGGTGTCCACCCCGAAGATGCCGTACGGGCCGTTGACGATCTCCAGGCCGACGAACCGCCACCAGTCGCCCTCGACGTGCAGGGCGCCCCGGTCGGCCCGGGGGATCGAGGATCCCACGGCCCCGGGCGTGTACGGCATGTTCTCGCCGTCGATGACCACGCGCTCGCCCTGGTGGGCGGTGAGGGTGATCGGCTGGGACTGGCTGCCGTCCTTGAGGATCTTGATGGTGCTGGTCGGGGCGTAGGTGCCTCCGCGCACGACGATGGTCCCGCCGGGCTGGACCAGGTCGTGGGCGCGCTGGATGCTCCGCAGGGGCTCGGCGAGGGTGCCCGGGGCGGCGTCGTCGCCGTTCGTGGCGACGACCAGGGTGCCGGCGGCCGGTGGCGGTGTCGTCGGTGGCGGTGTGGTCGGTGGCGGCGGTGTCGTCGGGGGAGCGGTGGTCGGGGCAGGGGTGGTCGGCGGGGTGGTCGGGCCGGTGCCGCCGGAGCTGACCACCACGTCGTCGAAGCTCGCGCCGGCGTGGGCGGTGACCAGCGCGATCCGCCCGGCGCCGGTCAGCGTGGCGTTCGCGTCGCCGACCCGTACGCCGTCGACGAATCCGCGCACGGTGCTGCCGGCGGCCTCGATCCGCAGCGTGTGCCACGCGCCGGTGGAGCCGACGCCGGCCGCCGAGCCGAGCACGGTGATCGCACTGCCGTTGACGGCCTGGAGTTCCGCGCGACCGTCGGCCAGCAGCGACAGCCGGTACATCTTCGTGGAGCTGCTGGCCCGGGCGGCGATGGCGACGAGACCGCCGCTGCCGTACGAGGCCGGCTTGACCCGGGCCCGTACCTCGTAGTCGGTCCAGCTCGTCTGCCCGGCGAACATCCGGGCCAGCTCGCTGCCGGTGTTCGACTGGCGGAGTACCGGCGAACCGTCGGTGGTCACCGACCAGGTTCCGCCCGACTTCGACCAGCCGCCGCTGTCGCCGTCGCCGAAGTCGTCGGAGAAGAGGGTGGCGGCGTGGGCCGTCGAGACCATGGTCGCGGCCAGGGCGAGCGCGGTCGCCGACACGCCGACCGCGGCGACCGCGCCGCGGGTACGTCTGATGCGCCTGTCACGCACGGGGGTCCTCCTGGTGCGGTACGGGAGCGGTCGCGGTCGGCCGGCGGCGGCGGTGCCGCCGACCGGCGGGGCGCCGGACCACGCGGGAAAGGGCTTTCCCTCCCGTGACGCTAGGGCCGCCCGGACATCGACGTCAACGTTCGTCGATTGCAGGAATGTTGCACCCGGGCGCCGCCCGGCGGCGCCTCTCAGCCGCTCTCCACCTCGGCGGCGTACTCGCTCAGCGCGATCCGGTTCGGCAGGCCCGTCTTGCCGAGCAGGCTGGACACGTGCCGTTCCACGGTGCGCGGGGACAGGTGCAGCCGGCCGGCGATCTCCCGGTTGCTCAGCCGCCCGACCAGCAGCCGCAGCACCTCGAACTCCCGCACCGTCACGCCCACCGACCGCAGGCCGGAGGGGATGTCGCCCGCACCGGAGCGGCGCTGCGTCATGCGTACGCCCGCCTGGCGCAGCAGGGCCCGGCAGGCGCTGGCCACGGCCGGCACGTCGCTGCGGTGGAAGTGCTCCTCGGCGGCGCGCAGCCACTGCACCGGCGTGCCCCACCCGTCGGCGAGGGCCGACTCGCACACCAGCCGCAACGCGAGGTGCCGGCCCATCGCGTACGGCGCCCCGGCCCGCATCGCCTCCGCCGCCGCCTCCGCCGCCTCCTCCGGCCGACCGGACCGGCCGAGCAGCACCGCCTTCGCGAAGAGGGCGAACTGCAGGTCCCAGCGCAGCCTGCTCGCCGAGTCGCCCTGCACCGCCTCGTACGCCGGCCAGCCGGCCTCGCCGGACGTGACCTGGAGCAGCAGGTGCAGGCCGTGCCGGCCGGAGAGGTGGAAGACCGTCGGGCTCTGCGCCTCGGCGTGGAACGCGCGGGCCAGTTCGTCGAGGGCGCGGGGCCGGTCCTCCTCCAGCAGCGCGCAGAAGGCCCTGGCCAGCCCGTGTACGCGGGAGGCGTGCAGGGCCTGATCGCCGCTCCACCGGCGGAACTCGGCCAGCGCGTGCTCCATCTCCCGGCGCCGCCCCTGGTGCGCCGCGAGCACGGCGCTGACCAGCAGCACGTACTGGGTGGTCTCCAGCAGCTTCAGCCGGGTGGTCGCGGCCAGCACCTGCTGGACGAGGGCACCCGCGGTGTCGAAGTCGCCCCGCAGCACCGCGTGCAGGGCGAGGCTGGCCTCCGCCTGGTGGCGCGCGGTCACCGCGCCGGCCTGGGAGGCCCGCTCCCGGGCCTGTTCGAGCCGGTCCAGCCGCGCGTCGCGCAGCGCGTCGTCGTTGCCGAGCCGGATCAGTGCGTGGATCTCCCAGATCGGCAGCCGGTGCTGCGCGGCGATCGCCAGGGCCCGTTCCAGGCACCGTGTCGCCTCCGCCGGGTCCCGGTGCCGGATCAACGCGCCGAGCAACTGCCAGGCCTGGCAGGCCACCACCGGCAGGGGGACGGTCTCGGCGACGGTGGCGGCCCGGCGGGCCAGCGCCTCGGCGGTGGCGAGCTGGTCCTGCCCGGCGGTGTCCAGCACCAGGTGGGCGGCGACCACGTCGACCGGCGCGGTGTCCTCCGCGGCGGCGTCCGGGCCGAGCAGGGCGCGCGCCTGCTCCACCTGTGCCAACCCCTCGGCCGAGCGGCCGGCGACCGTCGCGGCCCAGGCCAGCCGGGTGTGCAGCTGCGCCCGCCGGCGCGGATCGACGCCACCGATCTGGTCGAGGGTGCTGACCGAGGCGAGCGCCCGCTCGACCAGTCCTGCCTCCGCCAGGGCGTGCAGCAGGGCTTCGAGGGCGGCCGCCCGGGCCACCGGGTTCTCGCCGAGCAGGCCGATCGCGCGGTCGAGCAGGGCGACCGCGGTGGTGGCGCCGCCCTGCGCGATCGCCCGCCGGCCCGCCTCGGTGAACAGTCGGCCGGCCGCCTCCGGGTTGTCGGCCTCCAGGTGCAGCGTGGCCGACACCTGGCACCATTCGCCCGGCAGGCCGGGGAAGACCGCCGCCACCGCGTCGGCCATCCGCTGGGCGAGCCGGGCGCGGTCGGCGGGGCCGAGGAGACTGAGCAGCGCCTCCCGGGTCAGCCGGTGCCGGAAGGCGTACCAGTCGGTGAGCTGGTCGTCCACCGTGACCAGCCGCCCGGCGACGTCGCCGCACAGGTGGTCGAGCACGTCGTGGTCGCTCAGCCCGGTGGCCGCCTGCACCACGGCCAGCGGGAACCGCTGGCCCAGCAGCGCGCCCATCGAGAGCAGCTCCCGGGCCTGGGGGCCGAGCTGCTCGACCCCCTGCGCCATGCCCCGCGCCAGGGTGCCCGGCAGGGCGGCGGGCAGTTCCTCGGACAGCCGCCAGCCCTCCGGGCCGCCGATCAGCAGCGCGCCGTCGACCATGCCGGCGACGAGTTCCTCGATCAGGAAGGGGTTGCCGGCACTGCCCGTCGAGACGAGGGCGTGCGCTGCCGCCGGCACCTGCTCCGGGTCGGCGTCGAGGCAGGCGCCGACCATCTGCCGCAGCGCGTCGTCGTCGAGCCGGCCCAGCTCGATGAGAGTGCACTGACCGCGTTGGGCGGCCGAGCGGGCGATCGTCGACGCCGCGCAGGGCTCCGCCCTGATCGCCCCCAGCAGCAGGGTCGGTTGCAGGGCGAGGTTGTCGATCAGGTACTCCAGCACGGTCAACGTCTCCGTGTCGGCGTCCTGGAGGTCGTCCAGCAGCATCAGGCAACCCCGCCCCGCGCCGGCCACGCCGGTCAGCCGGAGGACGGCCTCGGCGAGGATCACCAGGGACGCGTTCTCCTGGTCGGCGGGCGGCCGGCCCCAGTCGGGGACGAGCCGGCCGAGGATCGGGCCGTACGGCCCGAGCACGGTGGGGTCGACCGGCCCGGACCGCAGCAGCGACAGCAGCGCCTCGGTGAGGGGTCGCAGCGGCACCGCGGTGCCGATCGTGCTGCCCCGGCCCCGCATCACCCGCATGCCCGCCGCGGTGGCCAGCTCCGCGACCCTCGACGCGAGGCGGGACTTGCCGACGCCGCTCTCGCCCACCACGAAGACCGCGCCGCCCCGCCCCGCCCGCGCCGATTCGAGGCTGTTCAGCACCGCGCGCAGTTCGGCGTCCCTGCCGATGAACTTCGAGGAGCGGTACACACTGCGCACGCTATCCGAGGAGGCAGGCCTCGCCCAACGCGGTGCTGTCGACGCCGGTCCCCCGAACGGCTACTGCTCCGTCGTCACATCGGCTTCTCGGGGCAGCAGGTCGTCAGCGGCGCGGCGTCCGCCGCCGCGCCGGCGTCACCGACGAGGCCGCCGATCACCATGCCCACGGGCACGACCAGGCTGGCGAGGGCCGCCGCGCGGATCCCGAAGGTCACGACGGGCTGCAGCCACATCGCCCCGGCCGGGTCGTCGACGGGCGCCGCGGAGTCGGTCTCGTCGACACGGCACGGGGGGAGCTGGTTCTCGGACAACTGTCATTCCTCCTGTTGGTGACTTCGTGGGTCGTTTCCGGAGCTGGCGGCTCCTCTGGAGATCGTCGTCGGTCGCCCGGCGGACCTCAACCCGAGGTGCGCGGTTCAGGGGTCGGTTCCAGCAGCAGCACCGACGGCACCGGCCCGGCCCCGGAGAGCCGGAGCAGCCCGTACCCGATGCCGGCGAGGCCGGTGAGAAGGCCGGGGGTGGGCACGTTGCCCGGGGTCCCGCAGGACGCCCCGTACCGGTCGACGGCGTCCAGGATCCGGCCGGCACGTCGCCGGGCCGCGCCACCGTCGAGGACACCCGTCGCCTCGGCGACGCCCAGCTCGCCGTGGCAGAGGCTGAGGTCGTCGAGCAGCGGACGGTCGGTGAGCAGGCGTACCGCCTCGTCGGGGGCGAGGGCGTGGTGGGCGAGCGTCAGGCCGGCGGCACCGCGACACCAGCCGTACCCCGTTGCCCCGTCGCCGCCGGGGGTGCCGGCCCGTCGCAGCGCGCGCCGGCCCGCCCGCGCGTACCGGGCGCCACCGGTGCGGGCGTGGCGGCCCAGCGCCCAGCCGATGCCGGCCACCCCGTCGGCGAAGCCCACCCCCGTCGGCAGTTCGTCCCGCTCGATCGCGTCCACGAGCCGGTCGGCCCAGCCCCGGGCGAGTGACGCCGCCGGCGCGTGGCCCAGCTCGGCGTGCACCGCGTCCATGGCGGCGAGGCAGCCCGCGCCCCCGTCGGCCCAGGCCACGGCCGCCGAGCCCGCGCTGGCGGCGGTGGCCAGGTCGACCGCCGCGCGGGCCTGCCCGGCGAGCTCGGGATCGGCGAGCAGGGTGGACAGCCGGGCGAGCCCGTACGCGATGCCGCCGAGGCCGTACAGCCCGCCGGGGCCGATCGCGGCGACCAGGTCCGGGCGCGCGTCGAGCAGCTGGAACAGCCCCGGCACCCCGGCGACGGCCCGGTGGGCCAGCTCGGCGTAGCGGGCGGTGCCGGTCACCGCGGCGAGCTGGCCGAGGAAGAGGGCGACCCCGAGGTGCCCGTTCGCCAGCCCGGCCCCCATCGGCAGGACGAGCCACTGCCGGTCGTCGACCAGCTCCAGGCCGAGCCAGTTCACCCGGTCCGCGCCGGTCACGCTCCGGGTCTGGATCTCGTCGGCGAGCGCGCACGCCGTGGCGAGCAGCCGCTCCGGCGACGCGGCGGCGTCCGCGACCGACCGGGACGTCGGTGCGGCGGCGTGCCGGCCGTCGACCGGGCGACGGGTCGCCAGCGTCGCCGCGACGATCCACTCCTGGTGCCGCCGGTCGGCCTCGCCCAGCGCGGCGATCTTGCCCAGCGCGGCGTCGAGCCCGCAGCGGGCCAGCGGCACGGGCAGCGGCTCGCCGTCCCCGGCGACCCGGACGGTCCGGCTGCCCGGAGTGCCCTCGAACAGCGGGACGTCGCCGGCCCACAGCGCGGCGACCTCGTGCCGCGGGAACTGGGCGAGGAAGGGGTGCCCGGCCACGCTGGACCAGAGGACGCCGAACGCGCGGTCCCGCTCCAGCGCGTCGCCGAGCACGTCCGGGTGGGTGGTCTCGGTGAGCAGGGTGTGGTACGCCGACGTGGGCCGGGCGACCAGCCGTACCGGGACGTCGGCGCACGACGCGACGAGTTCGGTGAACTCCCGACGGTGCGCCCGGATCGTCTCGTACGCCTGCCGGAACCCCGCCCGCAGCGCCGGCTCGTGGGCACCGGGATCGACCAGGGCGTCGCCGACGCGGGGTCGGTTGCGGCCGCCGGCGAAGTCGACGGCCCGCCGGGTCAACCGCATCCGGTCGGTGCCCGGGTCGGCCCAGTCGAGCGCGCTGACGGGTGCGGTCCCGCCCCGGTCGCCGCCGACGCCGGACAGGTCCATCGCTCCCTGGTCGCCCACGACGATCACCGGTATCAGGCCGGTCCGGTGCACCGAGGCGGTCAGCAGGTCCGCGGCCGGGTCGCCGGTGCCCACCGGCTCGCCCAGCGCGGGGTGGAAGAGCGTCTCGGTGTCCACCACGACCGGCGTGTCGCCGGCGGCGATCAGGTTCTCGTAGTGCATGTCCGTGGCGTGCAGGGCGTGCAGCAGCGCGACCAGGGCGCCCTGCCGGCGGTAGAACCCGTCCGCCTGCCCCGGGTGGCGCAGCGCCGTCGCGTCGACGTACGCCGACCAGCCGTAGCCCGGTCGGGTCAGGGCGGCGACCCCGCGCAGCCCCAGCCCCGGCGCCCGCTGCTCCAGCCAGTCGACGAACCCGGTGAAGCTGACCTGGGAGGCCAGGTCGCGCGGCTTGTAGACGACGCGCCGGCCGTCCGCGAAGCGCAGCACGCTGGTCGTGCGGCCACCGGTGTGGGCGTCGCCCAGGTTGCTGTCGACCGCGACCAGCGGGCCGGGGTCGTCGCCGCCGAGCAGGGTGCCCACCAGGTCCTCGCGGTCGGCGACGAACCGGGTCAGGAGTTCGAGCCCGGACCGGGCGGCCGCCGTGGCGGCCTGCGCCAGCAGGCGGGCCAGCACGGGATAGCGGTCGACCAGCTCGGCCAACCCGGCGGGGTCGCAGAGCTGGGCCACGAAGTCGGCGAAGCGGGCCCGGCCGTCGGCGCCGGCGAGCCGGCCGGCGGCCCGGCGTCGGTGCAGCTCCGAGACCAGCGTGCGGGCCGCGACGGCGAGCAGGCGGCGACCCAGTGCGGCGGCGAACCGGTCGGTGAGGGCGGCCAGGTCGACCGTCCTCTCCGTCGCGATCCGACGGGCCCCGACGAAAAACCGGTCGGCGGCGATTGCCACGAACGGTTGCAGGGGCGCGGTGAGGGCCCCCCGCCAGTCCGCCTCCTCGGCCGACCGCCAGTCCGCCTCCTCGGCCGACCGCCAGTCCGCCTCCTCGGCCGACCGCCGCGACGCCGCCGCGGCGGCCAGGGCCGCCTCGACGGTCTCCGCCCACGCCGGGCGGGTCGTCCTGGCGGCGAGCGCGGCCCGGTCCTCGGCCAGCAGGTCGCGCAGCCCCGCCTCGTCCAGGCCGACCTCGGCGAGCCGCGCCCCGAGGCCCGGCCCGTGCCCGTCCCGCCACCGGTCCAGCCGCCGGCCGGCGTCGTCCGCGTCGTGCGGTGCGTCGGCGGAGCGTCGGCCGGGCGCGCCCGGCGCGCGTTCGTGCAGCGCGAGCCCCGAGGCCCACCAGTGCGGGGCCAGCCGTACGCCGGAGCAGGCGTGATCGGTGGCGCCGGCCAGGGGAGTCGAGGTCACCGTTGCACGGTGCCAGAGCGGGGCGCGGAGTTCATGAGTGGAAACTACTCACATTCATGCCCCATTGCTGGCCACGCCGGTGCGCGCGAACCCGCCCGGGTCCGCGGGCGGCGGGACCGGCCGGGCCGGCGGCGGCTCCTCGCCCCACGTGCGACCCGCCCCATCCTAGTCACGATCGGTGATCAATTGAACGGCCAGCGTGACGTCGCCGGGAAATTGAGTGCCGCCCACGCATGTGGACGCTGCCGGCGCCGATGAGTCTTCGGGCGACTGTTCTACCCGGGGCGGCGTGATGAACGGAGCCAGGATGGAGTTTCGGGTACTCGGGCCGGTGGGGGCCTGGAAGGGTGAATCGGAGGTGGCGCTGGACGGTGCGAAGCAGCGCACCGTGCTCGCGGCGTTGCTGCTCGCCGCGGGGCGTACCGTGCCGGACACCCGGCTGTGCGAGCTGCTCTGGGGGGAGCGCCCGCCGGCCACCTTCGCCGCCCAGCTCTACAACTACGTCTCGCGGCTGCGCAAGTACCTCGGCGCCGAGGTGGACATCGTCCGGCAGTGGTCGGGGTACCAGATCCGCACCGGTGCCGCCCGGCTCGACCTCGACGAGTTCGAGCGCCTGGCCGAGGCCGGTCGGGAGGCACTGCGCGACGGGCGGTACGCCGAGGCCGCCGAGCGGCTGCACGCCGCCATGTCGCTGTGGCGCGGCCCCGCGCTGTCCAACGTGACCGAGCACCTCGTGACGGCCGAGTCGCACCGGATGGCGGAGCTGCGGATGGCGGTCCTGGAGAGCCGGATCGAAGCCGACCTGCGGCTGGGACGCCACGTCCGGCTGGTCTCCGAGATCACCCAGCTCGTCGCCGAGCACCCGCTGCACGAGGGGCTGCGGGGCCACCTGATGACCGCCCTGCTGCACTGCGACCGGCAGGCCGACGCGCTGGCCGCCTACCACGAGGGCCGCCGGGTGCTCGCCGACGAACTGGGCGTCGACCCGGGGCCGCTGCTCACCGAGGCGTACCGGTCGATCCTCGCCGGCCCGCCGGCCCCGGCGGTCGTCGCGGAGCCGAGCTGGCACGGCGTGCGGCCCGCGATGCTCCCGCCCGGCGTCGGTGACTTCGCCGGCCGGGAGGAGGAGCTCAACGGGCTGCTCCGGGTGCTGACCGCCGAGCCGAGGGCCTGCCCGCCGGTCGCCGTGGTCACCGGGATGGCCGGCGTCGGCAAGAGCACGCTCGCCCTGCACGCGGCCCACCTCACCCGGACCGCCTTCCCCGACGGCCAGCTCTACGCCGACCTCGGCCGCGCGCGGGGCAACGCCGTCGAGCCGTACGACGTGCTCGGCTGGTTCCTGCGCAGCCTCGGCCACGCCGAGTCGGCGATCCCGAAGGGGCTCGACGAGCGGGTCCGGCTCTACCGCAGCCAGCTCGCCGGCCGGCGGCTGCTGGTCATGCTCGACGGCACCGCGGGCTACGAGCAGGTGAGCCCGCTGCTGCCCGGCGACCCCGGCTGTCAGGTCATCGTCACCAGCCGGCTCCGCATGCCCGAGCTGGCCGGCGCCACGTCGATCGAGGTCGGCACCCTCGACCGGGGGCAGGCGCTCGCGCTGCTCGGCCGGATCATCGGGGCGCAGCGGGTCGCCGAGGAGGCCGACGCCGCCGGCCGGATCGTCGAGCTGTGCGGTCGGCTCTCGCTCGGCGTCCGGGTCGCCGGATCCCGGCTGCTGGCGCGCCCGCACTGGTCGCTCGGTTACCTGGCGGACCGGCTCGCCGACGAGCGGTACCGGCTGGACGAGCTCCGGCTGGGCTCGATGGACGTCCGGGAACGGCTGGACAGCAGCTACCACCAGTTGGCCGACCTGGGGCAGCTCGCCCTGCGCCGGCTGGCGCTGCTGCGTACGCCGGCCTTCCCCAGCTGGTGCACCGCCGAGGTGCTGGGCGTGTCCCGGCACGCCGGCGAGGAGGTGGGGGAGAACCTGGTCGACGCCCGGCTGCTGGAGATCGTCGAGTCCGACGGCGGCCGGCGGCAGCGGTTCCGCTTCCACGACCTCGTGCGCGTCTTCGCCCGGGAGAAGGCCGACCAGGCCGACCGGGTGCTGGTGGCGGGCGCCGGGGCGCTGAGCGCGGTGGGGAACTGACCCGGCGACCGGCGGCACCCGGGGCTCCGGTATAGATGGTGCATGACCGTCGTCTGGGGCATCACTGTCGACTGCGCCGATCCGGCGCGCCTGGCCGCGTTCTGGCGCGAGGCCCTCGGCTACGTGGAAGCCCCCGTGCCGGAGGGCTTCGCGAGCTGGCAGGAGTGGCTGATCCGCTGGGAGGTGCCGCCGGAGGAGTGGAACGACGGCGCCTACCTGGTCGACCCGCGGGGGGTGGGGCCGAGTGTCTCGTTCCTCAAGGTGCCCGAGCCGAAGGTGGCCAAGAACCGGTTGCACATCGACATCAAGGCGGGCGGTCGGGACAATCCGCAGGAGGTTCGGTGGCCCCGCGTCACCGAGACCGTGCGGCGGCTGAGCGGGGCAGGCGCCACGGTGGTCAGTCAGGACGTGGTGGGCGGCGTCCCCAGCCACGTCGTGATGGCCGATCCCGAGGGCAACGAGTTCTGCGTCGTGTGACCCGCGGTTCAGCGGTGCCTGCGCCCACTCGTCCACACGGGTGCCCGGCCTGAGGCGACCCGCCGCGTTGTAGAGAAGATATAGCAGGTCGTCGCATGGTGGCCGGGTGAACGCCCTGACTACGGCCGACTGCGCGACGGCCGTCCCCGTCGACGTGGAGCACGTCGCCCCCGACACGATCGTGGCCCGAATCCGCCCCGACCTCAACGATCCGGTCTTCGCCGGCCACTACCCCGGATTTCCGCTGCTGCCCGGGGTCCACATCTTCGAGTTCGTGCACCGGGCGGTCCGCGCCGCGGCCCCCGAGCTGACGCTGGCCGAGATCGTCAGCTGCCGGTTCCTGCTGCCCTTCCGGGGCGACGACGAACTCGTCGTGACCATCCGCCGCAGCGGCGACCTGTGGCGGGGCGAGGTCGCCGCCGCCGCAGTGCCGGTCGCCGAGGTGCTGCTGCGCTACGCGAGCGAGGAGTGCGCACCATGATGGGGATCGAGGAGATCAGGCGGATCATTCCGCACCGGCCGCCGATGCTGCTGGTCGACCGGGTCACCGAGCTGGTGCCCCGCCGGCGGCTGGTGGGCTCGCTGACCGTCACCGGTGACCGGCCGCTGCCGATGTCGCTGCTGCTGGAGTCCTGGGGGCAGGCGGCGCTCGTGCTCATCCGGCACGACCGGCCGATGCCGGACGTGCTGACCGACGGCGTGCCGGTGGCCGGGGTCTTCGAGCGCATCCGGTTCGGCCGGCCGGTGCTGCCGGGGGAGACGGTGGAGCACCACGTCACCATGACCCGGCTGGTCGCCGACACCGCCTTCGTCACCGGCGAGAGCGTCGTCGGGTCCACCGTGGTGCTGCGGGTGGGCCGCCTGGTCGGTGCGATGCGGTCGGTGGAGTCCCTGCGCGCGTCCCTCGACGCGGCGACCCGGGAGTCCCACCCGGCGGTCCCCGCGCAGCCGGCCGAGCCGGCCCCGGTGGCGTCCGGGGCGGCGCGGTGAGCGCCGGTGGGCGGCCCGTCGCCCTGGTCACCGGCGGCTCCCGGGGGATCGGCCGGGCGGTGGTGCTGCGGCTGGTCCGGGACGGCTACGACGTGGCCATGTGCTACCAGTCCAGCAAGGACGCCGCCGACGAGGTCGTCGCGGAGGCGGCCGGAGACGGCGGGCGCGTGCTGGCGCTGGCGGTCGACGTCGCCGACCCCGCCGCGGTGCGGAACTTCGTGTCGACCACCGAGCGGGAGTTGGGCGACCCCGAGGCGGTGGTCACCGTCGCGGGGATCATCCGGGACCGGCCGCTGGCCCTGATGGCCGACGCCGACTGGCGCTCCGTGATGGAGGTGAACCTCGACGGCACCTACCACGTCTGCCGCGCGGTGGTCCGCCGGATGATGCGCCGGCGCAGGGGGTCGATCGTCACGGTCTCCTCGGTGTCCGGGGTGGCCGGCAACGCGATGCAGACGAACTACTCCGCCTCCAAGGCCGGGATCATCGGCTTCACCAAGGCGCTCGCCAAGGAGGTCGGCCGGTACGACATCCGGGCGAACGTGGTGGCGCCCGGCTACGTCGACACGGACATGATCGCCGCCCTCTCCGACGAGCTGGGCGCGATCGCCCGGGACCGGGTGGCCCTGGGCCGGCTCGGGCGTAGCGAGGAGATCGCCGACGTGGTGGCGTTCCTGCTCTCCTCCCGGGCGTCGTACCTGACCGGTCAGGTGGTCACCGTGGACGGCGGCCTGTCGATGTGACCGGCCGCCGGCCACGGCCGGCGGCCGGCCTCGGGTACCACGGTCCGAGCAGCCGGGTCAGGATCTCGGTGCGGTAGGCGTCCGCCCCGACCAGGATCCGGGCCCGGTTGCGGGCCACCCCGCGCAGGATGACGCGGGCGGCGTGCTCCGCCGTGACGTCCACCGAACGCTCGAAGTGCTCCCGGACCGCCTGGTAGTCGCGCAACCCGTCGTTGCGGGCGTTGCGCATGATGTTCGTCCTGATCCGGCCGGGATGTACGCAGCTCACCCCGACCGGCACCCCGTCGGCCCGCAGTTCCTGCGCCACCGCCTCCGTGAAGCCCCGGACGGCGAACTTGGCGGCGTTGTACCCGCTCTGCATCGGCGCACCGGCCAGCCCCAGCACGCTGGAGACGTTGACCAGGTGACCCCGCGACGCCGTCAACAGCGGCAGGAACGCCCGGGTGCCGTGCACGACTCCCCAGAAGTCGACGTTCATGACCCATTCGAGGTCTTCCCAGGCCCCGTCGGAGACCGAGGCGAGCAGGGTCACCCCGGCGTTGTTGACGACCAGGTCGGCGCGGCCGAAGTCGCCCTCGACCCGCTCGGCGTGTGCCAGCACCGCGGCCCGGTCCGACACGTCCAGCCGGTATCCGCGCACCTGGCCGTCGCGGCCCGCGCAGCGCCGTACGGTCTCCCGCAGCCCCTCGTCGTCCACGTCGGAGACGGCGAGCAGGGCGCCCCGGGCGGCCAGCTCGACGGCGAGCGCGCGGCCGATGCCCGAGCCGGCGCCGGTGACCACCGCCACCCTGTCAGTGAAGTCTCTCATCCTGGACCTTCTCGATCGGCCTTCGGGCCTCGGCGGTCCGTGCCCGGCGCAGACTTCCGCCGCCGGCTATGGCATTCCTATGCCGCGTCGATATGTAGAGAAGCTATGAGGCGGCTGCCCGAGCCTTTCTCCCGGCAGTCCTCGACACGGCTGCCGGCCGGGTTGACGAAGGGAGAACGATGTCGAGCATCTTCGGTTCGGCGATCACCGGGCTCGGCGCCTATCGGCCCACCCGCGTGGTCACCAACCCGGACATCGCACTGCGTACGGACGTGACCACGGAGTGGATCGAGGAGCGCACGGGCATCAAGACCCGGCACGCCGCCGGTCCCGGGGAGACCGTGCCGGTGATGTCGGCCGAGGCCGGCGCGAAGGCGCTGGCGATGGCGAACGTCGACCCCTCCGAGGTCGACCTGCTCATCCTGGCCACCGCCACCAAGCGGGACCGGATCCCGGGCGGCGCGCCGGAGGTCGCACACCGGATCGGCATCCCCGCCACCGGCGCGTTCGACCTGAACGCCGCCTGCGCGGGCTTCGCCTACTCGGTGTCGGTCGCGTCGAACGCGGTCCGGCTCGGCGAGGCGCGCAACGTGCTGGTCGTCGGCGCCGAGCACCTCACCGAGTTCATCGACCCCGAGGACCCGGCGACGTACGTCATCTTCGGCGACGGCGCGGGCGCCGCGGTCATCTCCCGCTCCGGGACCGAGGGCATCGGCCCGGTGGTGTGGGGCAGCGACGGCCGGCGGGCCCCGATCCTAGGCACGAAGTGGGCCAAGGACGGCAAGGAGTACGCCTCGATGAACGGGCCGCTGGTCTACCGGTGGTCCACCAAGAACATCCCCCCGGTCGCCCGGGAGGCCTGCGCCCGCGCCGGAATCGACCTGTCGGAGATCGACTGGTTCGTGCCGCACCAGGCGAACCTGCGGATCATCGAGCAGCTCGCCGAGATCCTGGAGATCCCCGAGGAGAAGGTCGCCCGGGACGTGATCGACACGGGGAACACCTCGGCGGCCTCGGTGCCGCTCGCGCTGAGCCGGCTGCACGAGAGCGGCCGTACCAAGCCCGGCGACAAGGCGCTGCTGCTCGGCTTCGGCGCCGGCCTCGCCTACGCCGGCCAGATCGTCCGGATGCCCTGAACACCCTCCCGAAAGGACACTGACATGACCGTTGACCAGGTGGCCGCCGACGTCGAGCAGCTGACCCGCAAGCTGATGACCGAGGAGCAGGACCGGCCGATCTCCGCCGACGACACCTTCGTGGACCTCGGCCTCGACTCGCTCAAGCTGGTCGACCTGCTCGGCGCCGCCGAGATGCACTTCGACATCGAGGTGCCGGACGAGGAGGTCGGCAACTTCGTCCGCGTCCGGGACCTCACCGACTTCGTGCTCGGCGCCAAGTGAACGCCGGCGACGGGGACACCCGGGAGCTGTCCGTCGGTCAGGCCGCGCAGTGGGCGCTGTACCGACTCGCGCCCGAGAGCTCGACCAGCAACGTGGTGACGGCCGTGCTCGCCGAGCCGGTCCTCGACACCGACGTGCTGCGGGCCGCCCTCGTCGCCGTCCAGGCTCGGCACGACCTGCTCCGGTCCCGGTTCGCCGAGACCGGAGCGGGGCCGGTGCGGCTCGTCGACCCCGCCGGCTCGGGCGCGATCGAGGTCCGCGACGTCGGCGACGTGGACGACGAGACCCTGCGTACGCTCATCCACGCCGTCGGCGAGCAGCCGCTCCGGCTCGAACAGGACGGCCCGCTGCGGGCGGTGCTGCTGCGCCGGCCCACGGACTGCGCGCTGGTGCTGGTCATCCACCACATCGCCACCGACGGGCTCTCCCAGTACCTGATCTGGCGGGACCTCGGCGACGCGTACCGGGCGGGTCGGGGCGGGGACACGGTGGACTGGCCGACGCGGCCCAGCTACGACGAGTTCGTCGCCCGCGAGCAGGCCATGCTGGCCGGGCCGCGGCGCGCCGAGCTGGCCGAGCACTGGGCCCGCACCTGCGCCGGCGCCACCGCCGCCACCCTGCCCACCGACCGGCCCCGCTCCGCCACCCGCTCGTACCGGGGCGCGTCCGTGGCCCGGATGCTGCCGGACGACGTCGCCCGGCAGGTACGCGCCACGGCCGCCACCCTGGCGGTGACCCCGTTCACGGTCCTGCTCGGCGTCTTCGAGGCGCTGCTGCACCGGTGCACGGGGCAGGGCGAGTTCACCATCGGCTGCCCGGTCTCGCTGCGGCGGGGGCGGGCGCTGCGGGAGGTCGTCGGGATGCTGGTGAACCCGGTCGTGCTGCGGTCGTCGTTCACCCCGGGCACCACCTTCGCGACGGCGATCGCCGCCGCGGGACGCCAGCTCTCGGAGGGCGTGGCACGCGCCGCCTACCCGTTCCCCCTGGTCCAGGCGGCCCGCCGGGACCGGGACCCGCTGGTGCGGGTCACCATCACGCTGCTCACCCGGCAGCACGGCGACACCCTGTCCGACACGAGCAACGGATTCGTCGGGCACCGGGTCCGCCAGCTGGTGGTGCCGTACGACGAAGGGCAGTTCGACCTCGCCGTGACGGTGCACCAGCTGCCCGACCTGGCCCTGCGTACCGAGTTCAACTACGACCGGGACCTGCTCGACCGCGCCACCGTCGAGCGGCTCTTCGACCAGTACCTGGCCCTGCTCGGCGCGGCCTGCGCCGACCCGGCCGCGACGGTGGCCGACGCCCGCCTGGCCGGCGACGTCGACGAGCGGATGCTGCTCGAACTCGGCATGAGCTGAGCACCCCGGTCATCCGGCGCCCGTCGTCGACGGGTGCCGCACAGCGCCCGCACGGCGGATGCGGGCGACCTTCCGTCAGCCCGGAGAGGGGGTTGAAATGGATCAGGGAATTCTCTCCACGGTCGGCAACACGCCCCTGGTGCGCCTGGACCGGTTGTTTCCCGAATTTCCCGCCCGGGCGTACGCGAAACTCGAACAGTTCAATCCGGGCGGGAGCATCAAGGACCGGGCCGCGCTGAACATGCTGCGCGGAAAGATCGAATCCGGCGAACTGGTGCCGGGACGGTCCGTGGTGGTGGAGTCCAGCTCCGGCAACCTCGCCATCGGCCTGGCCCAGATCTGCGCGTACTTCGGGATCCGGTTCATCTGCGTGGTGGACCCGAAGACCACCCGGCAGAACCTGGCGGTGCTGGCCGCGTACCAGGCCGAGATCGACATGATCGAGCACCCCGACCCGGTGACCGGCGAGTATCTCGCGGTCCGGCGCCGCCGCGTGCGCGAGCTGGTGGAGACCGTGCCCGGCGCCTACCGCCCGGACCAGTACACCAACCCGCTCAACGCCCGGGCCCAGCGGCAGACCATGGCCGAGATCATGACCGAGCTGGACGGCCGGGTCGACTACCTGTTCTGCTCCACCGGCACCTGCGGCACCCTGGTCGGCTGCGCCGACTACCTGCGCGAGAACGGCCACCGCACCCGGATCGTCGCGGTCGACGCCGTCGGCAGCGCGATCTTCGGCCACCCGCCCGCGCCCCGGCTGATCCCCGGGCACGGCGCCTCGGTGGTGCCGCCGCTGGCCGCCAACGCCCGGCCGGACGAGGTGCTGCACGTCTCCGACCTCGACTGCGTGGTCGGCTGCCGGTTGCTGGCGGTCCGGGAGGCCATCCTCGCCGGCGGATCCTCCGGGGCGACGGTGGCCGCGCTGCGGCGCCGCATGGCCGACCTGCCCGCCGGGAGCACCAGCGTCCTGATCTTCCCGGACAACGGCGACCGCTACCTCGACACCATCTACTCCGATCGCTGGGTGACCGAACAGTTCGGCGAGGTCAGCCACCTGTGGAAGGGCGAAAAATGCTGATCATCGGCCATGCCGTGGTCCGGGACGTGCTCGACGGCGACGAGGCCCGGGTCATCGACCTCGTCCGGCAGGCGTACCTCCTGCACGAGCAGGGCCGCACCAGCGTGCCGCACTCGGTCTTCCTGCGCTTCCCCGACGCCGCCCGCAACCGCATCATCGGCCTGCCCGCGTACCTGGGCTCCGATCCGCCGGCCGCCGGCATGAAGTGGATCTCCTCGTTCCCGGCCAACATCGAGCGGGGCCTGGACCGCGCCAGCGCCGCCATCGTGCTGAACTCGCTGGAGACCGGCCAGCCCGAGGCGGTGATCGAGGGATCGGTCGTCTCCGCCCGGCGCACCGCGGCCGGCGCGGCCCTCGCCGCGCAACTGCTGACCGCCGAGCGCCGCCCGGACGGCCTGGCGCTGATCGGCTGCGGGCTGATCAACGAGCAGGTGCTGCGCTTCCTGACGGTGGCCCTGACCCCGCCGGCCTCGCTGGTGCTGCACGACACCGACCCGCGCCGGGCCGAGGCGTTCGCCGCCCGCGCGGCGGCCCTGCTGCCGGCCACGACGATCAGCGTGGCGGCGAGCGCCGAGCAGGCCCTGGCCGCCCACCGGCTGGTCTCGATCGCCACCACCGCCAGCGAACCGCACCTGGAGCTGACCGCCTGCCAGCCGGGGAGCGTGGTCCTGCACCTGTCGCTGCGGGACCTGCACCCCGAGGCGATCCTGTCGGCCCGCAACGTCGTCGACGACCCCGACCACGTGTGCCGCGAGCGGACCTCGCTGCACCTGGCCGAGCAGCTCACCGGGGGCCGGGACTTCATCCACACCACCATCGGCCGGCTGGCCGGCGGTGCGGCGCTGCCCCCGGGCGACGGACCGGTGGTGGTCTCGCCGTTCGGGTTGGGCGTGCTGGACATCGCGCTGGCCGAACACGTCCGCCGCACGGCGGCCCAGCGGGGCCTCGGCGTGCGGATCGAGGACTTCACACCCGTACCGGCCGCCGCCGTGGCGACCGCGCGACCCACGAGGGAGAGAACATGAGCGACGACGACCGCAGCTACCTGGTGGTGCTCAACGACGAGGAGCAGTACTCGATCTGGTGGAGCGACCGGGCGCTGCCGGCCGGCTGGCGGGCCGAGGGCACCGAGGGCACCCGGGACGAGTGCCTCAGCCGGATCAACGAGCTCTGGACCGACATGCGGCCGAAGAGCCTGCGCCTGCGCATGGACGGCGCGTCCGTCTGACAGGCCCACGGCAGGCGTGACCCCCGGCCGTCCGCGATCGACCCCCCACCCCGGAGGAGCACCCCGATGAGCACCCCTCTGTCCACCCTGCCGGCCGCCGGAGCGGGCACGGTCGACCCCGTCGTCCTGCCGGACCTGATCGCCCGCCAGGCCGCGGCGACGCCCGACGCGACCGCGGTGCTCGCCGGCGACGTACGGGTCGGCTACGCCGAACTCGACCGGCGCGCCAACCAGCTCGCCCAGCACCTGGTCGGGCTGGGCGTCGGTCCGGAGTCGACGGTCGGCGTGTACCTGCGCCGGGGAGTCGACCTCGTGGTCGCCCTGCTCGGGGTGTGGCGGGCCGGCGGCGCGTACCTGCCGCTGGACCCGGCGCACCCGGTGGACCGGCGACGGTGGATCGTCGCCGACACCGGGGTGGACGTCGTGCTCACCCAGACCGACCTGCGCGACGGCGCCCTGGCCGGGCCGTCCCACGTGGTCTGCCTGGACGCCGACCGGGCGCGGATCGCGGCCGGACCGGACACCGCGCCGGCAATCCGCATCGACCCCGACAACGCGGCGTACGTCATCTACACCTCCGGGTCGACCGGCCGTCCCAAGGGCGTGGTCGTCACCCACGGGGCCATCGGCAACCGGGTGGCCTGGACGGTCCGGCAGCACGGCCTGTCGCCGGCGGACCGGGTGTTGCAGAAGACCGCGGTGAGCTTCGACGCGGCCGGCTGGGAGTTCTTCGCCCCGCTGATCTGCGGGGCGACGGTGGCGCTCGCGCCGGACGGCGCCGAACGCGACCCGGCGGCGCTGGTGGCGGCGGTCGTCCGGTCCGGGGCGACCGTGCTCCAGGGCGTGCCCTCGGTGCTGCAACTGGTGACGGAGGAGCCGGACTGGCCGAGGTGCACCACGCTGCGGCTGGTCTTCTCCGCCGGCGAGCCGCTGCACGCCGAGCTGTGCCAGCGGCTGGCGGTGGCGCCCGGGACCCGGGTCTGGAACACCTACGGCCCGACCGAGTGCGCCATCGACGTGACCGCCCAGCAGGTCGACCTCGCCCAGCGCACCGGGCCGGTGCCGATCGGCCGGCCGCTGGACAACCTCCGCCTCCAGGTGCTGGACGCCAACCGGCGGCCGGTGCCGATCGGCGTGGTCGGCGACCTCTACGTGGGCGGGGCCGGGCTCGGCCGCGGGTACCTCAACCGGCCCGACCTGACCGCGGAGCGGTTCGTTCCGGACGAGTACGGGCCGCCCGGCGCGCGGCTCTACCGCACCGGCGACCAGGTCCGGTGGCGCTCGGACCGGAGCCTGGAGTTCGTCGGCCGCGCCGACGACCAGCTCAAGATCAATGGGGTACGCATCGAGCCGGGCGAGGTGGAGGCCGCGCTGGCCGCCCACCCCGACGTCCGGCGGGCGGTCGTTGTCGGCTTCGCCGAGCCCGGCGGCAGCCCCCGGCTGGCCGCGTACGTCGCCAGCCGGCGCCCCCTGAGCAGCCCGGAGCTGCGGGCCTTCCTGACCGACCGGCTGCCCGACGCCCTGGTGCCGGCCGTGTTCGTCCCGGTGGCGGAGTTCCCGCTGACCACCGGCGGGAAGGTCGACCGGGCCGCGCTGCCGCCCGTCGAGACCACCGACCGCACGGCCTACCTGGCCCCGCGCACCGACGCCGAGCGCCTGGTCGCCCGGCTCTGGCAGGAGCTGCTCGACGTCGACCGGGTGGGGGTGCACGACGACCTCTTCCAGCTCGGCGGGTCGTCGCTGGTGACCGTCCGCCTCGCCAGCCGCCTCGCCGCCGAGTCCGGCGTGCGCATCGAGCTGCGGGAGCTGCTCGCCGCGAGCACCGTCGAGGCGCAGGCCGCCCTGCTGACCGACGGCGACCCCGCGACGCCGGCGGTGGTCCCGGTGCCCCGCACCGGCGCGCTGCCGCTCTCCCCGGCCCAGCGGCGGCTGTGGCTGCTGGACCAGCTGCACCCGGGCAGCCCCGAGTGGGTGGTGCCGCTCTACCTGCGCCTGCCCGGCTCGCTGACCCCCGACACCGTACGGGCGGCGCTGACCGCGCTCGAGGCCCGGCACGAGGCGCTGCGCACCCGCTACCTGACCCACGACGGCGAGCCGCACCAGCGGATCGACCCGCCCGGCCCCGTCGACCTCACGATCCGTGACGCCGCCGAGGTCCCGCTCGTCGACCTCGTCGACGCGCAGCTCGGCCGGGGCTTCGACCTGCGCACCGGGCCGCTGTGGCGGGCCACCCTGGTCACCTCGGCCGGGGCGGACCACCTGCTGCTGGTGGCGCTGCACCACATCGCCTCCGACGCGACCACCGCCGGGGTCCTGGAGCGGGACCTGCGGGAACTCTGCGCGGCCGGCGCCGCCGGCCGGGAGCCCGACCTGCCGGAGCTGACGGTGCACTACGCCGACTACGCGGCCTGGCAGCGCGGGTACCTCACCGACGACCGGGTCGAGCGGGAGCTCGGCTTCTGGCGCGAACACCTGGCGGGGGTGCCCGAGCTGACCCTCCCGCTGGACCGGCCCCGGCCGGCCGAGCGCGACCCGCGCGGGGCGCACGTCGAGTTCGAGGTGCCGGCGCAGCTCGCGGAGAAGCTGACCGCGCTGGGCCGGCGCTGCTCGGCGACCCCGTTCATGACCATGCTGGCGGGCTTCGCCACGCTGCTGGCCCGCTACAGCGGGCAGTGGGACGTCGCCGTCGGCGCGCCCACCTCCGGTCGACGCCCCGCCGAGGCGGAACAGATCGCCGGGGTCTTCCTCAACCCCGTGGTGGTGCGCTGCACCCTGGACCCGGCAGCCCCGTTCGAGGCGGCCCTGCGGGCCGTGCGGTCCCGGACCCTGGCCGCCCTCGCCCACCAGGACCTGCCCTTCGAGCGGGTGGTCGACGACCTCGTCGACGTCCGCGACCTCTCCCGCACCCCGCTCTACCAGGTGATGCTCAACGCCCAGGAGGGCGGCATCACCGGCCAGTCGACCGACGACGAGGCCCTGCTGGACGCCCTGCGCCGGGCGGCCCGGATCGCCAAGACCGACCTCACGATGCACGTCTGGCCCCGCCCCGACGGCACCCTGGCCGGCAGCCTGGAGTACGCCACCGCCCTGTTCGACGAGTCGACCGTGCGGCGGATGGCCGAGCACTTCGTCCGGCTGCTCGCCGCGGCGGTGGCCGAGCCGGGCACCCCGCTCGACGACCTCGACCTGCTCTCGCCGGGCGAGCGCCACCTGCTCCTGCACGAGGTGCACGGGCCCACCGTGTCCCGCTCCGCCGCGACCGTCTGCGACCTCTTCGAGGCCCAGCGACGCCGGACGCCGGACGCGGTGGCGCTGCGGCACGGCGACCTCACCACCACCTACGCGACGTTGGACGACCGGGCCAACCAGTTCGCCCACCACCTGCGGCGCTCGGGCGTCGCCCGGGGCGCGGTGGTGGCGGTGCTGCTGGACCGGGGCGTCGACCTGGTCGCGGCGATCCTCGGCGCCTGGAAGGCGGGCGCGGCCGTGCTCCCGCTCGACCCGTCGTACCCCGCCGAGCGGATCGGGCACATGCTCGCCACCGCCGGCGTGGAGCTGGGCGTCACCCAGGCGGCGTACGCGCCCAGGTTCACCGTGCCGACCCTGCACGTGGACACCCACCGGCTGATGGTCTGCGCCGGCCCCACCCACCGGCCGGGCCGGGACACCGACCCGGAGGAGACGGCCTACGTGCTGTTCACCTCCGGCTCGACCGGCCGCCCCAAGGGCGTGGCGCTGCCGCACCGGGCGGTGTCCAACTTCCTCGCCTGCGCCGTCGAGACCGAGGCCCTGGGCGACCGGGGCGCGCGCGGGGGACGGGGCGACGGCGCGCCGCTGTTCACCACCATCGCCTTCGACCTGTCCATTCCCAACCTGTTCAGCCCGCTGGTCTCGGGTCAGGCGGTGACCCTGCTGCCCGCCGCCCTCGACATCGCCGAACTGGGCGCCCTGCTCGTCAAGGCCGGCCCGTTCGACCGGTTCATCATGACCCCGCCGCACCTGGAACTGCTCACCGAGCAGCTCGACGACGAGCAGGCGGGTCAGCTCTCCGGCCTGATCTGGACGGCCGGCGCGGCGCTGCGCAAGGAGACCGCCAACCGGTGGCTGGACCGGCTCGGGCCGGGTGGCCTCACCAACAGCTACGGGCCGACCGAGACCACCGTCATCATGACGGCCCACCCGGTCGAGACGCCGCAGACCACCGACATCGTGCCGATCGGCCGGGCGATGGCGAACACCACCGTCCGGGTGCTCGACGACGCGCTGCGGCTGCTGCCGCTCGGGGTCGTCGGCGAGCTGTACATCGGCGGGGAGTGCCTGGCCACCGGGTACGCCGGCCGGCCGGACCTCACCGCGGAGAGGTTCGTGCCCGACCCGTACGGGCCGCCGGGCAGCCGGCTGTACCGCAGCGGGGACCTGGTCCGGATGCGCCCCGACGGGGTGATGGACTTCGTCGGCCGGGCCGACGACCAGGTGAAGGTGCGCGGCTACCGCATCGAACTCGGCGAGATCCGCGCCGTCGTCGAGGAACACCCCGGGGTGACCCGGTGCGCGGTCGTCGTCCACGAGGAGCGGCTGGTCGCCTTCCACCGGGGCGAGGCGCCCGACCTGGCCGCGCACTGCGCCCGGCTGCTGCCCGACTACATGACGCCGAGCCTGCTCGTGCCGGTGGCCGAGATCCCGCTCAACGCCAACGGCAAGGTGGACCGCGCCGCCCTGCTCAACCTGCTCTCCGACGCCGTGTCGACCGGCGCCGCCGGCACCGAGGACGGCCTCGTCGCGCCGCGCACGGTCGTCGAGGAACGCCTCTGCGCGATCTGGAGCGACCTGCTGGGCGTGCCCGTCGGCGTACGGCACAACTTCTTCGCCATGGGCGGGCACTCCGTGCTGGCGGGCCGGCTGGTCGCCGGCCTCCAGGAGGAGTTCGACCTCGACGTGTCGCTCCGGCTCGTCTTCGAGCACCCGACCGTCGAGGCGATGGCGGGCGCGGTGGAGGACCTCATCCGGGCCGAGGTGGACGCGCTGTCCGACGCCGACCTGACCGAAGACCTGCGGCAGACCAAGGAGCACCAGGCATGACCTCGACCGCGAACCAGCCCAACCTGCGCGAGTCGCTCGTCCAACGCCGGCTGGCGGGCCGGGCCGCCGGTCGGCGCGCCGGGATCCCGACCGTCGACCGCTCGGGCGACCTCCCGCTCTCCTTCGGCCAGCAGCAGATGTGGTTCCTCAACCGGCTGGACCCCACCAGCCCGGAGTACCTGGTCTCCTCGGCGCTGCGGCTGCGCGGCCCGCTGGACCGGGCCGCGCTGGCCCGGGCGTGGGACGCCCTGATCGCCCGGCACGAGATCCTGCGCACCCGGTACGCGATGGCCGACCTGACGCCGGTGCAGGTCGTCGACGAGCCCCGCCCGCAGGAGCTGCCGCTGGTCGACCTCTCCGGGGTGGCCGGGTGCGAGCGCGACGACCGGGTCGCCGAGGCGACGGCCGAGCTGACCGCCACCGGCTTCGACCTGGCCACCGAGTGGCCGGTACGGGCGACGCTGCTGCGCCTGGACGAGGCCGAGCACCTGCTGGTGCTGGTGCTCCACCACATCGCCTGCGACGCGCCCTCCACGGCGGTGCTCCTCGGCGACCTGGCCGAGCTGTACGGCGCGTACGTCCGGGGCGAGTCCTCGCCGCTGACGCCGCCGGCCGTGCAGTTCGCCGACTTCGCCGCGTGGCAGCGCGACCGGCTGCGCGGCGAGCCGCTGGAGCGGCACCTGGAGCACTGGCGCGACCGCCTCGCCGGCATCGCCCCGCTGGAGCTGCCCGCCGACCGGCCCCGGCCCCGCGTGCGCGACTGGCGGGGCGCGTCGGTCCCGTTCGCGCTCTCCGCCGACCTCTCCGCCGCGCTGCGCGAGATCGCCCGCGGCGCGGAGACCACCCTCTTCGTCACCCTGCTCACCGCCTTCCAGGCGCTGCTGTCGCGCCACACCGGCCGGACCGACATCCCCGTGGGCAGCGTGACGTCCGTGCGCGACCGCGCCGAGCTGCGCAACCTGGTCGGGTACGGGATCGACAACCTCGTCCTGCGGGGCAGTTGGACGGGGGACCCCACCTTCGCCGACCTGCTGCGCGGCACCCGCGCCACGGTGCGCGACGCCTTCGCCCACGCCGACGTGCCGTTCGCGCTGCTGGTCGACGAGTTCGAACCGGAACGGGACCTGTCCCGCACCCCGCTCTACCAGGTCGCCTTCACCCTGGGCGACGACGCTCCCGGCGGCGCCTGGCCGGCGGGCCTCGCCGCCGAGACGCTCTGGCTACCCACCCGGGTCGCCAAGGTCGACCTGCAACTGCACGTCGTCGAGGGCGCCGACGGCCGCCTGCGCGGGCACCTGGAGTACGCGACCGCGCTGTTCGACGGCGCCACCGTGCGGCGGATGGCCGACCACCTCGGCCGGCTGCTGGAGCACGTCGGGGCCGACCCGCACGCCCGGATCTCCGAGCTGCGCATCCTCGACGACGCCGAGCTCGCGGCGGCGACCCCCGCCCCGGCCCGCCCCGCCGCGCCGGTGACCGGCACGGTGCACGGCGTCTTCGCCGCCACCGCCGCCGCCCACGCCGACGCGACCGCCGTCGTGGACGGCGCGCGACGCTGGACGTACGCCGAACTGGACGCCACCGCGAACCGGCTGGCGCACCACCTGCGGGCCCTCGGCGCCGGCCCGGAGCGGCTGGTGGCGGTCTGCCTGGACCGCCGCGCGGAGCTGGTCTCCACCCTGCTGGGCGTGCTGAAGTCCGGGTCGGCGTACCTGCCGGTGGAGCCCGGCGTCCCCGCCGACCGGCTCGACTTCATGCTGACCGATGCCGCGGCGCGGATCGTGGTGACCACCGAGGCCCACCGGGCGCGGTTCGCCGACTTCGACGGCATCGTGGTGGTGCTGGACGACCCCGGGCACGCCGGGGAGATCGCCGGGCGCCCCGGCACCGACCCGGGCGTCGCCGTCGACCCCGAAAACCTGATCTACGTCATCTACACCTCCGGGTCGACCGGCCGCCCCAAGGGCGTGTACCTGACCCACGCCAACGTGCTGCGCCTGACGACCGTGGCGCAGGACGACCTGAACTTCGGCCCCGCCGACGTGTGGCCGCTGTTCCACTCGTACGCCTTCGACGTGTCGGTGTGGGAGCTGTGGGGCGCGCTGCTGCACGGCGGCCGGCTGGTGGTCGTGCCCCGCGAGGTCACCCGTTCCCCCGGCGACCTGCTCGACCTGCTGGTCGAGGAGCAGGTCACCGTGCTCAACCAGACCCCGACGGCCTTCCGCGGCCTGGTGGGGCTGGCCCGCGACGGCGACCCCCGCGTCGACCGGCTCGCGCTGCGCGCGGTCATCTTCGCCGGGGAGAAGCTGGAGTACGGCGACCTCGGCCCCTGGGTGGCCCGGCGCGGGCTGGCCGCGCCCCGGCTGCTGAACCTCTACGGGATCACCGAGATCACCGTGCACGCCACCTACTACGAGGTGCGCCCCGACGACCTGACCGGCACCGCCAACCCGGTCGGCGTCCCGCTGGCCGACCTGAGCATCCACCTGCTCGATCCGTACGGCAACCCGGTCCCGGTCGGCGTCACCGGCGAGATCCACGTCGGCGGGCCCGGCGTGGCCCGGGGCTACCTGAACCGGCCCGAGCTGACCGCCCAGCGGTTCGTGCCCGACCCGTTCGGCCCGCCCGGCGCCCGCCTCTACCGCAGCGGCGACCTGGCCCGCCGGCGCGCCGACGGCAGCCTGGAGTTCGTCGGCCGCATCGACGACCAGGTGAAGATCCGGGGCTACCGGGTCGAGCTGGGCGAGATCGAGGCCGCCATCTCGGCCCTGCCCGGGGTGCGCGAGGCCGTGGTCGTCGTCCGCGAGGACACCCCCGGCGACCGGCGGCTGGTGGCGTACTCGGTCGTCGACGAGCAGGCGGAGCTGCCCCGGCCGGGGCAGGTGCGCGCGGCGCTGGCCCGCACCCTGCCCGAGTACATGATCCCGTCGGCGTTCGTCCCGCTGGCCCGGCTGCCGCTGACCGTCAACGGCAAGCTCGACAAGCGGGCGCTGCCCGCACCCGACCGGGCCGTCACCGCCACCGACCGGCCCTACCTGGCGCCGCGTACGGAGGTGGAGGCGCGGCTCGCCGCGATCTGGGCCGAACTGCTCGGCCTGGAGCGGGTCGGCGTCGAGGACGGCTTCTTCGACGTCGGCGGCGACTCGATCCGCGCCGTGGCGCTCGCCGCCGCCATCCGGGCCGCCGGCTTCGACGTGCAGGTGCGCGACCTCTTCGAGCGCCGCAGCATCGCCGAGCTGGCGGAGTTCCTCACCGGACGCCCCGCGCCGGCCGCGCCGGAGCCGGCCGCCGAGCCGTTCGCGCTGATCTCCGAGGCCGACCGGGCCGCGCTGCCCGACGGCGTCGTCGACGCGTACCCCTGCACGCAGGTGCAGCTCGGCATGCTCGCCGAGATGCTCGCCGACGAGCACAACCACTACCTCAACGCCACCACCTACCGCATCCCCGACGCCGGCGAGTTCTCGCTCGACGCGTTCCGGGAGGCCGCCGCGCTGCTGGTGCGGCGGCACGAGGTGCTGCGCACCTCGTTCGACCTGACCGGCTACTCGGTGCCGATGCAGCTCGTGCACGCCACCGCCGAGATGCGGGTCGGCATGGACCGGGCGCAGGCCGCCGACCGGGCCGGCCTGGAGCGGGAGCTGCGCGACTTCATCGCCGCCGAGCGGGCCGACATGTTCGACCTCGGCGAGCCGGCGCTGTTCCGGCTGCACGCGCGCGTCTGCGCCGACGGGAGCTGGTGGCTCACCCTCACCGAGTGCCACCCGATCATGGACGGCTGGAGCTACCACTCGCTGATGATGGAGCTGGTCGGCGCGTACCACCGGATCCGCGACGGGCTGCCGGTCGAACCGCGCCCGGCGCCGCCGGTGCGCTTCGCCGACGCCGTCGCCGCCGAGCTGCGCTCCACCGGCGAGGGGACGGACCGCGCCTTCTGGCACGACCGGGTCGCCGGCCGGGACCGGTTCGTGCTGCCCGAGGGCTGGGGCGACCCGACCGCCGCCGACGGCGCCCAGTACGACCACTGGGTGCCGCTGCACGACCTGGAGCCGGGCCTGCGGGCGCTGGCCCGCCAGACCGGCGTGCCGTTCAAGTCGGTGATGCTGGCCGCGCACCTGAAGGTGATGAGCCAGCTCACCGGGTCGGGGTCGTTCTTCACCGGGCTGGTGTCCAACATCCGCCCCGAGGTCGCCGGCGCCGACCGCGTCTACGGCATGCACCTGAACACGGTGCCGTTCGTGCACGACGCGGGCGCGCGGACCTGGCGGGAGCTGATCGGGCGGACGTTCGCCGGGGAGCTGGAGCTGTGGCCGCACCGCCGGTACCCGCTGCCGGTGCTCCAGCGGGAGGTCGGCGACGGCGGCCGGATGCTGGACGTCCGGTTCAGCTTCCACGACTTCCACCAGATCGACACCGACGAGATCGACTACGCCGACTCGATCGACGACAGCCCCAACGAGTTCCCGCTCGGCGTGATCAGCCGGCTCGGCTTCCTCACGCTGGAGGCCAACCTGCGCCACCTCGGCGTGCCGCAGGTCGCCCGCCTCGGTGGCATGTACCGGGCGGTGCTGGAGGCCATGGTGGCCGACGTGGACGGTGACGCGTCGGTGGTGTGCCTGCCTCCGGGTGAGGTGTCGGTGGTGCTGGCCGACGGGGCGTCGGCGGTGGCGCCGTTGTCGCGTTCGGTGCTGGCCGAGTTCGAGGCGCGGGCGGCGGAGACGCCGTCGGCGGAGGCGGTGTCGGTGCCGGGCGGCGCGGGGATCGACTTCGCGGGGCTGGACGCCCGGGCCGGGCAGGTCGCCCGCTGGTTGGCCGCCCGGGGTGTGGGTGCCGGTGCGGTGGTGGGTGTGCTGCTGGACCGGGGCGTCGAGTTGGTGGCGTCGATGCTGGGGGTGTGGAAGGCGGGTGCGGCGTTCGTGCCGGTGGATCCGTCGTACCCGCCGGGCCGCATCGCGGCCATGCTCGCCGACGCGGGCGCCCGGGTCGCGATCACCTCGCAGCGGTACGCCGACCGGTTCGCCCCGGTCGACGTGGAGGTCGTGCGCGTCGAGGACATCGGGGAGACGGACGTTCCCCTGCCGGTGCGCGCCACGGGTCTCGACGAGTTGGCGTATGTGATTTTCACGTCGGGGTCGACGGGTCGGCCGAAGGGTGTGCAGGTGTCGCACCGGGGGTTGGCGAATCATGTGCGGTGGGCGGCGGGTGAGTTGGCGTCGCGTGGTGCGGGTGGTTGTGCGGTGTTCTCGTCGGTGGCGTTCGACTTGCAGGTGCCGAATTTGTGGGCGCCGTTGGTGGCGGGTCAGCGTGTGGTGATGGTGGGTCAGGATGTGGATCTGGCCGAGTTGGGTGCGGTGTTGGCGTCGTCGGGGCCGTTCAGTTTCTTGAAGTTGACGCCGGGTCATCTGGAGATTCTTGGTCGGCAGTTGTCGGATGAGGCGTTGGCGTCGTTGGCGGCGGTGGTGGTGGTCGCGGGTGAGGCGTTGCCTGCGGCGTTGGCGAACCGGTGGTTGGGGTTGTTGGGTGCGGGCGGTCTGGTCAACGAGTACGGGCCGACCGAGGCGAGTGTGGGCACGTGCATCTTCCCGGTGGACGTGGAGCAGGCGGGTCCGGTGGTGCCGATCGGCCGTGCTCTGCCGGGCATGACGATGTACGTGCTCAACCGGGACCTGCACCTTGCCCCGGTGGGTGTGGTCGGCGAGCTGTACGTGGGCGGTGTGGGTGTGGCCCGGGGCTACGCGGGTCAGCCGGCGCTGACGGCCGAGCGGTTCGTGCCCGACCCGTTCGCCGCAGCCGGAGCCGGCAACGAGCCCGGAACCGCGGCCGGGGCGCGGATGTACCGCACCGGGGACCTGGTGCGGCGGTTGCCCGACGGGGCGGTGGAGTTCGTCGGGCGGGTCGACCACCAGGTGAAGATCCGCGGCTACCGGATCGAACTCGGCGAGATCGAAGCGGTCGTCGAGGGCACCGACGGCGTCGGCGACGCGGTCGCCCTGGTCGGCGAGTCGGACCGGCTCGTGGTGTTCTACCGGCCGGCCGCGCCGGCCACGGAGCTGGCGGACCGGATCCGGCAGCGGTGCGCGGAGCACCTGCCGGAGTACATGGTCCCGGCCGAGTTCGTCGCCGTGGAGGCGATCCCGCTCAACGCCAACGGCAAGGTCGACCGGGCCGCCCTGTGGGACACCGCGGTGCCCGCGCAGCGGCAGCACGTCGCCCCGGCGACCGAGCTGGAGGAGCGGCTGGCGGAGATCTGGGGCCAGGTGCTCCAGTTGGAACAGGTCAGCACCCGGGACAGCTTCTTCGACCTCGGCGGGCACTCCATCAGCGCCATCGCGCTCGTGGGCGCGCTGCGCGGCGCCGGGCACCCGGTCTCGGTGCGCGACGTCTTCGTGCACCGCACCGTCGCCGCCCTGGCCGCGCACCTCGCCGGCGGGGACGACCAGGAGGCGGCGCCCGCCTTCCGGGCCGTCACCCCGTTCAGCCTGCTCGACGACGCCGACCGGGCCACGCTGCCCGCCGGGCTCGCCGACGCGTACCCGTGCGCGCAGGTGCAGCTCGCCATGCTGGTGGTGACCCTCTCCGACTCGGAGCGGCGCACCTACCACAACGTGTCGGCGTTCCCGATCCGCGACGAGCACGCCTTCGACGGCGACGCGCTGCGCCGGGCCGTGCGGACCGTCGTGGACCGGCACGAGATCCTGCGTACGTCGTTCGACCTGACCGGCTTCTCGGTGCCGATGCAGCTCGTGCACGCCGAGGTGCCCGTCGACGTCACGCTGCTCGACCTGCGCGACGGCACCGACGAGGAGGCCGAGAGCCGGCTGCGGGCGTACCTGGCCGCCGAGCGGTCCCGGCCGTTCACCCCCGACCAGGTCCCGCAGATGCGCATCGCCGGGGCGGCCGGCCGCAACGACACGTGGTGGTTCGTGCTGACCATGTCGCACGGCATCCTCGAGGGCTGGAGCCACCACTCGCTGCTCATGGAGATCCTCGACAACTACCGCAGCCTGCGCGACACCGGCGCACCGGCGGCGTTCGAGGCACCCCCGGTCCGATACGCCGACTTCGTCGCCGGCGAGATCGAGGCGCTGGCGTCGGCCGAGGACCGCGACTACTGGCAGGACGTCGTCGCCCGCCCGGTCTTCGAGCTGCCCGCCGGCTGGGGCGAGGACGAGTCGGTCCCGGAGTACGAGTGCGGCACCCGCGTCCCCCTGCACGACCTGATGGACGACCTGCGCGAGCTGGCCAGCCGTACCGACACGTCGCTGAAGAGCGTGCTGCTGGCCGCGCACCTGAAGGTGATGAGCCAGCTCACCGCCGAGCCCGTGTTCACCAGCGGACTGGTCAGCCACGGCCGGCCCGAGGTGACCGGCGCCGACCGGGTCTACGGGATGCACCTGAACACGCTGCCGTTCGTGCACGACGCGGGCGCGCGTACCTGGCGGGAGCTGATCCGCAACACCTTCGCCGGGGAACTGGAGCTGTGGCCGCACCGCCGCTACCCGCTGCCGGCCGTGCAGCGCCTGGGCGACGGGCGTCGGCCGATCGAGATCCTCTTCAACTACCTCGACTTCGAGCAGGTCGACACCGAGCGGGTCGACTTCGAGGACGCCATCTACGAGGCCAGCGGCGAGTTCGGCCTGCACGTCTCCACCCTCGGCGGCGTGCTCAACATCCTGGCCCGGCCGCACCAGGTCAGCTACCCCAACGTCCTGCGGCTCGGTGGCATGTACCGGGCGGTGCTGGAGGCCATGGTCGCCGACGTGGACGGTGACGCGTCGGTGGTGTGCCTGCCTCCGGGTGAGGCGTCAGTGGTGCTGGCCGACGGGGCGTCGGCGGTGGCGCCGGTGTCGCATTCGGTCCTCGCCGAGTTCGAGGCGCGGGCGGCCGAAGCGCCGTCGGCGGAGGCCGTGTCCGAGCCGGACGGTCGGTCGGTCGACTTCGCGGGCCTGGACGCCCGCGCCGCCGTGATCGGGCGGCGCCTGGTCGGCCGGGGTGTGGGTGCCGGTGCGGTGGTGGGTGTGCTGCTGGACCGGGGTGTGGAGTTGGTGGCGTCGATGCTGGGGGTGTGGAAGGCGGGTGCGGCGTTCGTGCCGGTGGATCCGTCGTACCCGCCGGGCCGCATCGCCGCGATGCTCGCCGACGCGGGTGCGCGGGTCGCGATCACCTCGCAGCGGTACGCGGACCGGTTCGCCGGTGCCGGGGTCGACGTGCTCCGGGTGGACGAGATCGTGGACGACGGCGCCGAGGAGGCCACGGCCGACGGTGACCTGCGGGCGGCCCTGCCCGGGCCGATCGACCTCGACGAGTTGGCGTATGTGATTTTCACGTCGGGGTCGACGGGTCGGCCGAAGGGTGTGCAGGTGTCGCACCGGGGGTTGGCGAATCATGTGCGGTGGGCGGCGGGTGAGTTGGCGTCGCGTGGTGCGGGTGGTTGTGCGGTGTTCTCGTCGGTGGCGTTCGACTTGCAGGTGCCGAATTTGTGGGCGCCGTTGGTGGCGGGTCAGCGTGTGGTGATGGTGGGTCAGGATGTGGATCTGGCCGAGTTGGGTGCGGTGTTGGCGTCGTCGGGGCCGTTCAGTTTCTTGAAGTTGACGCCGGGTCATCTGGAGATTCTTGGTCGGCAGTTGTCGGATGAGGCGTTGGCGTCGTTGGCGCCGGTGGTGGTGGTCGCGGGTGAGGCGTTGCCTGCGGCGTTGGCGAACCGGTGGTTGGGGTTGTTGGGTGCGGGCGGTCTGGTCAACGAGTACGGGCCGACCGAGGCGAGTGTCGGCACGTGCATCTTCCCGGTGGACGTGGAGCAGGCGGGTCCGGTGGTGCCGATCGGCCGTGCTCTGCCGGGCATGACGATGTACGTGCTCAACGGGGACCTGCAGTTGTCGCCGGTGGGTGTGGTCGGTGAGCTGTACGTGGGTGGCGTGGGCGTGGCCCGTGGTTATGCGGGTCAGCCGGCACTCACGGCCGAGCGGTTCCTGCCCGACCCGTTCGCCGCTGCATCCGGAACCGCAGCCGCAGCCGCAGCTGGAACCGCAGCAGCCGCCGGAGCCGGAACCGCGGCCGCCGTTGGAACCATGGCCGGGGCGCGGATGTACCGCACCGGGGACCTGGTGCGGCGGTTGCCCGACGGGGCGGTGGAGTTCGTCGGGCGGGTCGACCACCAGGTGAAGATCCGCGGCTACCGGATCGAACTCGGCGAGATCGAGACGGTCCTGGAGGGCACCGACGGCGTGGCCGACGCGGTCGCCCTGGTCTCCGGATCGGCCGCCGAGGGCGACGCCCGGCTGGTGGCGTTCTACCGCCCGGCCGCGCCGGCGACGCCGGGCCTGCTGGACCGGATCCGGCAGCGGTGCGCGGAGCACCTGCCGGAGTACATGATCCCGGCCGAGTTCGTCGCCGTGGAGGCGATCCCGCTCAACGCCAACGGCAAGGTCGACCGCGCCGCCCTCTGGGAGGCGGCGGTGCCCGTCGAGCGGGCACACGTCGCACCGGAGACCGAGCTGGAGAGCCGGCTCGCCGGGATCTGGGGCCAGGTGCTCAACCTCGAACAGGTCAGCACCCGGGAGAGCTTCTTCGACCTCGGCGGCGACTCGCTGCGCGCGGTCGCCCTGGTCGGCGCGCTGCGGGCGGCCGGCTTCGGGGTGGCCGTCCGGGACGTCTTCGTGCACCGCACGGTCGCCGCCCTGGCCGGGCACCTCTCCGCCAAGGACGCCGCCCCGGCGGCCCCGGCCTTCCAGGCCGTCGCGCCCTTCTCCCTGTTGACCGCCGCCGACCGGGCCGCGCTGCCCGCCGGCCTCGTGGACGCCTACCCGGCCGTGCAGGCGCAGGTCGGCATGGCCGTGGAGATCCAGAAGGACCCCGGCAAGTCGCTGTACCACATCGTGCGCTGCTTCCGGGTGCACAGTGGCCGGCCGTTCTCGGTCGACGCGCTGCGGGCCGCCGTGCGGGACGTGGTCGGCCGGCACGAGACGCTGCGTACCTCGTTCGACCTCACCGGCTACTCGGTGCCGCTGCAGCTCGTGCACGCCGAGGCGCCCGTCGACGTACGGGTGACGGAGCTGACCGGCGACGACGTCGAGGCGCGGCTGCGGGCGTACGTCGACGCGGAACGGGCCCGGCCCTTCGCGCTGGACCAGCCGGCGCCGCTGCTGCGGGTCGCCGCCCACCGCACCGACGAGCGGGGCTGGTGGCTCACCGTCGCCGTCAGCCACCTGGTCACCGGCGGCTGGGACCTGAACACCCTCCTGGTCGAGCTGATCGGCTGCTACGAGCGGCGCAGCGCCGGCATGGTGCCCGAGTCGCCCGAGCCGACCGCCGTCCGGTACGCCGACTTCGTCGCCGCCGAACTGGCCGCGCTCAAGGGCGGCGAGGACGAGGCGTACTGGCGGGGCATCGTCGACACCTACGCCGGCTTCACCACGCCGGACGGCTGGGGCCGCACCGACGGCCCGCGCGAGAGCCTGCGGACCCGGGTCAGCTACCAGGACCTGGAGCCGAAGCTGCGCGCGCTGGCGTCGACCCTCGACGTGTCGCCCAAGTCGGTGCTGCACGCCGCGCACCTGAAGGTGATGAGCCAGCTCACCGACCAGGGGCGGTTCTACACGGGCCTGGTGTGCGACGCGCGGCCCGAGGTGCGGGGCGCCGAGCGGGTGCACGGCATGTACATCAACGTGCTGCCGTTCGCGCACGCCCGGGGTGCCGGCACGTGGCGCGAGCTGGTGCGGTCGGTCTTCGACCGCGAGGTGGAGCTGTGGCCGCACCGGCGGTACCCCCTGCCGGCGGTGCAGCGGATGGCCGGCGCCGGGTCCCGCCCGATCGACGTCGTCTTCGACTACACCGAATTCCGCCGGGCCGGGGCGGTCGCCGACGAGTCCGTCGACTTCGAGGCCATCGCCGGGGAGGGCGGCACCGAGTTCGCCCTCCAGGTGACCGCCGCCGGCGGCTTCCTCGACCTGGTCGGCGACAGCCACGCCTTCGGTCCCGCCGCGCTGGCCCGGGTGGGGGCGATGTTCCGCGAGGTGCTGGCGGCGATGGTGGCCGACCCCGAGGGCGACGCGGTCGCCGTCCGCCTTCCGGCGGCCGAACGCGACGAGGTCGAGGGCTGGTCGTCCGGCGGCACCGCCGAGGTCGGCGGGTACGCCCCGGCGGCGTTCGAGGCGCAGGCGGCGCGGCGGCCGGACGCGGTGGCGATCACCTGCGACGGCACCCGCGTCAGCTACCGGGACCTGAACGCCCGGGCGAACCGGTTGGCGCACCACCTGCGGGAGCTGGGGGTGGGGCCGGAGGTCCTCGTCGGGGTGTGCGCCCACCGGTCGGTGGAGCAGGTCGTGGGGATGCTGGCGGTGCACAAGGCGGGTGGGGTGTACCTGCCGTTGGATCCGTCGTACCCGGCGGAGCGGCTGGCGTTCATGCTGGCTGACGCGGCGGCCCCGGTGCTGCTCACCACCGCCGAGCTGCGCGGTCAGCTCCCGGCGGCCGAGGCGGCCACCGTGCTGCTCGACGAGCCGGACGCCTGGGCGGGCCAGCCGGCCACCGACCCCGAGCCGGTCACCCACGCCGACAGTGGCTGCTACGTCATCTACACCTCCGGCTCGACCGGCCAGCCCAAGGGCGTCCTCGTGCCGCACCGGGCGCTGGTCAACCGCTCCGCGTACGCCGGCCGGCGGATCAACCGCCTCGACGAAGAAGCGGTGCTGCTCCAGAAGACCGAGATCGGCTTCGACGTCTCCCCGGCCGAGGTCTACGCGGCCCTGTCGGCGGGCGCCCGGATCGTGGTGGCCCGCCCCGGTGGGCACCGCGACCCCGCGTACCTGCGGGAGCTGATCGTCCGCGAGGGCGTCACCGCCGTCGAGCTGGTGCCGAGCATGCTGTCCGCGCTGCTGGCCGAGGGGATCGGCGGCTGCCGGTCGCTGCGGTCGGTGGCCGTCGGCGGCGAGGAGATCGCCGTCGACGTGGCGCGGGCGTTCCTGGCCGCGCTGCCCGGCTGCGAGCTGCACAACACGTACGGCCCGGCTGAGACCACGGTCGACGTCACGAGCTGGCTCTGCACCACCGACGCCCTGGCCGGACTGTCCCGGGTGCCGCTCGGCACCCCGTTCACCAACCTCACCGTCCGGGTGCTCGACGAGCACCTGCAACCGGTGCCGGTCGGGGTGCGCGGCGAGCTGTGCATCGGCGGGATTGCGCTGGCCCGGGGCTACCTCGGGGCGCCGGGAACGACCGCGCAGCGGTTCGTGCCGGACCCGTACGGCGCGCCCGGGTCGCGGCTGTACCGCACCGGGGACGCGGCGGCGTGGCGGCCCGACGGGACCGTCGACTTCCTGGGGCGCATCGACTCGCAGGTGAAGCTGCACGGCGTACGCATCGAGCTGGGGGAGATCGAGACGGCCCTGCGCGGCTGCCCCGGGGTGACCGACGCGGTCGCCGCGGTCCGGGAGCAGGACGGCCGGCGCACCCTGGTCGGCTACCTCGTCACCGACGGCGGGCCCGCGCCCACCCCCGGTGAGCTGCGCGAACGGCTGCTGGCCGAGCTGCCCGAGGCGACGGTGCCGGCCGCGTACGTCACGATCGACGCCGTTCCCGTGGACCCGCACGGCAAGGTCGACCGGCGGCAACTGCCGGCGCCGGACGCGCGGTCCTACGCCCGGGGCCGCTACGAGCGGCCCAACGGCCCGGTGGAGTCGGCGATGGCCGGCGTCTGGTCCTGGGTGCTCGACCTCGACCGGGTCAGCGTGACCGAGAGCTTCTTCGACCTGGGCGGTGACTCGATGACGGCGGTGACCCTGGTCGGGTCGCTGCGCGCGGCCGGCCACGACGTCACCGTGCGGGACATCTTCGCGCACCGCACGATCCGCCGTCTGGTCACCGCGCTCGCCGAGGCCGACACCCCCAAGGAGGGGGCCTTTCGCCCCGTCGAGCCGTACGCGCTGATCGACGCCGCCGACCGGGCCAGGCTGCCCGGCGGCCTGGTCGACGCGTACCCGGCGACGCAGGCGCAGGTCGGCATGGCCGTGGAGATCCAGAAGGACCCCGAGAGGTCGCTGTACCACATCGTGCAGTCGATCCGGGTCGACGACGGGCGGCCGTTCGACGCCCGCGCGCTCCAGGCGACGGTCGACGCGCTGGTCGCCCGGCACGAGACGCTGCGCACCTCGGTCGACCTGACGGGCTACTCGGTGCCGATGCAGCTGGTGCGCGCGAGCGTCGCCGTGCCGGTCGCCGTGCACCCGGCCGCTGATCACGAGGAGCACCTGGCCGCCGAGCGGCGTACCCCCTTCGACCTGGACTCGGCCGCCGCGCTGCTGCGGGTCGCCGCGCACGCCGACGACGCCGGCGCCTGGTGGCTGACCCTCGCCGTGAGTCACCTGGTGACCGGCGGCTGGGACCTCAACGCCCTGCTCGCCGAGCTGCTCGGCGAGTACGCCCGGCGCAGCCGCGGCGGGGCGCCGAAACAGGACGAGCCCCCCGCCGTCCGGTACGCCGACCACGTCGCCGGGGAGCTGGCGGCGCTGCGCTCGCCGGAGACCGCCGAGCACTGGCGGGCGGTGGTGACCGGGCGGCCGAAGCTGACCCTCCCGGACGCCTTCGGCGACCGGTCCGGCGCGGCGGCGGTCTGCCGGTACACGGTGGACGTCAACGACCTGGACGCGGCGCTCCGACGCCTCGCCAGCGACACCAACACCTCGGTCAAGGCGGTGCTGCACGCCGCGCACCTGAAGGTGATGAGCCAGCTCACCAGCGGGTCCGCCTTCTACACGGGCCTGGTGTGCGACGCGCGGCCGGAGGTGCGGGGCGCGGAGCGGGTGCACGGGATGTACATCAACGTGCTGCCGTTCCCGCACGCCCGCTCGGCGGGGACGTGGCGGGAGCTGGTGCGGTCGGTCTTCGACCGCGAGGTGGAGCTGTGGCCGCACCGGCGCTACCCGCTGCCGGCCGTGGCGCGGCTGGCCGACGCCGGGTCCCGGCCGATCGACGTCGTCTTCGGCTACGTGGAGACCCGGCAGGACGGCGGCGCGGCGGCCGGGGCGCCGGGCGCCGGCACGGACCTCGTCGAGGTCGGCGGGCCCGGGGCCACCGAGTTCGGCCTGTCGGTCGGGGCGGGCGGCGGCACCGTCCGCCTGGTCAGCGACAGCCGGACCGCCGACCCGGCCGCCCTGGTGCGGATCGGGGCGATGTTCCGCGAGGTGCTGACGGCGATGGTGACCGACCCGGACGGGGACGCGGCGGCGCCGCGCCTGCCGGCCGGGGAGCGCGAGGAGATCGCCCGGTTCGCCCCGGGCCGGACCGTCGAGGTCGGCGGGTACGTGCCGGCGGCGTTCGAGGCGCAGGCGGCGCGGCGGCCGGACGCGGTGGCGATCACGGCCGAGGGCGTGTCGTTCTCGTACGGGCAGCTCAACGGCCGGGCGAACCGGTTGGCGCACCACCTGCGGGAGCTGGGGGTGGGGCCGGAGGCGCTGGTCGGGGTGTGTGCGCACCGGTCGGTGGAGCAGGTCGTGGGGATGCTGGCGGTACACAAGGCGGGTGGGGTGTACCTGCCCCTGGACCCGTCGTACCCGGCGGAGCGGTTGGCGTTCATGCTGGCCGACGCGGCGGCCCCGGTGCTGCTCACCACCGCCGAGCTGCGGGCGCAACTGCCGCCGGTCGACGCCACGGTGGTGCTGCTCGACGAGCCGGACGCCTGGGCCGACCGCCCGCCGACCGACCCGGAGCCGCTCACCGACCCCGACAACGGCAGCGTCGTCATCTACACCTCCGGTTCCACCGGCCGCCCCAAGGGCTCGCTGCTGTCGCACCGGGCCCTGGTCAACAGGACCGGGCACGTCGGCGCGCAGGTCTACCGGCTGGACGGCGACGCCGTCGTGCTCCAGAAGACCGAGATCGGCTTCGACGTCTCCCCGGGCGAGGTCTACGCGGCCCTGTCGGCGGGCGCCCGGATCGTGGTGGCCCGCCCCGGCGGGCACCGCGACCCCGCGTACCTGTGCGAGCTGATGGCCCGCGAGGGCGTCACCACCGTCCACTTCGTGCCGTCGATGCTGCCGGCGCTGCTGGCCGAGGGGCTGGCCGGCTGCCGGTCGCTGCGGTCGGTGGCGGTGGGCGGCGAGGAGATCGGCGTCGACGTGGCGCGGGCGTTCCTGGCCGCGCTGCCCGGCTGCGAGCTGCACAACACGTACGGCCCGGCCGAGGCCACCGTCGACGTGAGCAGCTGGCAGTGCACCACCGACGCCCTGGCCGGGCTGTCCCGGGTGCCGCTCGGCACCCCGCACCCGAACCTGCGGCTGTACGTCCTCGACGAGCGGCTGGACCCCGTGCCGCTGGGCGTGCCCGGCGAGCTGTGCATCGGCGGGACGGGGCTGGCCCGGGGCTACCTGGGCCGGCCGGGGCTGACCGCCGAGAGGTTCGTGCCGGACCCGTACGGCCCGCCCGGGGCGCGGCTGTACCGCACCGGGGACGCGGCGGCGTGGCGGCCCGACGGCACCGTCGACTTCCTGGGTCGGCTCGACTCGCAGGTGAAGCTGCACGGCGTACGCATCGAACTGGGGGAGATCGAGACGGCCCTGCGCGGCTGCCCCGGCGTGGCCGACGCCGTCGCCGCCGTACGCGAGCACGACGGCCGCCGCACCCTCGTCGGGTACGTGCTGCCGACCCCCGGCGACGCACCGACCCCGTCCGGGCTGCGGGAGCGGCTGCTCGCCGCGCTGCCCGAGGCGATGGTGCCGGCCGCCTACGTCACCCTCGACGCCATCCCCAAGGACCCGAACGGCAAGGTCGACCGGCGCCAGCTCCCGGCCCCCGAGGCCGGCGCGTACGCGACCGGGGACTACCAGGCCCCGACCGGCGACGTGGAGGAGGAGATCGCCGGGATCTGGGCGCGGGTGCTCGGCGTGGCCCGCGTCGGCGTCACCGACAGCTTCTTCGACCTCGGCGGCGACTCGATGCTCGCGGTCACCCTCGTCGGCACGCTGCGCGCCGCCGGGCACCCCACCAGCGTGCGGGACGTCTTCGCGCACCGGACCGTCCGCCGGCTGGCCGCCGCGCTGACCGACGCCGACACCGACGAGTTCCGCCCGGTCGCCCCGTACGCGCTGATCGGCGCCGCCGACCGGGCCAGGCTGCCCGGCGGCCTGGTCGACGCCTACCCGGCGTCGCGCACCCAGCTCGGCATGCTGGTGGAGTCGGCCGTCAGCGGCGACCGCGCGGTCTACCACAGCGTCCTGGCCCACCAGGTCCGCGACGGGCGGCCGTTCGACGCCGGGGCGCTGCGCGGCGCGGTCCGCGCCGTGGTGGCCCGGCACGAGATCCTGCGCACGTCGTTCGACCTGGTCGGCTACTCGGTGCCGATGCAGCTCGTGCACGCCCACGCCGAACCCGACGTGCGCGTCGAGGACGGCCGGGGCGTCCCGGCCGAGCGGCACGCCGCGCTCTTCGCGGAGTTCATCGCCGCCGAGCGGGGCCGCCCGTTCGACGTCGCCACCGCGCCGCTGCTGCGGGTCACCGCGCACGTGGACAGCGACGAGAGCTGGTGGTTCACCTTCACCATCTCCCACACCGTCACCGAGGGCTGGAGCAGCGCGCGGCTGGTCACCGAGGTGCTCGACCGCTACGCCGAGCTGGCCGACGGCCGCACCCCGGCGTCGGCCGACGTGCCGACCGTGCGCTACGCCGACTTCATCGCCGCCGAGATCGCCGCGCTGGAGTCGACCGCCGACCGGGAGCACTGGCGGTCGGTGTGGGACGGGCGTGCCCCGTTCACCCTGCCCGCCGGCTGGGGCGAGCCGGACGCGCCGGACGCCACGGTGGACGCCACGGTCGACTTCGCCGACCTGGACGAGGCGCTGCGCGCCCTGGCCCGCGACACCGACGTGTCGGTGAAGGCGGTGCTGCACGCCGCGCACCTGAAGGTGCTCAGCCAGCTCACCGGCGAGCCGGGCTTCCACGCCGGCCTCGTCTGCGACGCCCGGCCCGAGGTGCTCGGCGCCGACGAGGTGCACGGCATGTACCTCAACACCGTGCCGTTCCCGTACGACCGGTCCGCCCGCACCTGGCGCGACCTCGTCGCCGCGGTGTTCGACCGGGAGGTCGCGCTCTGGCCGCACCGGCGGTTCCCGCTGGCCGAGATGCAGCGCGAGGCCGGCCACCGGCTGCTGCACGTCCTGTTCAACTACCAGGACTTCACCCGCGCGACGCAGGGCGGCGACGGATCCGGCCCGGTGGTCACCGGCGCCGCCGGCGAGGGCGCCACCGAGTTCGACCTCTCCTGCTTCGCCCAACGGGGCCGCTACGCGCTCTCCGCGCGGGCGGGGCTGGTCAGCCAGGCCAACCTGGACCGGATCGCCGGCATGTACCGGGCGGTGCTGGAGGCGATGGTCGCCGACCCCCACGGCGACTGCCAGGCCGTCTGCGTGCCCGGGGGTGAACGCGACCGGCTGCTCGGCGTCACCGACACCGGCGCCGACGAGCCGGTCACGGGCACCATGGTCGAGCTGTTCCAGGCCCAGCTGGCCCGCGATCCGCAGGCGGTGGCCGTGGTGGCCGGCGCCGTCGAGCTGACGTACGCCCAGGTCGACGCCGCCGCCAACCGGCTGGCGCACCACCTGCGCGCGGCCGGCTCCGGCCGGGAGACCGTCGTCGGGGTCTGCCTCGACCGGGACGCGGACCTGGTGCCCGCGCTGCTCGGCGTGCTCAAGGCCGGCGCGGCGTACCTGCCGCTGGACCCGGCCCAGCCCGCCGAGCGGATCGGCTACATGCTGGCCGACGCCGGGGCACGGACCGTGGTGACGACCTCCGCGCAGGCGGAGGTGCTCGCCGGCTTCGACGGGCGGCGGGTGCTGCTGGACTCCGGCGACCTGGCCGGGCACCCGGAGACCGATCCGGGGATCGCCCGCGACCCCGACGACCTCGTCTACGTCATCTACACCTCCGGCTCGACCGGTCGGCCCAAGGGCGTCTGCGTGAGCGACGCCAACGTGCTGCGCCTGCTCGACGCCGCGCAGGAGCACTACGCGGTGGACGAGACCGACGTGTGGGCGCTGTTCCACTCGTACGCCTTCGACGTCTCCGTCTGGGAGCTGTGGGGGGCGCTGCTGCACGGCAGCCGGCTGGTGGTGGTGCCCCGCGAGGTGGCCCGCGTGCCGCAGGACCTGCTGGACCTGCTGGTGACGCAGCGGGTCACCATGCTGGCGCAGACCCCGACGGCGCTGCGCGGGCTGGTCCGGCTCGCCGCCGAGGACGCCCCCGGAATCCGGGAGCTGTCGCTGCGGGCGGTGGTCATCGCGGGGGAGAAGCTCGACTTCGCCGACCTCGCCCCGTGGGCGTCCCGCCTCGGGCTGGCCCGCACCGCGCTGGTCAACATGTACGGGATCACCGAGACCACCGTCTACTCCACCTACCACCGGATCACCCGGGCCGACCTGGCGCCCGGCGTGGGCAGCCGCATCGGCCGGCCGCTGTCCGGCGTGCGGATGTACGTGCTCGACCAGTACGGCCACCCGGCGCCCATCGGCGTGCCCGGCGAGGTGTACCTGGCCGGGCACGGGGTGGCCCGCGGCTACCTCAACCAGCCCGACCTGACCGCCCGGCGGTTCCTGCCCGACCCGTACGGCCCGGCCGGCAGCCGGATGTACCGCACCGGCGACCTGGCCACCCGGCTGCCCGACGGCAGCGTGGAGTTCCTCGGCCGCCTCGACGACCAGGTGAAGCTGCGGGGTTACCGGATCGAGCCGGGCGAGATCGAGGCGGCGCTGACCGCGCTGCCCGGTGTCGCGGAGGCGGTCGTCGTGCTGCGCGCGGACGACCCGGCCGACCCCCGGCTGACCGCGTACCTGGTGGCCGGCGACGGGGAGCCGCCGCAGGTCGCCGCGCTGCGCGAGCGGCTGGGGCGCAGCCTGCCGGAGTACATGGTCCCGTCGGCGTTCGTGCTGCTGGAGCAGTTGCCGCGCAACAACAGCGGCAAGCTGGACCGGCGGGCGCTGCCCGCCCCCACCGGCGCGACGCTGGCGGGCCGGGACTTCGTCGCCCCGGCCGGTCCGCTGGAGGAGCGCGTGGCCGCCGTCTGGGCCGAGGTGCTGGGCCTGCCGGCGGTCGGCGTCACCGACGGCTTCTTCGACCTCGGCGGGCACTCCATCACGGCGCTGGTGCTGGCCGGGACGATGCGCGCGGCCGGGCTGGACGTGACGGTCGCGGACATCTTCCGGCACCCGAGCGTCCGGGCGCTCGGCGAGGTGCTGGCGAGCCGGGACGCGCCGGCGCCGACCGACCGCCCCGTCGAGCCCTTCGAGCTGGTCGCCCCCGCCGACCTGCCGCTGCTGCCGGCCGGGCTGGACGACGCGTACCCGCTGTCGCGGGTGCAGCTGGGGATGCTGCTGGAGATGCTGGCCGACAACGGCCAGAACCACTACCACAACGTCGTCTCGTTCCTGATCCCCGACGACGAGCCGTTCGACCTGGCGACGCTGCGGACCGCCGTCGCCGAGGTGGTGGCCCGGCACGACGTGCTGCGTACCTCGGTGGACACGAGCGGCTACTCGGTGCCGATGCAGCTCGTGCACCGCGCGGTGGACGTGCCGGTCCACACCCGCGACCTGCGCGGGGTCGCCGAGGCGGACCGGACGGCCCTGGTGCGCCGGCTCGTCGGCGAGGAGTACGCCGAGCTGTTCGACGTCGAGCGGGCGCCGCTGCTGCGGTTCACCGTGTGCCTGGAGACCGACCGGAGCTGGCGGCTGGTGCTCACCATCTGCCACGTCATCATCGAGGGCTGGAGCCTGCACGCCCTGGTGATGGAGATCCTGGACCGGTACCACGCGCGGCGGGCGGGCGCGGAACCCGACGTCACCGCCCCGCCCGGGGTGCGCTTCGCCGACTTCGTCGCCGGCGAGCTGCGCGCCCTGGACTCGGCGGCCGACCAGCGGTACTGGCAGGACGTGGTCGAGCGGCACCCGAGGTTCCTGCTCCCCGCCGCGTGGGCGCCGCCCGCGCCGGCCACCCGGGAGCCGTACACCGAGGTGGTGTCCTACGCGGACCTGGAGCCGCGGATGCGGGCCCTGGCCTCGGCGGCCCGGGTCTCGCTCAAGGCGGTGCTGCACGCCGCGCACCTGAAGGTGCTCAGCCAGCTCACCGACGAGCCGGCCTTCTACAGCGGGCTGGTCTGCAACACGCGTCCCGACGTGGTGGGCAGCGAGCGGGTCTACGCCATGTCGCTGAACACCCTGCCGTTCCCGCACGACCGGACGGCGGGCAGTTGGCGGGAACTCGTCCAGCGGGTGCACGCCCGCGAGGCCGACCTGTGGCCGCACCGCCGCTACCCGGCGCCGGCCATCCGCACCCCCGGCCGGGGCGCCGGCCTCACCGACGTCTACTTCAGCTACCTCGACTTCACCGAGGTCGACGGCGGGCGCACCGCGCCCGTGGAGCGGATCGGCGCGAGCACCTCCGAGTTCGCGCTCGCCGTCGCCGCGGGCGCCGGCCGGCTCGAACTGAGCACCGACAGCCACGCCATGGGCCGGGCCGACGCCGCGCGGCTGGGCGGCATGTACCGGCTGGTGCTGGAGGCCATGGTGGCCGACCCCGACGGCGACCCCCGGGCGGCGTACCTGCCCGCCGGGGAACGCGACGACGTGCTGGTGGGCTGGAACGCCTCGGCCGCGCCCGGATGCGTCGACCTCGTCCCGGACCGGGTCGCGGCGCGGGCCGCCGCCACCCCCGACGCGGAGGCCGTCGACGGTACGACCTACGCCGAGCTGGACACGGCGGCCAACCGCATCGGCCACCACCTGCGCGGGGCGGGGATCGGCCCGGAGCGGGTCGTCGGGGTGCTGCTGGACCGGGGCGCCGACCTCGTCGCCGCCCTGCTCGGGGTGTGGCGGGCCGGCGGCGCGTACCTGCCGATCGACCCGGGGCACCCGGCCGAGCGGGTCGCCGCGATGCTCGCCGACGCCGGGGCGACGGTGGTGGTGACCTCGACCGGCCACGCCGACCGGCTCACCGGCGTCGAGCTGGTGCTGCTCGACCGCGACGCCGAGCGGATCGCCGCGCTGCCCGCCGACCCGCCGCCCGGCCGTCCCGACCCGGACCACCTCGCGTACGTCATCTTCACCTCCGGCTCGACCGGCCGGCCGAACGGCGTGCAGATCAGCCACGGCAGCCTCGCCAACTACCTCGGCTGGGCGGCCGAGGAGCTGATCGGGGACCGCACCGGCGGCGCCGCGCTCTTCTCGTCGGTCGCGTACGACATGGTGGTGACCAGCATCTGGGCGCCGCTGGTCACCGGGCAGCGGCTGTGGCTGCTGCCGCCCGAAGCCGGGCTGGACGAGCTGGGCCCGAGGCTGGCCGACGCCGGCCCGTTCAGCTTCGTCAAGCTGACCCCCGGCCACCTCGACCTGCTGACCCGCCAGCTCGGCGCGGAGCAGGCGGCGGCCCTGACCCCGCTGCTGGTCCTGGGCGGCGAGGCGCTGACCCGGCAGGTCTGCGACCGCTGGCACGCGCTCGCGCCGGGCAGCGTGCTGCTCAACGAGTACGGGCCGACGGAGGCGACGGTGGCCGTCAGCCGGTACCCGGTCACCGGGCCGCTGCGGGGCGACGTCGCGCCGATCGGCCGGCCGATGGCCGGGATGCGCACGTACGTCCTCGACGCCGACCTGCAACCGGTGCCGGTGGGCGTGGTCGGGCACGTCCACCTCGGCGGCCCCGGCCTCGCCCGGGGCTACGCCGGCCGGCCGGACCTGACCGCCGACCGGTTCGTGCCCGATCCGTTCGCCGCGGACGGCGGGCGGCTGTACCGGACCGGCGACCTGGGCCGCTGGCTGCCGGACGGGCAGCTCGACCTGCTCGGCCGGGTCGACGACCAGGTGAAGATCCGAGGGCACCGGGTGGAGCCCGGCGAGGTAAGGGCGGTGCTGGTGGCGCATCCGGGCGTGCGGGACGCGGTGGTGACCGTCGAGTCGACGGGCGCCGGCGGACCCCGCCTGGTGGCCTACCACGTCGGCGACGCGCCGGACCTGGCCGCGCACTGTGCCCGGTGGCTGCCCAGCCAACTGGTCCCGAGCGTCTTCGTCCCGGTGCCGGCCATCCCGCTCAACGCCAACGGCAAGGTCGACCGTCGGGCGCTGCCCCCGGTGGACCTGGCCGGGGCGGCCGACCACACCCCGCCCCGCCCCGGGCTGGAAAAGCTGATCGCCGACATCTGGGCCGGGGTCCTCCAGATCGACCGGGTGGGCCGGCACGACCGCTTCTTCGCCCTGGGCGGGCACTCGCTGCTGGTCGTACCGGTGGTCACGGCGGCCCGGCAGGCCGGAGTTCCGCTGACGCTGCGGGCGGCGATGCTCGACCGGACCCTGGCCGAGCTGGCCGCCTCGCTCGCCCCGACCGGGGCGGCGTCCGTCGAAGCGGCGGATCCGGCGGTACGCGCCGGGGTGGCGCGGGCCGTGCCGGTGCTGCCGGCCGTCGAGCCGCTGCTCGCCGCCCACCGGGTGCCCGGCGCCTCGCTGGCCCTGCTCGCCGACGGCGAGGTGGTGGAGGTCCGCGCCGCCGGGCACCGCGCGGCCGGCGGCGACGCCCCGGTGACCCCGGCGACCATCTTCCAGGTCGGCTCGGTCAGCAAGCTGGTCACCGCGGTGGGCGCGCTGGTCCTTCTCGGGCGGGGGCAACTCCAGCTCGACACGGACGTCAACGCGTACCTGAAGGGCTGGCAGCTGCCGGCCGATCGACCGGTGAGCCTGCGGCAGCTGCTCTCCCACGTCGCCGGGCTGACCCCGACGGGCAGCACCGGGCACCCGCGTGGCGGCCCCGTGCCGAGCCTGTCGGACGTGCTGCACGGCCGGGGCGTGCCCACCGGTCCGGTCCGGGCGCTCGACGCGCCCGACGCGGTGGCGGTGGAGCGCAACAGCCACTTCGTGGTGGTGCAGCAGCTCATGGAGGACGTCACCGCGACGCCCTTCGCCGACCTGATGGCCGAGCTGGTCTTCGGACCGGCGGGGATGACCGGCAGCAGCTTCGACCAGAGCTTCCCGGAGACGTCCGGCCGGCCGGTGGCCGTCGGGCACGACGAGCGGGGCGAGCCGCTCCCGGGCGGCTGGCAGGTGCGTACGGACCTGGCGGCGGCCGGCCTCTGGACCACCGCCACCGACCTGGCCCAGCTCGTCAGGGAGATCCACCTCGCGTACCGGGGCGACCCGGCCCTGCTGAGCCGGGAGCTGGCGGTGGCGCAACTGACCACCGGAACGGGCGGCGTCTTCGGACTCGGCTGCATGGTGGACCGCATCGACGGGCCCGCCGGGACACGGGTGGAGTTCACCCACCGGGGCCGCATCCCCGGCTACCAGGCGCTCACCGCCGGCCGGGTGCCCGACGGCTCCGGGATGGTGGTGCTGACCAACGGCGACCAGGGCCACGAGGTCGTGTCGCGGTTGGCGTCCGACATCGCACTGACGGAGGAAATGTGATGACGACCGTACCGAGCATCCTTGCCACGGTCACCGACCCACCGACCCGGCAGGTGCGGCACCTGGTGTCGATCCGCGACCTGACCGACGACGACCTCTACTCGATCGTGGCGCGGGGGGCGAGGTTCGCCGCGGGCGAATCCGCCAGCCCGCTGGCCGACCGGGTGGTCGGCACCTACTTCGTGAAGACGTCGACCCGGACCCGGACCGCGTTCACCGTGGCCGCGCTGCGGCTCGGCGCGAAGACCATCCAGTACGGGCCGAACGACCTCCAGGTCAACACCGGGGAGTCCAGTGAGGACACCGGCCGGGTGCTGTCGGGCATGCTCGACGTGCTGGTGGCGCGGACCGCCGCCGACCCGGAGGAGATGCGCGACTGGTCGCGCCAGCACCGGATGGCCGTGATCAACGCGATGAGCGCCGAGGAGCACCCGACGCAGGCGCTGGCCGACCTGACCACCCTGCTGCGGCGCTTCGGCCGTATCGAACACCTGCGGCTGCTCTACCTGGGCGAGGCGAACAACACCGCGACCGCACTGGCCCTGGCGCTGACCCGCTTTCCCGGCGTCGAGCTGGAGCTGCGCACCCCGGCGGGGTACGGGCTGCCGGCGGAGATCGCGGCGGTCGCGCGGGAGCAGGCCCAGCGCTGCGGCGCCCACCTCGTCGAACGGCACCACATGGACGACCTGCCGGGTGACCTGGACGCCATCTACACCACCCGGTGGCAGACCACCGGCACCAGCAAGCCCGACCCGGACTGGCGGCTGCGCTTCGCCCCGTTCCAGGTGGACCGGGAGCTGTGGCGGCGCAGCCCGCACGCGGTCTTCATGCACGACCTCCCGGCGCACCGGGGGGAGGAGGTCACCTCCGAGGTGCTCGACGGGCCGGCCAGCATCGCCTTCCAGCAGGCGGAGAACAAGCTCTACAGCGCGATGGCCGTGCTCGACTGGTGCCGGGCCACCCCCGCCGGGTCCGCGTCGTGAGCGCGGTCGGGCACCCGGCGGCCACGTCCCGGCAGCCGGGGCGCCTGACCGGCAACCGCGACTTCCTGCTGCTCTGGGTCGGCTCCGGGGTCTCCGCGCTGGGTTCCCGGGCCACCTCGATCAGCTACACCCTGCTGGTCTTCTGGTCGACCGGTTCGGCCACGGCGGCCAGCCTGGTGACCTTCGCCGCGCTGCTGCCCAACCTGGTGACCCAGTTGCCGGCGGGGGCGTTGGTCGACCGCTGGGACCGGCGCCGCACGATGGTGCTCTGCAACGTCGGGCGGATCGTCGCGATCGGCAGTGTCGCGGTCGCGGTGGCCCGGGACTCGGTGTGGCTGCCGCACCTGATGGCTGTCGCGTTCGTGGAGGCCAGCCTGGGCATCTGCTACGCCCTGGCCGAACGCGCCGCGGTGTTCAACGTGGTCCCGGCCGACAGGTACGGCGCGGCGACGGCGGCGAACGAGTCGCGGGCCAACGCGGCCAGCATCCTCGGCCAGCCGGCCGGCGCCGGGCTGTACGCGCTGACCCGCTGGGCGCCGTTCGGCTTCGCCGTGCTGATGCACGTGATCTCGCTGGTCACCCTGCTGTTCGTGCGGCGGGACCTGCAGGCGCCGAAGGCGCGCGCGGACGAGCCCGGTGGCCTGCTGACCCGGGTGCGGGAGGGCTTCGTCTTCGTCTGGGGCCAGCTCTACCTGCGCCGCGCCCTCGGCCTCTTCGCGGCGAGCAACATCCTGTTCCAGGTGCTGGGCCTGGGCCTCGTGGTGATCGTCAAGAACCTGGGCGGCTCGTCAGCCACGGTCGGGATGCTGCTGATGGTGAACAGCGTCTTCGGCATGGCCGGCGCGATGACCAGCAACTTCTACCTGAGTCGCTGGGGGATCCGCCGGATCATCATGGGGGTCAACATCGCCTGGGCGGTGCTGATGCCGCTGCTCGCGCTGGCACCGGGACTCGCGCTGGCACCGGGACTCGTCGTCCTCGGCGCGATCTTCGCGTTGATCCACTACGGCGCCGGCATCAGCAACGTGGCCGGGATGTTGTACGTGCTCCAGAGCGCACCTGACCACCTGCGCGGGCGGGCCGGCTCGATCGTCATGCTGCTCAGCTCGGGAGCCAACTCGCTGGGGGCGCTGTTCGCGGGCTTCCTGCTCGACTCGACGAGCTTCACCAGGGCCATGCTGATCGTGGGCGGGGCGATGGGGGTGATCGCGGTGCTCGCGGTGCTCGGCTTCGGCGGTCGCGCCCGGGCCGAGGCGGAACGGGCGGAGGCCGCCGAGCGGGCGGGCCGCGCAACCCCGGATGGTGGCGATATGGACGGAATATAGCGGAGCGGCAGAGCCTGGGAGGGATCGCACAGCTTGGGACGGTGAGGAGCCCCGGAATGAACGAGCACGCGAGCTGGAAGCCGTTGGAGATCACCCCGGAGAGCGCTGGCTGCGCGCCGAGCGCCGAGGGACTGGTCGACCACCTGCGCGAGCTGGACCTGGCGGAGGTGCTCACGGCCGAGAAGGCGCTCGTCTTCCGTGGCTTCGGGGTGCGGCCGGAGACCCTGGACCCGGTGATGGACCTGCTGCTGCCGAGGCGACTGGCGTACGTGCACGGCAACTCGCCCCGCACCAAGGTGGGCCGCAACGTCTACACGTCCACCGAATACCCGTCCCGGTACACCATCTCCATGCACAACGAGCTGTCGTACGCGGCGCAGTGGCCGGCCCGGCTGCTCTTCTTCTGCCAGATCGCCGCCGAGACCGGCGGCGCCACCCCCGTCGTCGACGCCGAGCTGTGGCTCGACTCCCTGGACCCGCAGCTGCGCGCCGACTTCGCCGGTGGGCTGCGCTACCAGCAGAACCTGCACGACGGCATGGGGCTGGGCAAGAGCTGGCGGGAGACGTTCGAGACCGACAGCCGCGACGAGGTCGAGGAGTTCCTTGCCGGCGCCGGCGCCACCTGGGAGTGGACCGCCGACGGACTGCGCGTGGTCCAGCTCCGGCCGGCCACGCTGCGGCACCCGGTCACCGGGGCCGAGGTGTGGTTCAACCAGGCGGACCAGTGGCACCCGGCCGGCTTGGACGACGACATCGCCAGGGTGATGACCCAGGTGATGGGCCCGGACGAGCTGCCCCAGTCGGTGACCTTCGCCGACGGCTCCCCGATCCCCGACGAGTACGTCACCCAGATCCGCGACCGGGGCCTGGAGGCGGCGGTCGACGTCGACTGGCGGGTCGGCGACCTGCTGCTGATCGACAACGTGCTCACCGCGCACGGCCGGCGCCCGTACACGGGTGACCGCCGGGTGCTGGTGGCGATGTCGGACTGAGCGGCGCGACCGGGAAGTGCCCCAGATGTCCCTGCCCCGCCCGAGCGGCGGCGATCCCTGGCTGCGGGTGTTCCGGGGCGGCGCGCACGCGGATCTGCGGTTGGTCTGCCTGCCGCACGCCGGCGGCTCGGCCGGGTTCTTCCAGACCTGGGCGGCGCGGCTGCCGGACTCCGTCGACGTGCTCGCCGTCCGCTACCCGGGCCGGCAGGACCGGCTCTCCGAGCCGTGCGTCGACCGGATGGACGTGCTCGCCGACCGGGTCACCGAGGCGCTCACCGGTTACCTGGACCGTCCCCTCGCCCTGTTCGGCCACAGCATGGGCGCCTCGGTCGCCTACGAGGTGGCCGTCCGGCTGGAGGAGCGGTTCGGCGTCGTGCCGGAGTTCCTGTTCGTCTCGGGGCACGGGGCGCCGCACGTCACCCGGATCGACCAGCATCCCGACCACCTCGACGACGAGGAGTTCCTCGTCCGGATCGCCGCGCTCGGCGAGGTGGATCCGGTGGTCTTCCGCTCCCGGAAGCTGCGGGAACTGGTCGTACCGGCGCTCCGGGCCGACCTGCGGCTGATCCACGGCTACCTGCCGCGCGCGCCGCGGACCGTGTCCGCGCCGATCACGGCGTACCTCGGCACGGGGGATCCGGCCTGCGACCGGGAGTCGGTCTCCGCCTGGGCGGAGCTGACCACCGGCGGCTTCCGGCTGCGGGCGTTCCCCGGCGACCACTTCTATCTCGTGCCGGCGCGGGCGGAGTTGCTCGCGGACCTGACCGCGCAGCTCGCCGGCCGGCCGACCGTACCCCGTGCCGCGGCATCCGTGGCCGCGCACCTGATCTGACCGGCACCGCCGGACTCGCACCTGGAGGGCGCATCGTGACCGCACCGGACGTCGAGGCGACGCCGCAGCCGCTCGTGGACGTGGACCAGGAACGCCACGCGCGGTTCCGTACCTCCTTCGAGGCGGTGACGGACTTCGGGCGGCGGTTGCTGGCGGCCCGGTTGGCCGCCGCGGGTGTCCTGCCCGCCCCCGGTGCCGTCGCCAGCCGGGAGGAGATCCTGGCCCGGCTCGCGGTGGCTCCCGGCTACCAGCGGCTCGGCGACGCCCTGCTCGATCTCCTGGCGGACGCCGGCCTGCTGCGTCGGCAGGGCGACGGGCTCGCCGTGACCGGACGGGTCGCCGAGTCGGCCGGGTTCGCCGGGGACGACGCGGTCGACGCGGCGGCGGCGACGCTGCGCCGGGAGCACCCGGAGGTCGCCGGATACGTGCCGCTGCTGGTCGCCTGCCAGACGCAGCTCGTCGAGGTGGTGCGGGGCGACCGGCCGGCGAACGAGGTGCTCTTCCCGGGCGGCTCCGCCGACCTGGTCTCCGCGATCTACCGGGACAACGTCCAGCTGGACTTCTACAACCGGCTCTGCGCGGCGCGGGTGCGGGAGCACGTCCGGCAGTTCCTGCGGCGCTACCCGCGGTCCTACGTCCACGTCATGGAGGTGGGCGCGGGGACCGGTGGCACCAGCGGCCCGGTGCTCGACGCCCTGACGGACCGGACGGAGCGGCTGCGGTACTTCTACACCGACGTGGGGCCGGCGTTCCTGCGGCTGGGACGGCAGCGCTTCGGCGTCGACCGGCCGCACCTCGACTTCGCCCGCTACAACGTGGAGGGCGCGCCCGAGGACCAGGGCTTCGAACCCGGTTCGATGGACGTCGTCCTGGCCAGCAACGTCCTGCACGCCACCCTGCGGATCTCCGCCGCGCTGCGGCACTGCCACGCGCTGCTCAAGCCGGGCGGCATTTTGGTGATCAACGAGATGACCAGCCGCCTCGACTACAACACGCTGACCTTCGGCCTGGCCGAGGGCTGGTGGCGGCACGCGGAGGACGAGCCGCGGGTGCCGGCGTCCCCGCTGCTGGACGTGGCGGGCTGGCGCGCCGCCCTGGGCCGGGCCGGCTTCGTCGACGTGCGGGCGCACGCCGTGCCCGGGCTCGACGCCGCCGAGCAGGTGCAGACCATGTTCGTGGCGACGGCCACCGGTGGGGGCGGCTCGTCCCGCTGAGGTTCCACCCCGTCCGCGTACGCCCCGACCGGGGTCGCGTCCGCCGGGCCGCGCGACTCGCGGCACCGTGCGGTCGGGACCCCGGTCCGGGCGCGCGCGACCCCTGCCGGCGCACGTACCGGTACGGGAACCCGGTAGGTCTTTACCGGCACCCCTAAATGTTCCGGCAAGATCTTTCGTGGACGAATATTCGGTGATATCAATCTCGCACTCGATTCCTCTACCCCCGGAGTGCGACGTGCGGAGAACCCGTCTCGTTTCCCTCGCCCTGAGCCTGGCCACGGCTCTCGGCGTCAGCCTCACCCTGTCCGCGCCCGCCCAGGCTGCGCCCGCCGACCGCTACGTGGCGCTCGGCGACTCGTACGCCTCGGGCGTGGGTGCCGGCAGCTACACCAGCGAGAGCGGTTCCTGCCAGCGCAGCACCAACGCCTACCCGGCCCTGTACGCCGCGAACATCAAGCCCGCGTCGTACCGCTCGGTCGCCTGCTCCGGTGCCACCACCACCAGCCTGATCAACACGCAGCTGTCGGCGCTGAGCTCCACCACCACCCTGGTCAGCGTCACGATCGGCGGCAACGACGTCGGCTTCGGCAACATCATGTCCACCTGCGTGCTCCAGGGCACCACCCAGTGCGTGGCCGCCGTGCAGGCCGCCCAGGACAAGGCCCGGGCCCAGCTGCCCGGCCTGCTGCGCAACGTCTACAACGGCATCAAGACCCGGGCGCCCTCGGCCCGGGTGGTGGTCGTCGGATACCCGGTCTTCTACCAGCTCGGCACCACCTGCATCGGGCTGAGCGCCACCTCCCGGGCGAAGATCAACGAGGGTATCAACCTGGTCGACGACCTCACCCGCACCGCCGCCGTCGCCGCCGGCTTCAAGTTCGCCGACGTGCGGTCGCAGTTCGTCGGGCACCAGCTGTGCAGCTCCGGCACGAAGTGGCTGCACGCCCTCAACTTCGCCAACCTCGGCATCTCGTACCACCCGACCGCGGCCGGCCAGTCCGGCGGTTACTACCCGGTCTTCCGCTCCGTCGCGGGCTGACCGACGCGCTCTCCGTCCGGGCGCTCCCGGTCCCGCCCCCCTCGGGGCCGGGAGCGTCCAGGGCGGGCGGACGGGCACGGTCGCCCGCGCGGCGTCCGTGCCCGTCCGACCATCCGGCGTCCCGGTCGATTGCCGACGCCGGACGGCCGGAGCGACCCCGGCGAGCGTGCCGGGGCCGCCCGGTCAGCACCGGACGATCGTGGAGTTGCTCAGCCCGACGTTGCTGATGGTCAGGTTGTCCGCGCAGGGGTTCTCGACGATCCGGTTGTTCACCAGCGTGAAGTTGCGCAGCGTGATGTCCCGGTTGCCGGGGAACTCGGTGCGCTCGGCCAGCCGGATCTCGCCGCCGCCGCTGATCGTGCCGCCGCCGGCGGCGATGTTCACGTTCTGGCAGTTCTCGATCAGGACCGCGTTGTTGCCGGTGTTGGCGATGTCCACCCGGTCGACCGTGGCGCCCCCGGACTCGGAGACGCAGAAGATCCCCCGGCCGCCGCCGCGTGCCCGGACGGTGCCCACCCGGACGTTGGTCGGGTAGCCGGAGCCCACGCGCCCGTTGCGGTTGGCCATCCGGAAGGCGGCGTACCCGGTGCCGGCGCCGGCGTTCTCGGCGTCGACGGTGGTGACCGTGGCGTTGATCGTCTGGTTGAGCAGCAGGCCAGACTCGCCCACGTCGCGCGCCGTGACGGTGCCGATGGTCAGCCCGTCCACGCCGTACGTCTCGACCGCGTGGGAGCTGGCGCCGGAGACGTACGCGCTGTCGATCCGGACGTTGCGGGTCCACTGGCTGGTGTCCCCGCGGTTGTCGATGCGGATCCCGAGCCCGCTGCGGAGCCGCATGTCGATGCGGCCGAGGACGACGTCCGTGACGTTGCGCAGGAAGATCCCGTAGAGCGGGGCGCCGGTGACGGTGAGGTGCCCGACCTCGATGTTGGTGGTGCCGCGGGAGTAGATGGGCGCCTGGTCGCCGCTGCCCGAGCCGGTGACGTCGATGGTGCCGCAGACGTCGATCGCGGTGTAGCTGGGCAGGGAGATCCGTGAACCGGCGCTCATCGAGCCGGAGCCTCGTACGACGACGCGCTGCTTGCTGGTCCGCCCGGCGCTGAGGCTGTTCACGGCGGCCTGGACGGCGGCGCGCATGTCGCTTCCGGTGTAGACCGTGCTGGCGCCGTTGCGGGCGGTCCAGGTGCCGCCGCTGAGCACCGCCTCGGCCTGGAACGCGCCGCTGCCGCAGGCGGTGCCGCCGGAGCCGAGATTGACCAACTGCCACTGCTGGTTGGCGCCGCCGAGGTCCTGGTACTGGGAGATCATCGCGCCGTCGGCGGTCGACCACTGCCACACGTCCAGCGCCTTGTTGGAGTGCCGGTTGACGAGGCGGACGTGGCCGCCGTCGGCGTCGGCGAGCCGGAAGTGCTGCCGGGTGTTGCCGCTGGCGGCGGTGTTCTGGACGAGTTGGACCCCGTCCTCGGCGCTCGGCAGTTCCAGCACCTTGCCGCTGTGCGCCGAGCGGATCTGGTGGTATCCGCCGCCCACGTCGACGAACCGCCACTGCTGCACGGCCAGGTCGTTGCGGGTGAACTGGTTGACCGGCGCGCCGTCGGCGGTGGACCAGCCCCACAGGTCCATGGCCTTGCCGCTGTGCCGGTTGACGAGGACGTAGGTGGCGCCGGGGTCGACCGTGGCCGCCGCGGCGGGCTGCGGACCGACGGCCACGGCGGCGCCGACGAGCGCCAGCGCGGCCGCGGCCACCAGGCCGAGGCGTCGACGGGTGGGATGTCTGTGCGGGTCGGGGGACGTCATGTGGCTCCTTCGGCTGGCGCGGGGCGGCGGGAGGGGCGCGCGACCACCCCGTCGAGGCCGCCAGCGATCCAATCCCGTCGATGCATAGAAGATGGTAAGCGCTTTCCCGCGCCGGCGCGAACGCCGTCGGCGCGGTCGGCGGCCGGCGGTCGGGGGAGCTGCCCGATACCTGACAGTCGTTCGGTGGCCACATCGGACCCGTTGATCGCGCGGTGGGAAGTCTGCCGTGGTGGGGCCCGTCGGGGCGCCTGATCACCCGCGGGAACGGCCGAATCTGGGATTCCATGCGGGCGCCACTCGTGTCCCGGATTCTGGGAGACATCTTGGCAGTGGAATCGGCGGTCGTGGACTCTCTCTGCGGAGAGCGATGGCCCGGTGGCTCATGGTCACGATGCGTCATCGTCTCCGGTCGTCGGCCTGGCAGCGGGCGCGCGACCGATCACCGTCGGTAGTGGGGGGAATGCTCGGTGGGACGCGCCATGCCAGCTTGCGGTTCGCGGTGAGCGCACCAGCGCGCCCCGCCGGGCCGGTCCGTCGGCCCACCCAGTCCCGTCGCCCCGACGTCCGACCGCCCGCCGTCGACACCCTGCACCGGATGGTCGAGGCCCAGGTCGACCGGACCCCGGACGCCGACGCCGTGTGGTGCGACGGGCAGGTTCTCACCTACGGCGAGCTGGACGCGGCGGCCAACCGGTTGGCCGCGCTCCTCGTCGACCGGGGGGTGCGCCAGGGTGACCGCGTCGGCGTCTGCCTGCCCCGCAGTCCCCGGCTCGTGGTCGCGCTGCTGGGCGTGCTCAAGGCCGGTGCCTGCTACGTGCCGCTGGACCCGGCCTACCCGGCCGCCCGGGTCGCCTTCATGACCGAGGACTCCGGGGCCCGACTGGTGCTGACGGTGGCCGACCTCGCCGACCGGTTCGCCGACGCCGCGCTCCGTCTCGACGACCTCGACCTCGACGCCCGCCCGGCGGCCCGCCCCGGCCTGCCCGGCGACCCGTCCGACCTGGCGTACGTCATCTACACCTCCGGCTCCACCGGCCGGCCCAAGGGCGTCGCCGTCGAGCACCGCTCGGCCTCCGTGCTCATGCACTGGACCCGGGAGACCTTCACCGACGTCGAACTGGGCGGCGTGCTCGCCGCCACGTCCGTCTGCTTCGACCTGTCCGTCTTCGAGCTCTTCGGCCCGCTCTGCTGGGGCGGTCGGGTGGTGCTCGTCCGCGACGCGCTGGCGCTGGCCGCGCCGGACGCCGACCGGCTGCCCGTCGCTTTGGTCAACACCGTGCCGTCGGCGATGACCGAGCTGCTCGCGGCCGGCGCGCTGCCGGGCAGCGTCCGCACCGTCTGCCTCGCCGGCGAGCCGTTGACCGCGGCGCTCGCCGCCCGGGTGCTCGCCCGGCCGCACGTACGCCGGCTCTGCAACCTCTACGGGCCGTCCGAGGACACCACCTACTCGACCTGGGCGGAGGTGCCGGCCGACGGGGGAGACCCGCCGATCGGCCGTCCGTTGCCGGGCACCCGCGTCTACCTGTTCGACGCGGACGGCCGGCCGGTGCCGCCCGGAGAGCCGGGAGAGCTGTACCTGGCCGGTGCCGGGCTGGCCCGGGGCTACCTCAACCGGCCGGACGAGACCCGGGCGCGTTTCCTGGCCGATCCGTTCCGCCCGGGGGAGCGGATGTACCGCACCGGCGACCGGGTCCGGCTGCGCCCCGACGGGCAGTTGCAGTTCCTCGGCCGGATGGACGACCAGGTGAAGCTGCGCGGCTACCGCATCGAGCTGGGCGAGGTGGCCGCGCGGCTGGCCGCCCTGCCCGGCGTACGCGAGGCGACCGCCGCGGTGCGGACCGGGCCGAGCGGCGACCCGCTGCTCGTCGGCTACCTCGTCGGCGAGCGCCGCGACGACGTGCGGGACCTGCTGCGGGAGACGGTCCCCGCCCCGCTCGTGCCGTCCGCCGTCGTCTGGCTGGACCGCCTGCCGACCACCCCCAACGGCAAGGTCGACCGGGCGGCGCTGCCCGCCCCGGAGGCCGCCGGCCCCGCGATCGACGGCGACGGCACGCCGCTGGCCGGCTCCGCCGCCACGGTCGCCGCCGTCTGGCGGGACGTGCTCGGCCGGCCGGTGGACCGGGCGGAGGCGGACTTCCTCGCCCTCGGGGGCGACTCTCTCCTGGCCGTACGCTGCGCCACCCGGCTCGCCGCCGCGACGGGCCTGCCGGTCGCCCCGGCGGCGCTGTTCGCGCACGCCACGGTGGAGGCGCTCGCCGACCACCTCGACGACCTGCGCCGAGCCGCCGGACCCGCCGCCGCGCCCGCCGGCACCGCCGCGCCCGCCGGGACCGCGACCGCCGGAGCCGCACCCGGGCCGGGGCACCCGTCGGCCGGCGGTACGCCACCCGCGGCGCCCGGGGACACGGCCCCGCTCTCGGCCGCGCAGACCCGGCTGTGGTTCCTGCACCAGCTGGACCCGGCCGACACCTCCTACCTGGTGTCGTTCGCGGTCCGGCTGCCGCCGGGGACCGACCCGGGAGCGCTCGGCCGGGCACTGCGCCGCGTGGTGGCCCGGCATCCGGCGCTGCGCACCGTCTTCCCGTCGACCCCGGACGGCCCGGTGCAGCGGGTCCGCGACGACCTCGACGTCCCGCTGGTCGTCGCCCCGCCCCGTGCCGGGGTGCCGCTGGACGAGCAGCTCGACCAGCTCGCCGCCGCCGACGCGCGTACCCCCATGGACCTCGCCACCGGCCCGCTGCTGCGCGCCCGACTGGTCGCCGCCGACGACGGGCGGGCGGCGCTGCTCCTGGTCGCCCACCACATCGTCTGCGACGACTGGTCGTTCAGCGTCATCGTGCGGGACCTGGGCCGCGCCTGCGAGGCCGAGTCGGCGGGCGCCGGGGCGGGCCCGCCGTGGCCGGCCGGTCCGGCGACCGGCCCGGCGGAACTCGCCGTGGCCCAGCGGGACTGGCTGGCCGCCCCGGCCGGACGGGAGGCCGTGGCCGCCGTGGTCGCCGCGCTGCGCGGCGCGCCGACGGTCCTGGACCTGCCCGCCGCCGCACCGGCGCGCGCCGCCGGCACGTCGCCCCGCGCGGACCGGTCCCCGGCCGGGGCCGCCCTGCGGACCCGCATCGACGACGACACCGCCGCCGTGGTCCGCGACCTCGCCCGCGCCAGCCGCGCCAGCCTGCACATGGTCGGGCTGGCCGCCTTCGCCGCGCTGGTCGCCGCGGAGACCGGCCGCACCGACGTGCTCATCGGTGTCGCCTTCGCCGGCCGGACCAGCGTCGCCGCCGAACAGAGCGTCGGCTGCTTCGTCAACACCATGCCCCTGCGCCTGCGGCCCGGCCCGGACCGGTCCTTCGCCGACCTGGTGGACGAGGCGCGCCAGATGACCCTCTTCGCCGCCGCCCACCAGGACGTGCCGTTCGACGTCGTCGTCGAGCGGCTCCGCCCGGCCCGGCAGCCGGGCCGCAACCCGCTGGTCCAGGTCGCGTTCGGCGTGCAGAACGCCCCGGCGGCCCGGCACGTCGACGCCTCCGGCGGCGAGTTCCTCGGGGTGGAGCTGACCCCCGACACCGCCCGGCTCGACCTGACCCTCTGGCTCGACGAGCGCCGCGACGGGCTGGCGGCGCTCTGGACCTACCGCACCGACCGCTTCGACGGCGAACTGGTCGACACGTGGCACCGCCGCTTCACCGCACTCCTACGCGGCGCGGCCGCCGATCCCCGGCGCAGCCTCGCCCGATGTGCCCACACCCTGGGGGGAACGAGAGATGAGTGAGCAGACCCCGGTCGCGCCGGTGATCCCGCGCCGCGGCCGCGAACGGTCCCTGGTCGACGTACGCCCCGACTGGCCCGGCGGGCCCCTGCCGGCCCTCGTCCGGGCCAACGTGCCCGACGTGGACCTGGCCGCCTGGCTGGCCGGCAACCGGTCCACCGTGGACGAGCTGGCGCGCCGCGCCGGCGCCGTGCTGTTCCGTGGCTTCGCGGTGGACGGCGCGGCCGACTTCCGCACCGTCATGGCCGCCCTCTCCGACGACGTGCTCAGCTACGGCGAGCGCTCGTCGCCGCGCAGCGAGGTGACCGAGGGCGTCTACACCTCCACCGAGCACCCGGCCGACCAGCCGATCGTGCTGCACAACGAGCAGTCGTACACGGTGAACTGGCCGCTGCGCATCGTCTTCCACTGCGAGACCGAGCCTGCCGCCGGTGGGCGCACCCCGCTGGCCGACAGCCGCCGGGTGCTCGAGCGGCTGCGGCCGGAGACGGTCGCCGGATTCGAGCGCCGGGGCGTGCTCTACCGGCGCAACTACCTGCCGGGGATCAGCCTGCCGTGGCAGACGGCCTTCCAGACCGACGACCGGGCCGACGTGGAGGCGTACTGCGCCCGTGCGCTGATCGACGTCGAGTGGGTCGGCGAGCAGCAGCTGCGCACCCGGCAGGTCCGCCCCGCCGTGCGGGAGCACCCGGTGACGGGGGAGCGGACCTGGTTCAACCACGCCCTGTTCTTCCACGTCACCTCGCTGCCGGCGGAGGTCAGCGCCGGGCTGCGCGCGTCGCTCGCCGAGGAGGACCTGCCCTACCAGACCGCGTACGGCGACGGCACGCCCATCGGCGACGACGTGCTGGCCGAGCTGCGCGCCGCGTACGCGGCCGAGACCCGCTCCTTCGCCTGGCGGCGCGGCGACGTGCTGCTGGTGGAGAACATGCTGGCCGCGCACGCCCGGGAGCCGTTCACGCCGCCCCGGCGCATCCTGACCGCGATGTCCGACCCGGTCGCCGCGCCCGAGCTGACCGCCGCCACCGTGACCTCCACGGGGGTGCGGTCGTGACCGGGCCGGCGCCGCGCCGACGGGGCAGCGTGGCGGTCACCTCGCCGGTGTCCCGCCGGGTGCTGGTCGACGGCACGTTCGTGCTGCTGGTGGAGGCCGCCGTGCCGGATCTCGACCTGGCCGGCTGGCTGGCGGGGCGCCGCGACGAGCTGCTGCGCGACCTCGACGCCCACGGGGCGGTCTTCTTCCGGGGCTTCGAGGTGGCCACGGCCGACGACTTCAGCCGGGCCGCCCGCGCGGTCAGCCCGGACCTGCTCGGCTACCTGGAACGCGCCGCGCCCCGGCACGAGGTCGCGGAGAAGGTCTTCACCTCCACCGAGTTCAACGCCGAGCAGTGGATCCCGCTGCACCACGAGATGTCGTACTCGCACAACTGGCCCACCCACCTCTACTTCTGGTGCGCCCAGCCGGCCACCGGCAGCGGCGGCGCGACCCCGCTGGCCAGCGAGCGGGTGGTGAGCCCGCGCATTCCCGCCGAGGTACGGCAGCGGTTCCTCCGGCACGGGGTCAGCTACGTGCGCAACTACGGTCCGCACCTGGACATGCCCTGGCAGGAGGCGTTCCAGACGACCGACCGCGCCGAGGTGGAGAAGTACTGCGCCGATTCGGCCACCGAGTACACCTGGCTCGACGGCGACGGGCTGCGGACGCGGGCCCGCCGGCAGGCGGTGGCGACCCACCCGCGCACCGGCGAGACGGTCTGGTTCAACCACGCGCACCTGTTCCACGTCTCCAACATGCCCGCCGAGGTGTCGGCCGCACTGCTGCGCGAGTACGGGCCCGAGGGGCTGCCCCGCAACGCCTACTACGGCGACGGCGAGCCGATCCCCGACGAGGTGGTGGCCGGCATCCGGGACCTGTATCGGGAACACGCGGTGTCGGTTCCCTGGCAGCGCGGCGACGTGCTGGTGGTGGACAACTTCCTCACGACCCACGGTCGCGAACCCTTCAGCGGCGACCGGCAGATCCTGGTCGCCATGTCCGACCTCTACCTCAACCGGAGCGTGGTGTGAACGGCTACCGTCTGTCCCCGATCCAGCGGCTGGCCTGGTCCGGGGCGCAGGACCTGGTCCGCGCCCGGGTGCTGCTCGACCGCCCGCTGGACCGGGCCCGGTTGCAGACCGCCCTGGACGCGGTGGTCGCCCGGCACGAGGCGCTGCGCCTGACCCTGGTGCACCACCCCGGGCTGCGGGTGCCGTTGCAGGACGTCGACGACGGCCGCAGCGTCGTCGTCGGCGCCCAGGGCGAGCTGTCGGTGACCGTCACCGACGACGCCCTGGAGCTGGCCGCCACGCCGTTGATCGCCGACCCGGCGAGCCTGCGGCTCGTCCTCGCCGACCTGGCCCGCGCGTACGCCGACGGCCGGCTGGCCGACGACCCCGACGCCCTGCAGTTCCTCGACGTCACCGAGTGGCAGCTGTCGCAGCGGCAGGAGGACGACCCGTTCGGCGCACCCGCCGCGCCGGCCGCGCGGCTGGTCACCCCGCACGGCGACGACCCGGCCGAGGTCGGCACCGCGACCCTGCCCGCCGCGGCGCTGACCGCCGCCGCGCGGGAGGCCGGCGTCGGCGTCGCGAACCTGCTCTTCGCCGCCTGGGCGCTCGCGCTGTCCCGCCGGGCCGAGCCGCCCGCCGGGGTCGACGACGCGGACCTGGTGCTGGCCCGGTGGAGCGACGGGCGGCAGGCCACCGGGACGGCCGGTGTCGTCGGCCCGCTGGGCGGCCACGCGCCGATCCGGCTGGGCCTGCCCCTGCCGGCCGCGCCCAAGGCGCTGCTCGACGAGGTACGCGCCGCCGAGTCCGCCGCCGAGGAGGCGTTCCACCTGGTCGATCCGGTCGGCGAACACTCCGACGCGGTCGCCGGTTTCGCCGTCGTACCGGCCGGGGACCCGGCGGCCCTGGGTGGCCTGGGCGCCACCGCCGTCGAGGTCTCCGCGCCGCCCGCGACGGCCGGCCCGCAGCTGACCGCCGTGGTCGGCGACGACGAGGTGACCCTGCGGGTCGTCGGGGGCCGCTGGTTGCTGGAGGGCCTGCTGGCGATCCTGGGGTCGCTGCCCCGGGCGCTGGCCGACGGCACGCCGCTGGTGCTGACCGGCGAGGGGGAGGCCCGCTGGCTCGCCGAGGCGGCCGGCGAGCCGTCCCGCGCCGCGGTGCGCACCCTCGTCGAGCTGCTCGACGACGGGCTGGCCGGCGCCGACCAGGACAGCCCGGCGGTGGTCGCCGCCGACGGCACGTACACCGTCGGCGAGCTGCGCGACGTCGCGGCCCGGGTCGCCGCGGGCCTGGTCGAGCGGGGGCTGCACCGCGCGCGGGTGGGCGTGCTCGCCACCCGTTCCCGGGACACCGTCGCCGCGTTCCTCGGCGTGCTGCGGGCCGGCGCGGTGTACGTACCGCTGGACCCGGCGGCGCCGGCGGAGCGGCTCGCCGCGCAGGTCCGCGCGGTCGACGCCGGGCTCGTCGTCGGCGCGGGCGGCCCGGCGGGGCTCGCCGGCGCGACCGTCGCCGAGTTGGCCGCCGGCACCGCGACGGCGGCCGTGCCCCCGGCGGCGCCCATCGATCCCGCCTACGTCATCTTCACCTCCGGCTCCACGGGCACGCCGCGACCGGTCCAGGTCCCGCACGGCGCCGCGGCCCACCTGGCGTACGCGCTCGAGGAGACCGTGTACGCGGGCAGCCGGGCCGGGCTGCGGGTGGCGGTGAACGCCCCGCTCACCTTCGACGCCTCGGTCAAGCAGCTCGTGCAGCTGGCCCACGGCCGCAGCCTGTACCTGGTGCCCGAGGACGTCCGGCGCGACGGTGCCGAGCTGGCCGTGGCCCTCGCCGACAACCGGGTCGACGTGCTCGACCTGACCCCCTCCCAGCTGCGCATCCTGCTCGCCGGGGCCGGCGACGCCCGGCTGCCGGAGCTGCTGCTGGTGGGCGGCGAGGCGATCCCGCCGGACCTCTGGGACACCCTCGCCGCGCTGCCCGGCGTCCGGGCGGTCAACCTGTACGGGCCGACCGAGTGCACCGTGGACAGCACCGCTGCCGAGATCCGCCCCGCGACGGCGCCGACCATCGGCCGTCCGCTGCCGGGCGTCGGCGTGTGGGTCCTCGACGAGCGGCTGCGGCCGGTGCCGCCCGGCGTGGCCGGCGAACTCTGCGTCAGCGGGCCGCAGCTGGCCGACGGCTACCTGGGCGACCCGGAGACGACGGGCCGCCGGTTCGTCCGGGCCGCCCTGCCCGACGGCCGGACGGAGCGGGTCTACCGCACCGGCGACCGGGTGCGCTTCGACGCCGAGGGGCGCCTGCGCTACCTGGGCCGGCTGGACGACCAGGTGAAGATCCACGGCTTCCGGGTGGAGCCGGGCGAGGTGGCCGCGACGCTGCGGGCGCACCCGGAGGTCGCCGACGCGGCGGTCGTGGCCCGCGACGACGACGGGCACGGCGACCGCCTCGTCGGCTACGTCCGCCCGGCCGCGCCGGCCGTCGACGTCGACCTGGACCGGGTCGCCGGGATCAACCCGCACGAGACCCGCTACCTGTACGACGAGATCTTCACGCAGCGGGTCTACCTGCGCGACGGCATCGTGCTGCGCCGGGGCGCGACGGTCTTCGACGTCGGCGCCAACATCGGCATGTTCTCGCTGTTCGTCCACGCGGCCTGCCCGGACGCGACCATCCACGCCTTCGAGCCGGTGCCGTCGGTGGTGGCGGCCCTGCGGCGCAACGTCGAGGAGTTCGGCGTGCCGGCCACCGTGCACCCGGTGGGCCTGTCCACCGCGCCGGGGCAGGTCTCCTTCACCTACTACCCGGGCTACTCGATGATGTCCGGCCAGGCCGCGTACGCCGACCCGGCGGCCGAGGTCGCCGTGATCAAGCGGTTCCTCGCCAACGAGCGCGACCGGGGCGAGTCCGACCGGGAGACCCTGCTGGAGCGGGTCGACGAGCTGTTGGCGGAGCGCTTCGACGGCTCCGAGGTGACAGTCGACGTGCGCCCGCTGTCGGAGGTCATCGACGAGGTCGGGCCGGAGCGCATCGACCTGCTGAAGATCGACGTGCAGCGGGCCGAGGCCGACGTGCTCGCCGGCATCGAGGAGCGGCACTGGCTGCTCATCGCGCAGGTCGCCATGGAGGTGCACGACGCCGTCGGCACCGACACCGAGGGGCGCCTGGACGAGCTGATCGCCCTCTTCGAGGACCGCGGGTTCGACGTGGTCACCCGCCAGGACGACCTGCTCACCGGCACCGACCGGCACACCCTGCACGCCGTGCGCCCCGAGTACGCCGCCGACCCGCGGCCCGCGGTGGCGGTCCCGGACGGCCCGGCCGCCGGCCCGCTGGAGGCCCGGTTGACCGACTGGCTCGCCCAGCGGCTGCCCGCCCACCTGGTCCCCGCGGCCGTGGTGCTCCTCGACGACCTGCCGCTGACCCGCAACGGCAAGCTCGACCGGGCCGCGCTGCCCGCGCCGGAGCTCGACCGGGCCCGGCGGGAGCCGGCCGTGGCGCCGGCCAACCGGGCCGAGGAGATCCTCGTCGAGGCGTGGCGGGAGGTCCTGGGCACGCAGTCGGTCGGGGTGACCGACAGCTTCTTCGCCCTCGGCGGCGACTCGATCCGCAGCATCCAGATGCAGGTCGCGGCGAACCGGCGCGGCCTGTCGTTCCGGCTCGGCGACATCTTCGTGCACCAGTCGATCCGGGAACTGGTCGCGCACGGCGAGATCACCCTCACCGGGCCCGGCGCCGACGCCACCGACGCCTCCGGGGCGGCGGAACCGTTCGCCCTGGTCGCCGCCGCCGACCGGGACCGCCTGCCCGCCGGGCTGGCCGACGCCTACCCGATGACCGCGCTGCAACAGGGCATGGTCTACCACTGCGAGCTGACCGGCGACCCGGCGATGTACCACAACGTCACCGCGCACCGCGTCGACGCGCCGCTGGAGGCGGAGGCGCTGCGCGCCGCGCTGGCCGACCTGGTCGCGCGGCACCCGGTGCTGCGGACCGGCTTCTCCCTCGGCACCCACACCGAGCCGCTGCAACTGGTGCACGCCGAGGTGCCGGTCGAGGTGCCGGTGACGGAGCTGACCGACGCCGACGAGGCCACCCGCCGGGCCCGCGTCGACGAGCTGGTGGCGGCCGAGCGGGTGCGGCCCTTCGACTGGGACCGGCCGCCGCTGCTGCGGCTGCACGCCGTGCGCGACGACACCGACACCTTCACCCTGATCGTGGCGGAGTGCCACGCGATCCTCGACGGCTGGAGCCTGCACCTCCTCCTCGGCGAGTTGCTGGCCGCGTACGACCGGCGCCGCGCCGGGCTGTCCGTGCCGCACCGCCCGACGTTGCCCTTCCGCGCGTACGTGGCGGCGGAACGGGAGGCCGTGGCGGACGCCGGGTCACGCCGGTTCTGGCTCGAGGGTGCCGGCGGCGTGCCGCCGCTGCTGCTCGGCGGGGCGGAGCCACGGATCACCACCACCCGGCGGGTGCCGCTGGCGGCGTCCACCACCGGCGCCGTCACCGCGGCCGCCCGGGCCGCCGGCGTACCGGCCAAGTCCTGGCTGCTCGCGGTCCACCTGCGGGTGATCGGGGAGGTCGCCGGCCGGGACGAGGTGGTCACCGGGCTGGTCGTCGGCGCCCGGCCCGAGGCCGAGGGGAGCGACGCCACGCTCGGGCTGTTCCTCAACACCCTGCCGGTGAGCGCCGTGCTGGGCACCCGGTCGCTGGCCGAGCTGGCCGCCGCCGCCTGGCAGGCGGAGCGGTCGCTGATGGGCCACCACCGGTTCCCGCTCGCCGAGATCGTCCGGGCGGGCGGGGCCGGGCCCCGGTTCGACCACTTCTTCAACTGGACCCACTTCCACGGCGGCGCCGACGAGGGCGAGGGCGGCGGGGGCCGTGGCAGCCGCATCGTCGACAGCCGGGGCATCACTGTCGACGTGGCGTTCAGCCTCGCCGTCGACGTGGAGGTGGACCCGGCCACCGGCCAGCTCGCCCTGACCCTCCAGTACGACGCCCGGCACGTCGACGAGGCGCGGGCCGACCGGCTGGCCGAGGCGTACCGCCGGCTGCTGGCGACCGACCCGACGGTGCCGCTGCCCACCGTCGGACCGGCGGGTCCCGTCGTCCCCGCCCCGCGCGACGGGGACGCCCGGGACCGCTGGGCGGCCCGGGTGGCGTCGGTCTGGCAGGAGGTCGTCGGCGTGGCGCCGCGCGGCGAGCGGGCGGAGTTCCTCGCCGCGGGCGGCGACTCGCTGCGCGCACTGCGCCTGGTCACCGCGCTGCGGCAGCGCCACGGCAGCAGCATCACCCTGCCGGAGTTCGTCGCGCTGGGCAGCTACGGCGCCGTCGTCGAGCGGGTGAGCCGCGATGGCTGAGAACCCGTGGCTGGTGGTCCGGGCGCCCGTCGCCCGGCCCGCCCTGCGCCTGTTCTGCCTGCCCTACGCGGGCGGCAACGCCGGGGCCTTCGAGACCTGGCGGGCGGGGCTGCCGCGCGCCGTCGAGGTGAACGCGGTGCAGTACCCGGGCCGCCGCGAGCGGGTCGCCGATCCCGCGCCACGGCGGATGACGCCGCTGGTGCAGGCCCTCGAGGCGGCCCTGGCCCCGCACCTGGACCGGCCGTACGCGGTCTACGGCGACTGCCTCGGCGCGTACGTCGCGTTCGAGCTGGTCCGCCGGCTGGAGCGACGCGGGCACCGGCCGGCCGATCTGCTGGTGGTCTCCTCGGCCGTCGCCCCGCACCGCGCCGAGGTCGAACCGGACCACTCCGGCGCCGACGACGCCACGTTCCTCGCCGAACTGGTCGCGCTGGGCACGATGCCGGCGGCCGTCGCCGCGCACCCGGAGCTGGCCGCCGCCGCGCTGCCGGCGGCCCGCGCCGACTTCGAACTCGGCCGCAGCTACCGCTACCGCGACGCCGGCCCGATCGGCGTGCCGGTCACCGCGATCCGCGGCGACGCCGACCCGCACGTCGACGACGTCGGGACGGCGGCGTGGGCCGACCTCACCACCGCCGGCTGCACCACCGTCACCGTCCCGGGCGGGCACGACCTGCTCGCCCGGGCCGACCCCGGACTGCTCGGCGCCGTCCGGTCCGCCCTCCTCGGCAAGGAGCCGTCTTGACCGTCACGTCACTGCTCTGCTTCCCGTACGCCGGCGCGGGCGCCTCGGTGTACCAACCGTGGCAGCGGGTCGCACCGCCCGACCTGGAGATCCTCCCGGTGCAGTTGCCGGGCCGGGAGAAGCGCTTCGTCGAGGAGCCGTACCGCCGGATGGACCAGGCCGTCGACGGGCTCCTCGACGAGGTGCTCGAACTGGTCGCCGGCCGCGACCGGGTGGCGCTGTTCGGCCACAGCATGGGCGCGGTGCTCGCGTACGAGATGGCCGGCCGGCTGGCCCAGGCCGCCGGGGTACGGCTGGCGCACCTGTTCGTCAGCGGCTCGCCCGACCCGTGGTCGGGCCGCGACCACACGGCCGCCGACCTGCCCGACGACGAGTTCGTGGCGCGGGTGGAGGAGTTCGCCGGCTACACGCATCCGGCGCTGGCCGACCCCGACATGCGGGAGCTGCTGCTGCCGACCCTGCGCGCCGACGTGGAGCTGCACGAGGGCTACCGGCCGGGCGGCGACAAGCGGCTCGACGTGCCGGTGACCGCGCTGCGCGGCGCCGACGACACCCTGGTGGCCGCCTCCGCGCTGGCCGGCTGGGACCGGGTCACCTCCGCCGGGTTCGCCTCCCTCACCGTCGCCGGTGGACACATGTACCTCGCCGACGATCCGGCCGAGCTGCTGGCGCTGGTGCGACGGAGGCTGGCCGGTGCCTGAGCCGACGCCGGGCCGGCTGGCCGGCCGGACCGCGATCATCACGGGCGCCGCGCGGGGACTCGGCCGGGCCTGCGCGACCGCCTTCGCGGCGCAGGGCGCCGACCTGGTCCTGGTGGACGTGGCCCACGACCTGCCCGCCGTGCCGTACCCGCTCGGCTCGGCCAGCCAGCTCACGCACACCGCCAAGCTCTGCGCGGAGCTGGGGGTGGCCGCGTACCCGGTCGAGGCCGACGTGCGGGACCTCGACGCGGTCCGGGCCGCCGTCGCGCTCTGCCTGGACCGGTTCGGCCGGATCGACGTCCTGGTGAACAACGCCGGCATCGCGGCGCCCTCCGGCAAGCCGGTGCACGAGATCAGCGAGGCCGAGTGGCAGCTCATGCTCGACGTCGACCTCTCCGGCCCGTGGCGGATGGTCAGCGCGGTCGGCGCGGTGATGTGCCGGCAGCGCGCCGGGAGCATCGTCAACGTGGCGTCGACCGCCGGCCTGGTCGGCTACCGGCACTTCGCCGGGTACGTCGCCGCCAAGCACGGCCTGGTCGGCCTGACCCGGGCCGCGGCGCTGGACTACGCGCCGCTGAAGGTGCGGGTCAACGCCCTGTGCCCCGGCTCGGTGCGCGACGACCCGTACGTCGAGGGTCGGATGCTGGCCGAGATCGCCCGGTCGCTGGAGGTGCCGGTCGCCGAGCACGAGGAGACGTTCGTCCAGGCCCAGCCGATGAACGCGCTGATCGAGCCCGACTCGGTGGCCCAGGCCGCACTGTGGCTGGCCTCCGACGAGTCGTCGCAGGTCACCGGCTCGGTCATCACCGTCGACGGAGGATTCACCACCCGATGAGCAGCCGTCCACAGCCCACCCGACAGCACTCCGACCCGGGCCGCTCCTGCCACGCGGCGGCGGTGGCCGTCGCCGGCGACCCCGACGAGGTCGCCGCCCGGTTCGCCGCCGCGCTGGCGCGTCGGGGCCTCGACGCCGCTCGGCTCTGGGTGGACCGGATGCCCGCGTCGGCGGCCGCCGCGCGCCGCGCCGTGGAACTGGCGCGGCCGCTGCCCGCCGACGGTCCGCCGGTGCGGGCGGTGCTGCTGCGCCACGACGCCGGCGCCGACCTGGTGCTCGTCGCCCGGCGTGGCCCGCTCACCGGCCGCGCGCTGGGCGAGCTGGCCGTCGAGGCGGCCGGTATCGCGTCGCCGGCCGGGGCGGAGCCGACCGCCGGCCCGGAGCCCGGGGACCGCCCCGAGGGTGTCGCGCCGGACCCGGCCGGGCAGTCTCAGTCGGCCGGGCAGGCGGAGTCGCCGGGGACCGCCGCCGGGGAGACGGCCGGGACCGGGGCCGCGGACGACGGGGAACACGAGGGGGACACCGCCTGGCGGGGCGGGAACCCGCGCGCCGACCGGACCGCGTCGTACGCCTTCGCCGTGCCCGCCGGGACCGACCTGCTGGCGCTGACCGGCGCGGTCGGCGCGGTGCTGGCCCGCTTCGGCGGCGTGCGCCGGGTGCGGGTCGGCACGCTGCGCGACGAGGGGCCGGCGGTCGTGCCCGTGGCGGTGGACGGCACTTTGCGCGCCCTCGCGGCCCGGCCCGCCGAGCCGGCCCCGTGGCTCGTTGCCGGGCGGACGCCCGACGCCGGGCCGCCGGAGGCCGCGGTCGGCGTGCTGACCGCCGACAGTCCGGCCGACACCTACCTGCCCAGCCTGACGCCGCCGTGGCCGCTCACCCTGACCCTGCGCGGCAGCACCGTCACCTGCGACTTCCGCACCGGCGTGTGGTCCGCCGACGTGGTCGCCACGGTGGCGGGCTACGTCACCCGCGTCCTCGGCCAGCTCCTCGCCGACGGCGACCGGGCGCTGGCCGACTGCGACCTGTTCGACGACGCCGAGCGGGACCGGGTCGCGGCCCTCGGCGGGGCGGCCGTCGACCTGCCCGAGCCGACCGGCGGCATCCACGAGCGGGTGGCCGGGTGGGCGCGGGCCACCCCGGACGCCCCGGCGGTGTCCTACGGCGACGACCGGCTCACGTACGCCCAGCTCGACGCCCGCGCCGGGCGGATCGCGGCGGCGCTGCGGGCGCGGGGCTGCGGGCCGGGCACCCGGGTCGGCGTCTGCCTGGAACGCTCGGTGGACCTGGTGGCGGCGCTGCTCGGCGTGCTCAGGGCCGGCGCCGCCTACGTGCCGATCGACCCCACCTACCCGGCCGAGCGCATCCGCTACACCGTCGAGGACTCCCGCGTGACCCTGCTCGTCGGCGCCGACGGCGTGGAGGTCGACGAGCTGCTCGCCGACGACCCCGACGACCCGGCGGGCACCGGGGCGGCGACGGCCGGCCCGGACGACCCCGCGTACGTCATCTACACCTCCGGCTCCACGGGCCGGCCGAAGGGGGTCCAGGTCCCGCACCGCAACGTGCTGGCCCTGGTCGCCGCGACCCGGGACGAGTTCGGGCTCGGCCCGGCGGACACCTGGACGATGTTCCACTCCAGCGCGTTCGACTTCTCGGTCTGGGAGATCTGGGGCTGCCTGCTCACCGGCGGGCACCTGGTCGTCGTTCCGCACCTGGTGGTACGCGACCCGGCCGAGTTCCACGCCCTGCTGCGCGTGGAGCGGGTCACCGTGCTCAACCAGACCCCGTCGGCGTTCGCGCAGCTCGTCGACGCCGACCGGCGGGCCGCGCACCGGCTGGGGCTGCGCCTTGTGGTGTTCGGCGGCGAGCCGCTGGACGCCGGCATGCTGACCGGCTGGTTCGACCGGTACCCGGAGCGCGACTGCCGGATGGTCAACATGTTCGGCATCACCGAGACCACCGTGCACGTCACCGCGCAGACCATCGACCGGGGCCTGGCCCTGGCCGCCACCCGCTCCGTGGGGCGCCCGCTGCCCGGCTGGTACGTGCACGTGCTCGACCCGGCGGGGCGGCTGCTGCCGCCGGGCGCCGCCGGGGAGATCCACGTCGGCGGCGCCGGGGTGGCCGACGGCTACCTGCACCGCGACGAGCTGACCGCCCAGCGCTTCCTGCCCGACCCCTGGCGGGGCGGGCGGATGTACCGCAGCGGCGACCGGGGCCGGCTGCTCCCGGACGGGCGGCTGGAGCACCTGGGCCGGCTCGACGACCAGGTCAAGATCCGTGGCTACCGGATCGAGCTGGACGAGATCCGCCAGGTGCTGCTCGACGACCCGGATGTGCTGGCCGTGGCGGTCACGGTGGACACCGCCGACGCCCGGCTGCACGCGTACGTGGTGTTCGCCGAGGGGGCCGACCCGCCCGCCGAGCTGCGCCGCCGGGTGGCCCGGATCCTGCCCGAGTACATGGTGCCGGCCACGGTGACGCCGCTGCCGGCGCTGCCGCTCACCGCCAACGGCAAGCTCGACGCCGCCCGGCTGCCCGCGCCGGCCGCCCGGCCCCTGCCCGCCCCCCGGGAACCGGCCGACCCCGGGGCGGGGCCCGGCCGCGCCGAGCGGATCCGGGCGGTCTGGGAGCGGGTGCTCGGCGCCGAGGTGGGGCCGGAGGACAACTTCTTCGACCTCGGCGGCAACTCCCTGCTCGCGTTGCGGCTGCTGCGTGAACTGCGCGCGCAGGGCCTCGGCGAGTTCACCCCCCGCCACCTGTACGTGCACCCCACGGTGCGCGCCCTGGTCGGCGCGACCGGTACGGAGCGGTGATGGCCGACGTCGACACGCTGACCCGCCTCTGGCCCCAGGTACGCGAGGTGGCCGTCAAGGGCGGCTGCGCGTACGTGGTGGCCGAGGACTACCTCGACCCGCTGCACCTGCGCGGCCTGCTCGCCCGGGAACTGCCCGACGCCGACCTGCCCCGGCACATCGTGCAGGTCGACTCCCTCGACCCCGCCGACCTGGTGGAGCCGGACGACCGGTTCGGGGCGTACCTGCCGCCGCGCGACGACACCGAGCGCGTCCTGGTGCGCATCGCGGAACGCCTGCTCGGCATGCCGAAGCTGGGCGTGCTCGACGACTTCTACGCCGCCGGTGGCGACTCGCTCGCCGCGACGGGACTGGCCGTCGAGGCGCAGCGGGCCCTCGGGGTGGGCGTCTCCCTCGCGGCGGTGCTGCGCCACCCGACGGTGGCCGGTCTCGCCGAGGAGATCGGCCGGGCCCGGGCGGCCGTGCCGCTGCCCCGCGCCGAGGCGGCGGACGCCTACCCGCTCTCCCCGCAACAGCGCCGCGTCTTCCTCGCCCAGTCCCGCGACCCCGCGTCGGTGACCTACAACCTGCCGCTGCTGGTGCCGCTGCCGGCGGACGTCGACCGCGCCCGGCTGGCGGACGCGTTCCGCGCCGTCATCGCCCGGCACGACATCCTCCGCACCTCCTTCGGCACCGAGGCGGGCCGGCCGGTGCAGCGGGTGCTGCCGGCCGTCCCGTTCGACCTGCCGGAGATCGAGGGCACGGGGACGCTGCCGGTCGAGCCGTTCGACCTGGCCGCCCCGCCGCTGCTGCGGGCCGCCCTGCGGCGTACCGGCGACGGCCCGGTGCTGGCGCTGGACCTGCACCACATCGTCACCGACGGCCTCTCCCTGGCGTTGCTGCTGCGCGAGGTCGACACCGTCTACGCCGGCGGCGAACCACCGCCGGTCCCCGCCCAGTACGCCGACTACGCGGTGTGGGCCACCGCCGGGGAACCGCCCGGGGGCGACTACTGGCGGCGGCGCTTCGCCGAGCCGCCGGCGCCCCTGCGGCTGCCCACCGACGCGGCGCGGCTGACCGGCCGCCCGGCGACGGCGCGCGCCGGCACGGTCGAGTTCGACGTCGGGGCGGAGCGGACCGCCGCCCTGCGGGCGCTGGCCCGGCGCGAGGGCGTGACCCTGTTCCAGGTGCTGCTCGCCTGCTACGCGACCTTCCTCGCCGCGGCGACCGGCGGGACCGACGTCACGGTCGGCACCCCGGTGGCCGGTCGCGGCGCCCCGGGCCTGGACGCGACCATGGGGATGCTGGTCAACACGGTCTGCCTGCGGCACCGGGTGCGGCCGGAGGTCACCTTCCGGGAGTCGCTGACCGAGGTGGCGCACGACGTGGTCGACGCGTTCGCCCACCAGGACTACCCGTTCGACACGCTGGTCGCCGAGGTGCTGCCGGTCCGCGACCAGGACCGGCATCCGCTCTTCGACACGCTGTTCGCGATGCAGCACGCCGAGGTGGCCGCCGCCGACTTCCTGGGGCGGCGGGTCGAGTTGGCCGTCGCGCCCACCGGCCAGGCCATGTTCGACCTGGACATGCAGGTCTACGAGCGCGCGGACTCGCTGCGCGTGCACTGGGCGTACGACGCCGGGCTGTTCCTGCCCGGGACGGTGCGGGCCTTCGCCGACCTCTGGCTGGAGATCGCCGACACCGTCCTGACCGACCCCGGGGTGCCGGTCGGCGAGCTGACCGGGGCCCGCCGGGTCGCCGCCGGGGCACCCTCCACCATCGACATCGAGTTGTGAGCCGGAGAGATCATGCAGTCGCTGATGACGCGGGGCCAGCTCAAGATCGCCGCGGCGCGCCGCCCGGAGCACGCCCGCCACTGGCGTGCCGTGCTCGGCTCCGGCGCCGACCCGGTCGGCTTCCCCGCCGACCGCACCCCGGCGCCCGGCGCCCCGCCCGAGCCGGCGGCCGTCACCGTGCCGCTCGACGAGGCGGTCATCGACCGGCTCGCCCGGGCCGGCCGGGGCGGCGAGGACGCCCGCCAGGTCCTGGTGACGGCCGCGGTGGCCGCCCTGCTGCGCCGCTACACCGGCACCGACGACATGCTCGTCGGCCGTCCGGGCGAGCCGGGGCAGTTGGCCGGGATGCTGCCGTTGCGGGTGCGCTGCGCGGCGGAGAGCAGCTACCGCGACCTGGTCGGGCAGTTGCGAACGGCGGTGCCCGAGGCGGCGCGCCATGCCGACTACCCGGTCGAGTTGCTCGCCGAGGAACTGGCGGCGGACGCCGGTCCCGGCCCGCACCCGCTCGTCGACGTGGCGGTGGGGGGCGGCGCCCCGGACGGCGCCGGGGTCGGGGTGTTCTTCGCCCTCGGCGCCGCCGAGGTGACGGTCCACCACGACGCCCGCCGCTACGACGGCGCCACGGCCGAGCGGATCGGCGCCCACCTGGCGCTGTTGCTGGGTCGGGCCCTGGCGGAGCCGGACGCGCCGGTGACGGACCTGAGCCTGCTGACCGACTGCGACCGGGACGTGCTCCGGGAGGTCAACGACACCGGCGTCGGCCAGGACCCGGCCGGCCGGCCGGACGAGTGGGTCGCCCGGTGGGCCGGCGCCCGCCCGGACGCCGTCGCCGTCCGCACCGCGGCCGGCAGTTGGACGTACGCGGAACTGGAGGCCCGGGTGGCCGCGTACGCCGAGCGGCTGCGCGGCGCCGGGGTGGGCGCGGAGTCGATCGTCGGCGTGCTCGCCGAGCGCTCCCGCGAGCAGTTGGTGGCGATCCTGGCCACCCTGCGGGCCGGCGGCGCCTATCTGCCGGTCGACCCCGGTTACCCGGCGGCGCGCGTCGCCTACCTGCTCGACGACAGCGGGGCCGCCGTGGTGCTCGCCGCCGACCCGGCGCGGGTCCCGCACGGCGTGCCGGTGCTCCCGCTGCCGACGGCCGGCCCGGTGCCCGCCGCCGTCGGGTCGCCCGGCCCCGACGCGCCGCGCCACGGGCGGGACCTCGCGTACGTCATCTACACCTCCGGCTCGACCGGCGCCCCGAAGGGCGCGATGATCGAGCACCGCTCGCTGGCCAACCGGCTGGCCTGGATGCAGCGGCTGTACCCGATCGGCCCCGCCGACGTGATCCTGCACAAGACCCCCACCACCTTCGACGTGTCGGTGTGGGAGCTGTTCTGGTGGGCCCGCGAGGGCGCCTCCGTCTGCCTGCTTCCCGCCGGCGCGGAGCGCGACCCGGAGGCCATCATCGGGGCGGTCGAGGCGCACGGCGTCACCACCGCGCACTTCGTGCCGTCGATGCTGGGCGCGTTCCTCGACTACCTCGGCACCGCCGACACCGGCCGGCTGGCGAGCCTGCGGCAGGTCTTCGCCAGCGGCGAGGCGCTCGGTCCCCGGCAGGTGGACCGGCTCGCGGAGCTGCTGCCCGGCGCGACGCTGGTCAACCTGTACGGGCCCACCGAGGCCACCGTCGACGTCACCCACCACCGCTGCCGGCCCGGCCGGGAGCGGGTGCCGATCGGCCGGCCCGTGGACAACACGCGCCTGTACGTGCTCGACGAGCGGCTCCGCCCCCAGCCGGTGGGGGTGCCGGGGGAGCTGTGCGTCGCCGGGGTGCAGCTCGCGCGGGGCTACCTCAACCGCCCGGAGCTGACCCGGGACCGCTTCGTCGCCGCGCCGGAGGTGGGCGAGGAGCGGGTGTACCGCACGGGCGACCTGGCCCGGCTGCTGCCCGACGGCACGCTCGACTACCTCGGCCGCCTCGACCACCAGGTGAAGGTGCGCGGCTACCGCGTCGAGCTGGGCGAGGTGGAGGAGGCGCTGCGCGGGCACCCGGCCGTCAAGGACGCGGTGGTGGTGGCCCGCGACGGCAACCTGATCGGCTACGTGGTCGCCGACGAGCCGGTGGGCGAGGCGACGCTCACCGCCCACCTGGGCACCCTGCTGCCGGGCTACCTGGTCCCCGCCCGGGTGGTCGAGCTGGCGGAGTTCCCGCTGTCGGGCAGCGGCAAGCTGGACCGGCGGGCGCTGCCCGAGCCGGCCGCGCCCGAGCGGCCGTACGTGGCGCCGCGCACCGGGCCCGAGCGGATCCTCGCCGACATCTGGGCCGAGGTGCTGGGTCTCGACCGGGTCGGCGTGGAGGACAACTTCTTCGCCATCGGCGGCAACTCGATCCACTTCGTCACCGTGCTGGCCCGGGCGCACGCCGCCGGGGTGGACCTCACGTTCCAGCAGTTGTTCCGCCACCCGACGATCGCGGCGCTGCTCGCGGCCGGCCCGCCGGGCGCGGAACGGGCGGTGACGCACCCGCCGTTCGCCCTGCTCGACGCGGCGGACCGGGCCCTGCTGCCGGACGGGGTGGTCGACGCGTACCCGCTCGGGCAGCTCCAGGCGGGGCTGATCTACGAGAACGAGCTGTCCCGGGGCGCCGCCCAGTACCACGACATCATCAGCTTCCTGATCAACGCGCCGTTCGACGAGGCGACGTTCACCGAGGCGGTGCGGATCCTCGTCGCGCGGCACCCGATCTTCCGGACCAGCTACCACCTGACCGGCTTCGGCGAGTACCTGCAACTCGTGCACGCCGACGCGCCGAGCCCGCTGTGGGTGGTGGACCTGCGCGACCGCGACCCGGCCGAGCAGGAGCGCTGGCACGCCGACTGGCACGCGCGCGAGCAGTCGTACCGGTTCCGCTGGCAGGAGCCGGGCCTGGTCCGCATCCACGTGCACGTCCTCGGCGACGAGCTCTACCGCTACAGCGTCAGCCAGCACAACTCGGCGCTGGACGGCTGGAGCATCACCCTGCTGCACACCCAGCTCTTCGACACCTACTACCGGCTGCTGGCCGGGGACCGACCGGACGAGGGGCCGGCCGAGAACCACTTCCGCGACTACATCGGGCTGGAACGCCGGGCGCTGGAGTCGGCGGCGGACCGCGACTTCTGGCGTGGCGTCCTCGCCGCGGGCGGGGTCACCGAGCTGCCCCGGTGGCAGCCGCCGGAGGCGCCGGCGGAGCGGACCGTCGTCTTCCACGAGGTGGAGATCGACGACGCGCTCTCCGAGCGGCTGCTGCGCGCGGCCGACCGGTTGGCGGTGCCGCTGAAGACCGTGCTGCTGGCCGCGCACGTCAAGGTGGTCGGCGCGCTCGCCGGGGACACCGAGGTCGTCACCGGGTACGAGCAGAGCGGCCGGCCGGAGGCGGAGGGCGCCACCGGGGCGCTGGGGTTGTTCCTCAACACCGTGCCGATGCGGGTGGACCTCGGTGACGGTTCCTGGGCCGACTTGGTCCGGGCGGTGTACCGCGCGGAGGCGGACCTGCTGCCCCACCGGCGCTACCCGATGGCGCAGATGAAGGCGGACGCCGGCACCACCGACCTGCTCTTCGAGACCGTCTTCAACTACACCCACTTCTACCTGCTCAAGCAGTTGCGCGAGCTGCCCGGCTTCGACCTGCTCGACGTGCAGGTGAGCACGGAGACGGAGTTCGCGCTGCGTGCCGAGTTCATGCGGGACTTCTTCACCGACCGGGTCCGGCTGAGCCTGCACTACCATTCGGCGGCCTTCACGCCGGAGCAGGCGGCGGGCATCGGCGAGGTGTACCGGCGGGTGCTGGCGGAGCTGGCGACCGACCCGGAGCGCGCCCACGCCGGGCTGCGGCCCGGACTGCCCGAGCCCCGGGTCACCCCGACCCGGCGCCGCTTCGACCGGGCCGCCCCGGCGACGCGCCGGCCGGCGGAGCCGGCGAGGCGGACCGCGCCGGGCACGCCCGTCGCCCGGCGGATCGCCGAGGCGTGGGCGCGCGCGCTCGACGTGCCGCTGGCCGGGATCGCCGAGGAGGACAACTTCTTCGACCTGGGCGGCAACTCGCTCGCCGCGATGCGGGTGATCGCCGCGCTACGACCCCTGGTCACCCTGCGGCAGCTGATGACCACCTCCACGCTCGGGCCGCTGGCCCGCGCCGTCGAGGCGGACGCCGCGCCGGAGGACCGGCTGCTGCAACCGCTGTCCCCGCCGGACGCCGCCCACGACCGGGTCCTGGTCTGCTTCCCGTACGCGGCGGGCAGCCCGCTCGCCTTCCGGCCGCTGGCCGAGGCGCTGGCCCCGCACCGGATCGCGGTGCACGCCGTGGCGCTGCCGGGGCACGACGTCAGCCGGCCCGAGCCGCTGCTGGACCTGCCGGAGCTGACCCGCCGGGTGGCCGCCGAGATCGGGGAGCTGGGCGGCCGGCCGGTGCTGGTCTGGGGGCACTGCGTCGGCGCGGCGGCGGCGATCGAGGTCACCCGGCTGCTCGCCGCCGCCGGCCGGCCACCCGAGCGGCTCTTCCTCGGCGGCAAGCTGCTGCGCGGGCCGGAGGAGATCGACGCCAGCATCGCGGAGGTCACCGGGATGGCGCCGGCGGACGTGGTGGGCTGGCTGGTGGACCAGACCGGCTTCACCGAGCTGGACGGACTGGACGCGGAGCACGTCGACGCCCTGGTCGCCGCCTTCCGGCACGACGCCGTCGGCTCGCACCGCTACCTGCGGGACCGGGTGGGGGAGCCGCTGCCGGTGCCGGTCACGGTGGTCGTGGCCGCCGACGACCCGTTGACGGCCGGGCCGGGCGCGGCGCACGACGCGTGGCGGCGGGTCGCCGCCGACGTGGAGCTGAGGGAGATCGACGGGGGCGGACACTACTTCTGCCGCACCCGCGCGGCCGAGGTGGCCGCTATCGTCGGCGCGACGGGTCCGGGCGCGCCGCCGGCGGCCGCCGCCGTACCGTCCGCCCGCCGTCCTGGGGAGAACCATGTCTGACCGTACGCCGACCGCGCGGGGCGAGTTCGTCGCCGGAGCCCGCTCGATGGTGCCGTTCCTGCTCTCCGCCTTTCCGCTGGGCGTGATCGGCGGCACCCTCGGCCTGGCCGCCGGCCTGTCCTACCTGGAGACGTTCGGCCTGGCCATGGTGGTCAACTCCGGGACCGCCCAGTTCATCGGCTTCAAGCTGATCTCGGAGGGGGCGGCCTGGCCGGTCATCGTCCTGACGACGCTGATCCTCAGCCTGCGGATGCTCATCTACTCCACGCTGCTCGCGCCGCACGTGCGCGAGCTGCCGCAGCGGTGGCGGCTACTGCTGGGCTTCGGCCTGATCGACGCGGTGTTCTTCGTGGCCTTCGACCGGATCAAGGGCGACGAGCCGGCCCGGCGCAAGAGCATGTTCTACTTCGGCGCCTCCGCGGTCATGTACGTCAACTGGGCGATCGCCACCGTGGTCGGCATGATCGCGGGGCACCTGCTGCCGGAGCGGCTGCGCTCCGGCCTGGACTTCCCGATGACCGCGGTCTTCCTGGTCGTGCTCGCCTCGGCGCTGGTCGGCTGGAAGGTCTGGACGGCGGCGGTCTCCGCCGGGGCGCTGGCCCTGCTCCTGCTCGGGCTGCCCTACAACCTCGGCCTGATCGTGGCGGCGTTCGGCGGCGCGTTCGTCGGCATGGCCTGCGAGCTGGTGGAACGGCGCTGGTTCCCGCCGAAGCCGGCGGAGCCGGGCCAGCCGGGGGAGGAACCGGCCGAACCGGGCGAGCCGGGCGGGCCGGGGCCGGAGTCGGAGTCGAGAACGCCGCAACCGCGGACCGCCGGGGCGGCGGCCGGGGAACGCCGGGTCGCCGAGACGGCCCGTGACACGGACGGAAGGTGACCGGAATGTCCATGCTGCTGCTCATCCTCGGGATGGGGCTCGCCACCTTCGCACCCCGGTACCTGCCGCTGCTGGTCTTCCGCGACCGGGTGCTCCCCGACGACGTCAAGGTCTTCCTCGGCTACCTCCCGCCGGCGCTGCTGGCGGCCATCGCCGTCCCGTCGGTGATCGCCCCGGTGGACAACCGGATCGAGATCACCGTCGTCACCGTGCCGTACCTGGTGGCGGGCCTGGTCACGCTGGTGACCGGCCTCTTCGTCGAGCGTTTCATGATCGTCTGGACGGTGGGCCTGGTGGTCTTCTTCGGCCTGCGCTGGTGGCTGGGGGCCGCGTGACGGCCGCCCACCCCGCCGGGCGCGCCCCGCTGCGGGTCGCGGCGGCCCAGGTCACCGCCGTCCCCGGCGACCTGGCCGGCAACGCGCGGACCGCGGCGCGGAGCATCGCCGAGGCGGCGGCCCGCGGCGTCCACCTCGTCGTCTTCCCCGAGCTGTCGCTCTGCGGCTACGACGTCGGCCTGCTGCGCGACGACATCGCGCGGTGCGCCGTCGAGGCGGGCGGCGACCCGCTCGACGCCGTCGCCGAGGCCTGCCGCACCCACCGGGTGGTGGCGGTGGTCGGCGGCTGCCGGCGACGCGCCGACGGCTGGGCGATCGGCGCCCTGGTGATCGGCGCGGACGGCCGGCCCGCCGCCGCGTACGACAAGCGCCACCTGGACCGCGACGAGCGCGAGCTGTTCGTGCCCGGCCGGGCCGACTGCCTGGTCGAGGTGCGCGGCTGGCGGCTCGGCCTGGGGGTCTGCTACGACGCGAGCTTCCCCGAACACGCTCGCGCGCTGGCCCTCGCCGGCGCCGACGCCTACCTGTGCCCGAGCGCGTTCACGACGGGCGACTCCGACCACCGGCGCGGCGTGTACTTCCCGGCCCGCGCCCTGGAGAACACCTGCTACGTGCTGTTCGCCAACTTCGCGGGATCGCACGGCGACTGGGAGTTCGCCGGTCGCAGCGCCGTGTACGCTCCCGACGGTCGGGTCCTCGCCGACGCCGGCACGGGGCCCGGGCTCGCCGTCGCCGACCTGGACGACGCCGTGCTGCGCCGGCACCGCGACGCGTTGCGGATGCTCACCGACCGGGCCGCGCCCGCGCCGCCCCCGGCGGCCGTGCCCGTCCCGGCCGGGTGACCGCCCGTCCGTCGGGAGCGTCCACGCGGACGAGCCGTCGTCGGGCGCCCGCCGCCCGGGTGACGCCCGCACCTGTCCGACCCGCCGTCCCGGCGGGCAGCCCACCACGTGAGGAGAACCTGTGACCGGCACCGGCACGATCGCTGTCCACGGCGACGACGGGTTGAGCCCGGGCGGGGCGGTGTCGCCGCCGATCGTGCAGAGCGCCACCTTCAGCGCCGAGTCCGACGAGCAGTTCGCCGCCGTCGCCACCGAGACCCGGGGCAACGCCTTCTACACGCGCTACGGCAACCCGAACCACGCGCAGGTCGCCGCCGTGGTCGCCCAGCTGGAGGGCGCCGAGGCGGGCCTGGTCACCGCCTCCGGGATGGGCGCGATCAGCACCATCGCCCTGGCCCTGCTCTCCGCCGGGGACCACGTCGTCGTGCAGCGCAGCACGTACGGCGGCACGACGTCCCTGGTCACCGGCCTGCTGGCCCGGTTCGGGGTGGCCTTCACCCAGGTGGACCAGACCGACACCGAGGCCTTCGTCCGGGCGCTGCGCCCGCAGACCCGGCTGGTCCTGGTGGAGACCCCGAGCAACCCCCTGCTCGAACTGACCGACCTGGCCGCCGTCGTCGAGCTGGCGCACGCCAACGACGCGCTGGTCGCGGTCGACAACACCTTCGCCACCCCGGTCAACCAGCGGCCGACGGAGTTCGGCGCCGACCTGGTGTGGCACAGCGGGACGAAGTACCTCGGCGGGCACTCCGACGTCTCGGCCGGGGTGGTCGTCGGCTCCGCCGACCTCGTCGACCGGGTGTGGCAGACCGCCATCGTCACCGGCAGCACCCTCGGCCCCATCGACGCCTGGCTGCTGCTGCGCGGCATCCGCACCCTGTCGCTGCGGGTGGACCGGCACAACGCCAACGCCCTGGCCCTGGCCCGGGCGGTCGAGGGCCACCCGGCGGTGCGGCGGGTCCGCTACCCGGGGCTGCCGACGCATCCCCAGCACGAACTGGCCGGCCGGCAGATGACCGGCTTCGGCGGGGTGCTCAGCGTCGAACTGCGCGACGGGCGGGCGGCGGCCGGGCTGCTCGACGGCCTGCGCCTGGCCAAGCGGGCGGCCAGCCTGGGCAGCGTCAGCACCCTCGTGGTGCACCCGCGCTCGATGTGGGCCGGGATCGTCGACGCCGAGCAGTTGGCCGCCACCGGCATCGGCGAGGGCCTCGTCCGGGTCTCCACCGGCATCGAGGACACCGAGGACCTCGTCGCCGACTTCCTGGCGGCCCTCGACGCGGCGGACCGGGCGGAGTAGCGCCCAGGCCGGCCGCGCGGGTCAGCGGTCCGGGCTGCCGGCCGGCGCCATCACGCGCAGCGCGTTGGCGTCCAGGCCGATCCGGATCGGCGTACGGCCGCACAGCTCGCCGTCGACCTCGACGCGCGCCGGCCGGTCGGTCTCCAGCCACAGCTCCCCGACGGCGAGGAACGGCTCGTCGCCGACGGAGCGCCGGTGCCCGGTCGCCGCGTTGCGGGCCGTGTCGCGCAGCAGTCCACGGCGGTTCGCGCCGCCGACCGGGTACGCGACCAGCAGCCGGTCGTCGGCGTCGGCGTCGGCGGCGATCGGGCGCCCGGCGTGGAAGCCGCCGTTGGCCACGTACACCTGGTGGGTCCGGAACTCGTGCCGGGCGCCCCCGGCGCGGACGGTGACCCGCAGCGGGCGGTGCCGGGCCAGCAGGGCCAGGGCGGTGAGCGGGTACGCCAGCCGGCCGGTGACCCGCTTCAGGCGCGGCGGCGTGCGCAGCATGATGTCGGCGGAGAGGCCGACGCCGACGTGGTTGGTGAACCGCATGTCGCCGGCGAGGCCGAGGTCGACGTCGATCACCGTGCCGTCGGTCAGCACGTCGACGGCCCGGTCGAGGTCGAGCGGGACGCCGACGGTGCGGGCGAAGTTGTTGGTGGTGCCCAGCGGCAGCAGCCCGAGCGCCATGTCGCGGTGGGCGAGCAGCCGCGCGGCGGTGCTCAGGGTGCCGTCCCCGCCGCCGGCCACCAGCAGGTCCGGCCCGAGGTCGACGGCTGCGGCGAGGACGCGTTCGAGCTGGCCGGGCTGCTCGACGGGGTGGTCGCCCAGCAGATGGAAGCCGGCCGCCGTCAGCCGGGCCCGGGCCCGCGCGTGCAGTTGGCGGCCCCGGCGGGAGTGGGCGTTGACGACGAGGACGGCCCGCCGGTCCCGCCGGATGGCCGCGCCCAGTTCCTGCTTCGTCCGCATGGGCCCCGACCCTATCGGCATCCGGGACGCCGGCACGAGGACGCGGGGGATCGCAGGCATAGAAGGTCTTCGACGTATTCGGTAGGGTGGCGGGAAGGAAGGTTTCCACCCCGGAGGTGTCGATGCGAACACAGGTGATCCGCGCGGTCGGCGTCCTGGCGGCGGGCGGGGTCCTGGCGACGCTGGGCGCCAGCGGCGCGCAGGCCGACCCGGTCGTGCCGCGGCACGCCGTGATCGTCTGCCAGAGCGCCAGCTTCTACGCCAACTACGACTCGGCGAGCGGCCCGCACGGGCTCAAGCGCACGCTGGCGTACGGCAACAAGATCGGTCACACGCCCGGCGCGCACCCCGTCTACAACGGCTGGGCCGCCACCTTCGACTTCGGGCCCAACGACTGGGGCTACGTGCGCAGCGAGTGCATCGGGGGCTACGACTCGTGGTGAGCGGGGGAGTGTCGCGTCGGCTCGGCGCGTTGCTGGCGACCGTATGCGCCGTACTGGCGCTCACGCCGTCGGCCGGGCACGCCGCGAACGGGACGATCGGGCAACGGGAGACGGTGTGCGCCGAGGACCTCTTCGTCCGCACCGCCCCGGTCGGCGCGTGGATGGGCACCCTCTACCGCGGCCAGACGTTCCTCGTCGAGGGGCCGCGCAGCGGCGGCTACGTCTACGGATTCGCCTACGGGCACGTCAACCGGCGCGGCTGGGTGCAGGACGGCTGGTTCTGCTGACCCCGCCCGGCGGGTGACGCACGGAGCCCCGGGTGGTGCCCGGGGCTCCGTGCGGCCCGGCGGATCGTCCCCGGCTCACCGGGAGGGCGTCAGCCGTCCGGTACGCCGCCGGTGGGCGCGGATCAGGTCGGCGTAGCGCAGGCCGCTCGCCTTGAGCGTCCGGCGCTGGGTGGGGTAGTCCACGTGCACCAGCCCGAAGCGCTTGTCGTACCCGTACGACCACTCGAAGTTGTCGAGCAGCGACCAGACGAAGTAGCCGGCCAGCGGCACGCCCCGGTCGACCGCCGCCGCGCACGCCGCCAGGTGCCGCTCCAGGTGGTCGGTGCGCTCCCGGTCCTCGACGGTGCCGTCGGCGGTGACCTCGTCCCGCCACGCCGATCCGCTCTCGGTGACGAGCACCCGCGCCGGGGCGTACTCCTCGGTCACCGCGACCAGCAGCTGCTCCAGCCCGGCCGGGTACGCCTCCCAGCCCATCGCGGTGTGCACCGCGCCCGGCACCGGCACCTGCCGGGCGTACGGCGCCGGCCCCGCCGGGTCGTCGGCCACCACCTGACGGAAGTAGTAGTTCAGGCCGAGGTAGTCGGTGGGGGTGGCGATCACCGTCAGGTCGTCGCCCCGCACCGGCGGCTCGACGCCGTAGGTGGCGACCATGTCGGCCGGGTAGCCGCGTCCGTGCAGCGGATCGAGCCACCACCGGTTGACGTGGCCGTCCATCCGCCGGGCGGCGGCCACGTCCTCGGGCCGGTCGCTCGCCGGCTCGCAGGGGCTGGGATTGAGCACGATCCCGACGGAGGCGGGCCGGGCCGCGGCGGCCCGGATCGCCCGGGTGGCCAGCCCGTGCCCGAGCAGGACGTGGTGCGAGGCGCGCACCGCCCTGGCCAGGTCCCGCTCGCCGGGCGCCATCCGGCCCTCCAGGTGCCCGATCCAGGACACGCAGAGCGGCTCGTTGACGGTGGTCCAGTCGGCGACCCGGTCGCCGAGGCGGGCGGCCACGACGGCGGCGTAGTCGGCGAACGCCTCGGCGGTGGCCCGCTCCGGCCAGCCGCCCCGGTCCTGCAACGCCTGCGGCAGGTCCCAGTGGTAGAGCGTCACGAACGGGCGGATCCCCGCCGCCAGCAGGGCGTCGACCAGCCGGTCGTAGAAGTCCAGGCCCTTCGGGTTGACCCGGCCGACGCCGTCGGGCCGCACCCGGGGCCAGGCCACCGAGAACCGGTACGCGTCCACCCCGAGCCGCCGCATGAGCGCCACGTCCTGCGGCCACCGGTGGTAGTGGTCGCAGGCCACCGCGCCGGTGTCGCCGTTGTCGACGGCGCCCGGCACGTCGCAGAAGGTGTCCCAGATGGACGGCGCGCGGCCGTCGGCGCGGACGGCCCCCTCGATCTGGTACGCGGCGGTGGCGACCCCCCAGAGGAAGTCGGGCGGCAGCGTGGACAGGTCCGGCACGGGTGGGCTCTCCTTCGGGTGTGCGGCCGTCATGGCCTCGTGTGCGGCCGTCACGGCCTCACCTGACCGCGCCGGCGGTGAGGCCGGCGACGAAGTAGCGCTGCAACGCCAGGAAACCGGCCACCACCGGGACGCTGACCACCAGCGACGCGGCCATCACCTGGTTCCAGTAGACGTTGAACTGGGTGGAGTAGCCCTGGAGGCCGACGGCGAGGGTGCGGCTGCCCTCGTCGGTCATCACCGAGGCGAAGAGCACCTCGCCCCAGGCGGTCATGAAGGCGTAGACGGCGACGGCGACGACGCCCGGCACCGCCGTCGGCAGGATGACCCGGAACAGCGTGCGGAGCGGGCCGGCGCCGTCGACCTGGGCCGCCTCGTCGAGGCCGCGGGGGATCGAGTCGAAGTAGCCGACCAGCATCCAGATCGAGAACGGCAGGGAGAACGTCAGGTAGGTGATGATCAGGCCGGTGCGGCTGGCGTACAGCTGGATGCCGGTGGCGGTGCCGAGGTTGACGTAGATCAGGAAGAGCGGCAGCAGGAAGAGGATCCCGGGGAACATCTGGGTGGAGAGCACGGTCACCGAGAACAGCCCCCGGCCGCGGAAGCGGTACCGGCTGACGGCGTACGCCGCGAAGATCGCCACGGTGACCGAGAAGACCGCCGCCACGGTCGAGACGACCAGGCTGTTGACCAGGTAGCGGCCCAGCGGCACGGTCGACCACATGTCGACGAAGGCCTGCGCGGTCGGGCGCCGGGGCCACCAGGTGAAGGCGCCCTGCACGTCCTGCAACGGCTTGAGCGCCGAGCTGAGCATGACGTAGAGCGGGACGAGCACGAAGAGCGCGAGCAGGGTCAGCACGATCCGGCGGGCCCAGCGCTCGGCGGCGGTCTCACGCATCGTTCCTCCGACGGTTGGTCAGCAGCAGGTACCCGGCGGTGACCAGCAGCAGGAACAGCAGCAGCAGCACCGACATCGCCGATCCGGCCCCGAAGTCCCAGGTCTTGAAGGAGCTGCGGTAGATGTGCAGGGAGATGAGGTTCGCCTGCTCCGGCGCGGAGCCGCCGAAGAGCACGTACGGGGTGTTGAAGTCGTTGAAGGTCCAGAGGAAGAGCACCAGCACCAGCACCAGGTTGACCGGGCGCAGCATGGGCAGCGTCACCGAGCGCAGCCGCCGCCAGAATCCGGCCCCGTCCATGGCGGCGGCCTCGTACAGCTCGCCGGGGATGTTCTGCAGGCCGGCCATGACGCAGAGGAAGGCGAACGGCCAGGACCGCCAGACCGAGACGGTCAGCAGCGCGACGAAGCTGTTCTCCCCGATCAGCCAGAACGGCCGGTCGTCGAGGAGGTGGAGCTGGTCGACCAGCACGTGGTTGACCAGGCCGGTGTCCCGCTGGAAGAGGAAGCTCCAGGTGATCACGGCCGTGTAGACGGGCAGCGCGTACGGGGTGAGGAAGAGCGCGCGCAGCACGGCCCGGCCGCGGAAGGGGCGTTGCAGCAGTACGGCGGCGGTGGTGCCGAGCACCCAGGAGAGCCCGACCGAGGCCACCGTGTAGCCGACGGTCACCCCGAACGAGTGCAGCAGCTGGGCCCCGACCGCCGAGTCGACGTCGAGCACCACGCGGTAGTTGTCCCAGCCCACGAAGGGCGCGGTGGACCAGTCGCGGATGTGGAACTGGGTCAGCTCCCGCAGGCTCATCCACGCCCCGACGAGCATCGGCACGACGTGGACCGCCAGCTCCAGCACGACGGCCGGGGCGAGCAGCAGGTACGGCAGCAGCGACCGGCGGCGCCCGGGCGACCGGCGTCGCACCGGGGCCGCGCGGCGGGCGGGCCGCTCCGGTGCGGCGACGTCCCGGGCGGACGTGGTGGTGGCCATCGTGGTCCTCTCGCTGGGTGGCCGTGGGAGGGTCGGCGTCCCTCCCACGGCCACCGGTCCGGCGGGTCAGCGCATCTGCTGCTGGGCCCGGGTCAGCTTCTGCCGGACGCTCTCCTCGGTGACCGGTCTGCCGCTGGCGGCGTCGGCGAAGAGTTCCTTGATGGCGGTGCCGACGAGGGTCTCGAAGGTGCTCTCGTCGGGCACCTGCGGCAGCGGCGCCGCCGTGGTGGCGAGGGTCTGCTGGAGCACCTTCTGCTCCGGCGCGGCGAACGCCGGGTCGCCGGCGACGGTGGCGACGGCGGGCAGCGAGCCGTACGTCCTGTTCAGCGCCACCTGCTCGGCGTCGCTGGTCATGAACTTGACGAACTCCAGCGCGGCGTCGGTGTTCTTGGTGTGCTTGAACACCGCCATGTTGATCCCCGCGACCATGCTGTTGACCTTCTTGCCGCCGGCCGGCGGGGCGGCCGGGAACGGCACCGGGGCGATCCCGTACGCGTCGGGGGCCATGTTCTGCGACTTCAGGTTGGACCCGGCGGCCTGCCAGAGCAGCATGGCGGCCTTGCCGTTGGCGAAGTCGGAGACCGACTGGTTCTGCGCGTACTCGGCGTTGCTCGGGTTGACGATCCTGTCGACGGCCATCAGGTCGACGTACCGCTTGACGGCGGTGACGTTCTGCGGGGTGTCGAAGGTGGGCTTGCCGGCGGAGTCGAACCACTCGCCGCCGTACTGCTGGCTGAAGGTGAAGGCGTGGTGGGCGTTCTCCGACGGGTTGGCGCCCTCGACGGCGAGGCCCCAGCGGTCACCGCCGGTCAGCTTGCGGCCGACCTCGGCCACCTGCTCCCAGGTGGTGGGCGGGCTGGTGACGCCGGCGTCGGCGAACGCCTTCTTGTTGTAGTAGAGGGCGTAGGCGAGGCTGTAGAGCGGCACCGCGGCCGGCGGCTTGCCGGGCGCGCCCGCGGCGGCCAGCGCGGCGGGCACGAACCGGTCCTTCCCGCCGACCTTGGCGAGGGTGGCGTCGTCGAACTCGACAAGCGCTCCGGTGGCCTGCAACGACGCCGACCAGGTGTTGCCGATGTTGACCACGTCCGGGCCCTGGCCGGAGGTGGCGGCGGTGAGCAGCCGGTTGAGCAGGTCCGACCAGGGCACCACCTCGACGTTGACCTTGATGCCGGTCTGCTGCTCGAACTTGTCCAGTTCCGGCTGGAGGGTCTGCTTGTCGGCCTCCAGGCTGGCGCCCTGGTTGCTGGCCCAGTAGGTGAGGGTCTTGCCGGCCGCGCCGGAGGAGTCCCCGGAGTCGCCGCAGGCGGTGAGGGTGGTGGCGGCCAGCACGGCCGCCGTCAGTATCGCGAGGTGTCGTCTCGACACGTTCGGCCCTTCCGTTGCACGTGGTGGGGGTCGCCGGCGTCGCGTCGGGAAACGGGGTGAGGGCGCCGGCGGACGGTGGGCGGGGCGCGCCGGCGGGGGCCGACGGCTCGACAGTTCCATCACGACTTAATGAATGTGGTCATTAAAGTGGTTGGCCGAGGGGCCGTCAAGCACGGGGTCGTACAGTCGCTCCCGAGGGCCGAGGGGATCGAGGTGGCAGGTGGAGTTGGCGCGCGCGACCAACCGGGGCGTCCGGCTGCGGAACCGGTCCGCCCTGCTGTCGAAGGTCTTCCTGGACGGCCCGCTCACCCGGCAGGCTCTGGTCCGCAGCACGGGGTTGAGCCAGCCGGCGGTCAGCAACGTGGTCGCCGACCTGATCGACGAGGGGCTGATCGCCGAGGCGGGCGCCGCCGAGTCCGACGGCGGCCGGCCCAGCATGATGCTGCGGGTCGCGCCGCGCTTCGCGTTCGTCATCGGGGTGGACGTCGGGGAGACCCGGGTCCGGGTGGAGCTGTTCGACTTCGCGATGGCCCAGCTGGCCAGCGTCGCGTACCCGCTCGATCCGCGGCGGACGGAGCCGGCGGAGGTGGCCGGGCACGTGCTGGCCGGCATCGACGCGGTCACCGCCCGGGCCGGGGTGGGCGTCGACGAGGTGCTCGGCGTCGGCATCGGCGTCTCCGGGGTGGTCGAGCAGGGCCGGGAGGCCGTGGTGCACGCCCAGTCGCTCGGCTGGGACCGGGTGCCGTTGGAGCGGCTGATCGCGGCGGGCACCGACCTGCCGCTGCACGTCGACAACGGCGCGAAGACGCTCGGCCAGGCGGAGATGTGGTTCGGCGCGGGCCGGGGGGCCCGGCACGCCGTCTTCGCGCTTGTCGGTTCGGGGGTCGGCACCGCGGTGGTGACCAACGGGGTGACCTACCGGGGCGCCTCCAGCAGCGCGGGGGAGTGGGGGCACACCACCCTGGTCTACGGCGGGCGGCCCTGCCGCTGCGGAGCCCGTGGCTGCCTGGAGGCGTACGTCGGCGCGGAGGCCGTCATCGACCGCTACCGCGAGGCCCGGGGCGGCCACCCGGTCCCGGGCGACGACGAGGAGTCCCAGCTGGCGACCCTGATCGACGCGGCCGGCACCTCGGCCGCCGCGCGGCGGGTGCTGGACGAGACGGCCGAGTACCTGGGCGCCGGGGTGGCCAACCTGATCAACCTGTTCAACCCGGAGCGGGTCGTGCTCGGGGGCTGGGCCGGCATGGCGCTGGGCGGCCTGCTGCCGGCCGTGCGGGAGGCCGCCGGCCGCCAGGCGCTGCGCCAGCCGTACGAACAGGCCTCGATCGAGCTGGGTCTGCTGGGCGTCGACGCGGTGGCGCTCGGTGCGGCGACGCTCCCGATCGCCCGGCTGCTCACGGCCGGCGGGGTGCGGTCGGCGAATCGGCGGGTTACCGAGCAAATCGAACTTCACGGATAAATAACAGCGTTATTTATCGATGTCTTGACGGCTGCGCGACGACGCCGCAACACTCGGACGAGAGCGCTCTCTCCCGTCCCGGCACCGTCCGGCGTCGCCGCCCCGCAGTGCCGCGGCCCCCTTCGTCATCCCGTCACGCCCGAGGTCCGCCACCCTCTATCGACAGGCGAAGTCATGACATCTCGCGCTACATCCGTACGCCCGACGCCGCCGCCAGGGCGACTCGCCCGGCGGTTGCTCATCGGCCTCGCGCTGCTCCTCGTCGCGGCGCTCACCCCCACCGCCGCGACGCCCCCGGCGCAGGCCGCCCCGGGCCTGCTGTCCCAGGGGCGGCCCGCGACCGCCTCGTCGACGGAGAACGCCGGCACCCCGGCCTCCGCCGCGGTCGACGGCGACGCCGGCACCCGCTGGGCCAGCGCCTTCAGCGACCCCCAGTGGATCCAGGTCGACCTCGGCACCCGGGCCACCCTCAGCCAGGTGGTCCTGTCCTGGGAGGGCGCCTACGGCCGGGCCTTCACGATCCAGACCTCCGACGACGGCGCGGCCTGGACCACCGTGCACAGCACCACCGCCGGCACCGGCGGCACCCAGACGGTGAACGTGACGGGCGCCGGCCGGTACGTCCGGATGCACGGCACCGCGCGCGGCACCGGCTACGGCTACTCCCTCTGGGAGTTCCAGGTCTACGGGGAGGCCGGCGGCACCGCGCCCACCTGCGGCAGCGCCAACGTCGCCCAGGGCCGGCCGGCCACCGCGTCGTCGGTGGAGAACGCCGGCACCCCGGCGTCCGCCGCGGTCGACGGCAACCCCGGCACCCGCTGGGCCAGCGCCGCCGCCGACCCCCAGTGGCTGCGGGTGGACCTGGGGACCGTCCGGTCGATCTGTCGCGTGGTGCTGACCTGGGAGGCCGCGTACGCGCGGGCGTTCCAGCTCCAGACCTCGGCCGACGGCAACGCCTGGACCACCGTGTACGGCACCACCACCGGCGCCGGCGGCAGCCAGTCGCTCGCCGTCACCGGCAGCGGTCGCTACCTGCGGGTGTACGGCACGACGCGCGCCACCGCGTACGGCTACTCGCTCTGGGAGCTGGCGGTGAACGTGACCGGCGGCGACGCCCCGCCCGTGGAGCCCACCGACCCCCGCAACCCGAACCTCGGGCCGAACACCTTCGTCTTCGACCCGTCCACCCCGACCGCCACCATCCAGAACCGGCTGAACACGCTCTTCACCCAGCAGGAGCGCAACCAGTTCGGCCCCGAGCGCTACGCGGTGCTGTTCAAGCCCGGCAGCTACACCGCCGACGTCAACCTCGGCTTCTTCACCCAGGTCGCCGGGCTCGGCATGAGCCCCGACGACGTGAACCTCAACGGGCACGTCCGGGTCGAGGCGTTCTGGATGGGCGGCAACGCCACGCAGAACTTCTGGCGGGCCGCCGAGAACCTCTCGGTGACCCTGCCGGCCGGGGTGAGCGTGGAGCGCTGGGCGGTCTCGCAGGCCGCGCCGTACCGGCGGATGCACCTGCGCGGCGCGCAGAACCAGATCCAGCTCTGGAACGGCGGCGACGGCTGGTCCAGCGGCGGCCTGATGGCCGACACCAGGATCGACGGCCTGGTCGTCTCCGGCTCGCAGCAGCAGTGGTACTCGCGCAACAGCGAGTTCGGCAACGGCTGGACCGGTTCGGTGTGGAACATGGTCTTCCAGGGCGTCACCGGCGCCCCGCCGCCGCACTTCCCCAACCCCTCGCACACCGTCATCCCGCAGACCCCCCAGGTACGCGAGAAGCCGTTCCTCTACGTCGACGGCACCGGCGAGTACCGGGTCTTCGTGCCGGCGCTGCGCACCAACTCCACCGGCACCAGCTGGTACGGCAGGACCCCGGCCGGCTCCTCCATCTCGCTCAGCCAGTTCTACGTCGTGCGGCCGGGTACCGGCGCGGCCACCATCAACGCCGCGCTCGCCCAGGGCCGGCACCTGCTGTTCACCCCGGGCGTGCACCACGTCACCGAGCCGATCCGGGTGGACCGCCCCGACACGGTGGTCCTCGGCCTCGGCCTGGCGACCATCCAGGCCGACAACGGCACCGTCGCGATGCGGGTCGCCGACGTGGACGGCGTGAAGGTGGCGGGCATCATGTTCGAGGCCGGCCAGGTGAACTCGCCGGTGCTGATGGAGGTCGGGCCGCCCGGCTCGGCGGCCAGCCACGCGGCCAACCCGACCTCGCTGCACGACGTCTTCTTCCGCATCGGCGGGCCGGGCGTCGGCCGGGCGACCAACACGTTGACCGTCAACAGCGACCAGGTGATCGGCGACCACATGTGGCTCTGGCGCGCCGACCACGGCGACGGGGTCGGCTGGGCGGTGAACACCGCCGACACCGGCCTGACGGTCAACGGCGACGACGTGACCATGTACGGCCTCTTCGTCGAGCACTACCAGCGGTACCAGACCGTCTGGAACGGCAACGGCGGGCGGACGTACTTCTACCAGAACGAGATGCCGTACGACCCGCCGAACCAGGCCGCCTGGATGAACGGGGCCACCCGTGGCTACGCGGCGTACAAGGTGGCGGACGGGGTGAGCAGCCACCAGGCGTGGGGGATGGGCAGCTACTGCTACTTCAACGTCAACCCCGCGGTCGTCGCCGATCGGGCCATCGAGGCGCCGACCAGCCCGAACGTCCGGTTCACCAACATGGTCACCGTCTCCCTCGGTGGCGTGGGCACGATCAACCGGGTGGTCAACGGCACCGGCGGCACCGCCAACGCGGGCAACCAGCAGGTGTACCTGACGAACTATCCGTGACCCGTACGGCGGCGGGCCCGGCCGGAGCGTCCCGGCCGGGCCCGCCGCCGCTTCCGGTGCCGCCCGGCGACCCCGGAACGGCCCCGCGAGATGGCCGGCGTCACTTCACACAATAAAACATTGCAGTACCTGCAAGATCGCTAGTAGTGTCCGGCGCGTGAATCCCGCCGGCACCGAACCCGCTCCCGGGCGGCGCGACCGCAAGAAGCGCCAGACCCGGGCCGCGCTGACCGAGGCGGCCCTGCGCCTGGTCGCCGAGCGCGGCCTGGCCCAGGTGACGGTGGAGGAGATCAGCGAGGCGGCCGACGTCTCCCCGCGCACCTTCTTCAACTACTTCGCCTGCAAGGACGACGCCCTGGTCGGCGACCAGGCGGGCGACGCGGCGCGCCTGGTGGCCCGGCTGGCCGCCGTGCCGCCCGAGGCGCCGGTGCTGACCGCGCTGCGGACGGCCCTCGACGAGGTGATCGACGAGGTACGCGCCGAGCGCGAGCTGTGGTGCCTGCGGATGGACGTGGTGGCGCGCAATCCCGCGCTGCTGCCCCGCCTGCTGGCCGGCAACGCCGAGACGGAACGCGCCATCGTCGAGGTCGTCGCGGCGCGGGTGGGCGTCGAACCCGACCACGGCTACCCGGCGCTGGTCACCGCCGTGACGGGCGCTGCGCTGCGCCACGCCATGACCCGGTGGGCCGCCCACCCCGACCGGCCGGACCTGGCCGACCTCGTCGACGAGGCGTTCGCCGCCCTCGCCGCGGGGCTGCCGCAGCCCGACCGGCCCTGACCCGCAAGCCCCTTCCGGGAAAGGTGCCCGGGAGGCCGTGAAACCCGTACCCGGTAAGGAAGGTCCATGACCGCCACCGTGCCCGCCGAGCCCCTGAAGGTCGGCGCCGGCCGCATGTCCCGCCGCGAGGTGCTCCAGGCACTCTCCGGCCTGATGGTCGGCATGTTCGTGTCGATCCTCGCCTCCACGGTCGTGGCGAACGCGCTGCCGCGCATCATCGCCGACCTGAACGGCACCCAGACCGTCTACACGTGGATCGTCACCACCGAGCTGCTGGCCATGACGGCGACCGTGCCGCTCTGGGGCAAGATGGCCGACCTCTACAACAAGAAGCTGCTGATCCAGCTCTCCCTCGGCCTCTTCGTGATCGGCTCGCTGATCGCCGGGCTCACCCCGAACGTCGAGGTGCTCCTGGTCAGCCGGGTCGTGCAGGGCATCGGCGCCGGCGGCATGACCGCCCTGGCCACCATCGTGATGGCGGCCATGATCCCGCCCCGCGAGCTGGGCCGCTACGCCGGCATCTTCGGCGCGGTCTTCGGCGTCGGCACCATCGCCGGGCCGTTGATCGGCGGCGTGCTGGTGGACACCTCCTGGCTCGGCTGGCGCTGGTGCTTCCTGATCGGCGTCCCGTTCACCCTGCTCTCCATCTTCCTGCTCCAGCGCACCCTGCACCTGCCGGTGACCCGCCGCCGCAAGGTGAAGATCGACTGGCTGGGCGCGCTGCTCATCACCTCCGGGGTCTCCACCGTGCTGGTCTGGTCGTCGCTGGCCGGCAACAAGTTCGCCTGGGCCTCGGGCTGGACGGCGCTGATGGTCGGCGGCGGTCTCGCCCTGCTGGCGCTGGCGATCTGGGTGGAGTCCCGCGCGGACGAGCCGATCGTGCCGCTGGACATCTTCCGCAACCGGACGGTCTCGCTGACCACCATCGCCAGCATCCTGGTCGGCGTGGCGATGTTCGGCGGCACCGTGTTCCTGTCCCAGTACTTCCAGCTCTCGCTCGGCAAGTCGCCGACCGTGGCGGGACTGATGAGCCTGCCGATGATCCTGGGCCTGCTGGTCTCGTCGACGGTTGCCGGCCAGCTGATCACCAAGTACGGCCGCTGGAAGCGTTACCTGGTGGCCGGCGCCGCCGTGATGGTCGTCGGCATGCTGCTGCTGGCCACCATCGACGCCGAGACCAGCATCCTGCTGCTCAGCGTCTACATGGCGGTGCTCGGCATCGGCGTCGGCATGCTCATGCAGAACCTCGTGCTCGCGGCGCAGAACGACGTGCCGGCGCACGAGCTGGGCGCGGCCACCTCCGTGCTGACCTTCTTCCGCAGCATGGGCGGCACGATCGGCGTCAGCGCGCTCGGCGCGGTGCTGGCCAACCGGGTCGCCTCGCTGAGCGCGGAGAAGCTCGGCCCGCTGGCCGGCGGCGCCCCGGGCGGGGAGGGCTCCACCGAGGTGCCCGACCTGTCCGCACTGCCCGAGCCGGTGCTGAGGATCATCCAGGACGTGTACGGCACCGCGACCGGCGAGCTGTTCCTGGTGGCCGCCCCGTTCGCGGTGCTCGCCCTGGTGGTGGTGCTGTTCATCCGGGAGAAGCCGCTGCACACCCTCAGCGGTGAGGAGCGGCGGGCCAAGGAGGAGGCGGCTGCCGTCCTGCCCGGCGTGCACTGAGCCACCCGTGCAGGGGCGGTCCGGCCTGTGCCGGGCCGCCCCTGCTCCACGTCCGGCGGCGTGCGTGCGCCGGTTCGCCGGCCCGCTCCGCGCTACGCCGGCGGAGGCGGCGCGGGGGCGGCCACCGTCGCGTGCACCGGCGCGGCCAGCGGCACCGGCCGGCGTACGGGCGGCCAGGCGGCCGGGATGCGTTCCAGGACCCCGCCGGCGAAGACGTCCCGCAGGCCGAGCGGCTTGAGGTGGACGTACCCGATGTGGCAGTCGCAGACCGCGTTGCCGCACGGGCGCGGTCGCAGGGCCGAGCGCCACGACCCGTCGTAGAGGTTGCCGATCGGCTCGTCGATGAAGTGACAGCGGCGCACGGTGCCGTCGCCGCGCACCGAGATCGCCGTCTCGCCCGCGTGGCACGGACGATCGAGCGACACGTGCGGGCGGACGCTGTAGCCGAACAGCGGATCCAGCTCCGTCCAGGTCGCCTCCTCGGCCGCGTCGTAGCGCCGGCCCTCGGCGGCGTTCACCCACAGGTAGACCTCGGCGGGCAGGGCGGCGCGCAGCGCCCGCGCCTCGGCGAGGTGCTCCGGCAGGCCGACCACCCCGACCGAGTACCGGACGCCCAGCTCGGTCAGCCGGGCGCAGCGGCCCAGGAAGCGGTCCCGGTCCACCTGGCCGGGGTGGTAGGTGGCCCAGAGGGCGGCGGCGCGCGGGTCGGCGTCGGCCAGCCAGTCCACCCGGGCGGCCAGGTTGGTCTGGATGACCACCCGGTCGACGTGCGGCAGGTGCGACAGCGACACCATCGCGTCGCGGTACCAGCGGCGGGTCAGCCCCTCGCCCCACGGGGTGAACAGCACCGACAGCCGCACGTCGGAGGTGGCCGCCACCCAGCCGGCGAACCGGTCCAGCGCCGCCCGGTCGGCGCGCAGCAGCTCCGGCGGGTCCCGCCGCTTGGCGAACGGGCAGTACGGGCAGTCGTAGTTGCAGCTCGCCAGGGGACCCCGGTAGAGGATCGCGAGGTTCACCTCGGCACGTACCCGGTCATCGCGTCGCGTACCCGGGCCGAGGTCAGCCACGGGCCGATCGCGTCGGAGCGGGCCAGCCCGGCCGGCGTCAGCCGCAGCCCGCCGTCGCCGGCCCACCCCCGCTCGGTCAGCGTGCCCAGCTCCGGGAAGTCGTCGCCCGGAAGCGCGCCGAAGCGGGCCCGGTAGGCCGCCGCGTCGACCCCCTCGGCGCGCAGCAGCGACTTGAGCAGCCACCGGCGGCGCTGCTCGGCGCCGTCGAGGGCGAACCCGAACTCGGCGAAGCGGAAGTCGTCGGCCGGGCGGGCCAGGTAGTCGTCGAGCACCGCGCGCACCTGCGACACGCCGACCGCGTAGTCGAACGAGTAGTGCAGGGACGTGGTGTAGGAGCGGGCGCCGCAGCCCAGACCCACCATGCCGTCGTCCTGGCAGCAGTAGTCCGGCCCGTCCGGGGTGGGCGCGTCGGCGCGGCGGAACTGCCGCATCGACTCCTGCCGGTAGCCGGCCGCACCCAGCGTCGCCACCGCCTGCTCGTAGAGGGCGAGCCGCTGGGCGTCCCAGTCCGCGCGGCCGTGCGCCCGCCGCCCGAGCCCCGTCAGCGGCCGCACGTACAGCGGGTAGAGGTACAGCTCCTCGGGCCGCCACGCCAGGGCCGCGTCGAGGCTCTCCCGCCAGGTGTCGGCGGTCTGCCCGTCGATGCCGTAGATCAGGTCGATGTTGAGCACCGGGATCCGGGCGTCGCGGATCGCGGCCAGGGCCGCCTCCACCTCCGTGCGGCGCTGCGGCCGGCCGGCGGCGCGGGCCTCGGCGTCGAGGAAGCTCTGCACGCCGATGCTCACCCGGGTGGCGCCGTGCGCGGCGAGCACCGCGAGCCGGTCCGGCGTCGCGGTCGCCGGCGAGGTCTCCACCGACAGCGGTACGCCGGGCAGCCGGGCGCCCATCGCGGTGGCGATGCCGAACAGCTCGGTCAGCTCGTCGGAGGTCAGGTAGGTGGGGGTGCCGCCGCCGAACGCCACACGGGCGTAGCCGGCGTCGTCGCCCAGCGCGTCGGCGACCCGTCCCGCCTGCCGGCGCAGCTGCCGAAGGTAGTCGGTCACCTGCTCGGCGGGCGCGTTGGCGCGGGTGAACAGGTTGCAGAAGCCGCAGCGCATCTCGCAGAACGGCAGGTGCACGTAGAGGAAGAGCGCCTCACGCGCCTCGGCCCGCCACACGTCCGCCAGCAGCGGGCGCGGTCGCAGCGGCCGGTAGGAGGTCTTGTGCGGGTACGCGTAGAGGTACTGCTGGTACGGCGAGCCGTCGAGGCCCGTGTCGGTGCTGGTCACCATTCCCCCGGTCGCAGGACGAAGTGGGCGTACGGGACCGTCCACACCACGTCGTGGCCGATCCGGTGGCCGGTGTGGCCGTCCTCCCCGTAGGCGGTGCCGTGGTCGGAGCAGACGATCGCGAACACCGGCCGACCCCGGCCGGTGAGCAGGGCGAACAGCCGGTCGATCCGGCCGTCGACGTACTCCAGGGCGGCGGCGTGGCTGGCCAGGTCGTCGACCTGCGCCCCGGGCAGGTGGTGCCGGTTGGGCTGGTGCAGGGCGGCGACGTTGAGGAACGTGAACAGCGGCTGCCGCGCCGGCACCCGCGGCAGCACCTCGGCCAACCGGTCGAGCTGCGCGTCGAGGCAGGTGGGGGAGGTGACCCCGAACTCCGGCTCCCAGTGCGCCTCGGCGAACAGGCCCGGCAGCACCGCCCCGAGCGGGCTGCGCCGGTTGAAGAAGCCGACCCCGCCCAGGCAGAGCGTGTGGTAGCCGACGTCGGCGAGCGCCGTGGGCAGGTCGGGCGCGTCGAACACCCAGGTGTCGGCGCCGGACGTCTCGCTGCCGGGGAACGCCGCCGCGTACAGCCGCTCGTGCCGGCCGGGGGTGACCGGGGTGGGCAGGAAGCCGGCGAAGAACGCGTGGTGCGCGGCGTAGGTGAAGCTGGCGGGGGAGTGCCGTTGCTCCCACCGCCCGCCGGGCAGGGCGCGCGCCAGGTGCGGCGTGCGCCCCCGCGCGGCCAGGTCGGCGGCGACGTCGTGGCGCAGCGTGTCGAGGGTGAGCAGGAGCAGGTCGTGGCTGCCGATCAGACTGCGCACGCGAGCACCTCCCGCCCGACCGCGCCGGCGGGCCGTGCCGCGTCGTCGCCCGGCGGTGTCCGGCCGGCAGCCGACCGCCAGCGGTCCCACCGGCCGTCGGTCAGGGCGCGCACCTGCTCGGCGTAGGTGTCCCGGCCGTCGGTGAGGACCCCCGGCAGCAGGTCGCCGAAGGCGTTGACCTCGGCCACCGCGTGGCGCCGCCAGCCGAGCAGGAACATCAGGTCGATGCCGACCTGGAGGCTGCGGGGGAAACACGCGGCCGCCCGCTCGCACGTCTCCATGGCCGCCGCCCACGCCGCCGGCCCGGCCGCCGCGCGCAGCTCGGCGAGGTCCCCGCGCGCGTTGCCCAGGTGCAGGTTGGTCAGCGGCCCCCGGGCGGCGCGCACCACGGCGTGGGTGGGCCGGCCCGCGATCGTCACCACCCGCAGGTCGACCACCCGGTCGCCGAGCCCCGCCTTGGGCAGCCACCGCTCCACGTGCAGGCCGTCGGCGGCGATCCGGTCGACCATGGCGGCGACCTCGGCCTCGTCGGTGTAGCGGCGGGGGCGCAGCGAGTTGAACAGCCCGTCCGGGGCCGCCTCGATCGTGGTGACCGCCTGCACCCGCCCCCGGGCCACGGCCAGCGCGACGACCCCGGCGGCCGACGAGCCGTGTGCGGGCTTGACGAACACGCGGCTCCAGCGGGCCGCCGCCATCGCCGCCCGCAGCTCCTGCCACCCGTGCACCGGGGGCAGCGCGGCCGGCACCGGCACCCCGGCGGCTGACAGCCGGGCGTGGCAGCGCCGCTTGTCGCACAGCACCGCGACGTCCGCCGGGTCGTTGAGCAGCTCCGCGCCGCCGGCGGCGACCCGGTCCAGGCCCCGCAGCAGCCCGGCGTACGTGTCGGCCAGGCCGATCAGCTCGCCGTGCCGCGCCGGCGAGGTGGACCGGCGCAGCAGCCGGTCCACCTCGGCGTCCTCGCCGGGCGAGTCGACCCGTACCAGCGCGCCGGCCCCGGGCGGCGCCGCGCCGGCCAGCACGTCGACCCAGGGCAGCACCTGCGGCCGGGGCAGGCCGGCGGCGAGGACCGCCCGGGTGAACAGGCCGACCCGACGGTTGCCGGGGTTGCCGACGACGGTCAGGCGCATGTCACTCCGACACCGCCGTGTAGCGGTAGCTCTCGCCGTCGTACTCCTCGGGCTCCTGCGGGTCGGAGTCGTCCACCGCGACGCCCGGCAGCGCGGCGACCAGCGACGCGGCGGTCTCCTCCGTCAGGTAGTGGTGGGACAGGTCCAGCTCCGCCAGGTGGGTCAGCGGCTGACCGGCCAGCAGGGCCGCCGCGCCCTCGTCGCCGAGCGTGCCCATCGACAGGTCCAGCCGTCGCAGCCGGGACACCACCGGCGCGGACGCCAGCGCCCGGGCGAGGTCGTCGGCGATCTCCGAGTTGCACAGGCCGAGCCGGCGCAGCTGCGGGAACCGTTCCCCGGCCAGCAGCGGGGCGAGGTCGACGACCTGCGTGTCGCCGCCGTAGTCGGAGGTGCCGAGCCACAGCTCCAGGTCGGTCAGCGCGGGCAGGTCGGAGTCGAGCACCGCGCCGACGAACGCCCGGGACAGCCCGCCGCTCTCCACCGCCAGCTCCCGCAGCCGCGCGTGCCGCACGGGGGAGAACGCGAAGTTCTCGCCGCCGCGCACCCGCAGCACCTCCAGCGCCGGGTATGCCGTCAGCAGCGCGCTGACGTCGCCCACCCTCATCCAGGAGACCTCGCACTCCTCGGAGGTGATGTCACCGAGGAAGAGCGCGCGCAGGGCGGGCAGGCGCGCCGCCGCCGCGCAGAGTTGCGCGATCGGGGCGGGATGGAACGCCGCGTAGCCCCAGGAGCCGACGACCAGGGACTCCACGGACGGACCGGCCTGCGCGACGAACCGGTCGAACGCGTCGCGGAACTCCGCCGAGAGCGAGTTCTCCGTGGTCTCGTCGTCGAAGTGCCAGTGGGCGATCCGCCACGAGACCGGGCCGTCCACCGTGGGCAGCGGCCCGTCGGCGGGGACGTCCACCACGGGACGGCCGGCGAAGTGGCGCGCGTGGGAACCGAAGGCCATCTCGCTCACTCCCCGACCGCGGTGTAGCGGTAGACGGTGCCGTCGTAGTCCTCGGCGACCTGTGGGTCGGACAGGTCGACCCGCGCCCCCGGCAGCGCGGCGACCACCGCGGCGGCCGCCTCCTCGGAGAGGTAGTGATGGTGCAGGTCGAGGTGCCTCAGGTGGGTCAGCGGCTGCCCGGCCAGCAGCGCCTTCGCGCCCTCGTCGGTCAGGGTGCCCATCGACAGGTCGAGCGCCTCCAGCCGGGGGACGACCGGCGCGCTGGCGACCGCCGCCGCGACCGCGTCGGCGATCTCGGCGTTGCACGCCGCGAGGTGACGCAGGGCCGGCAGGCCGGCGCCGGCGAGCACCCCGGCCAGGTCCTCGGCGCTCGCGTCGCCGCCGTAGTCCTTCCTGCCGAGCCACAGGTCCAGGCGGTGCAGGGCCGGCAGCTCGCACGCGCCGACGGCCCGGACCACCCCGGCCGGCAGCCCGCCGGACTCGAAGCGCAGCTCGCGCAGCCCGGTGTGCCGGACCGGCTCCAGCCGCAGGCCCTGCGCCCCGCGCACCCAGAGCACCTCCAGCGACGGGTACGCCGCGAGCAGCGGCGTGATGTCGCCGTGCATGAGCCAGGAGATCTCGCACTGCTCGTAGGTCAGGTCGGCGAGGAAGAGCGCCCGCAGGCCGGTCCACTCCCCGGCGGCCTCGACCAGCGCCTCGATCGGCAGGGGCCGCTCGTACGCCTCGCCCCACTCGCCGATCACCAGGGCGCGCACCGCGTCGGCCGGCACCTGCTCCCGCAGCGCCCGGACGAGACCGAGGAACTCCTCGGGATCCGCGTCGAAGTCCTCGACCTCCAGCCGCCAGGCGACCGCCGACGGATCGTCGGGGAGTGTCATCCCCGGGGTGAAGGGCACTGTCGGTAATCCGACGAACGACGACACGTGCGAGCTGATCACGCCTACCTCCGGTCCGACTGGTGCAGCGGCGGCGCGACGGTAACAGGTCCGCCCGACAGGATGATCAGTGCGCCGGCCGGCGGGCGACGGGGGCCGGTCGGCGGTCGCCGGGAGCCGCCGGGGCTCCCGGCGCCGACCGCCGGTCGGTCAGAGCCCGAAGAAGTCGAGGTAGGCGTCGATCTGGTGGGCGAGCATCGGCTCTCCCGGGTGCGCCCGCAGTCCCCGGGCCCGTGCCTGGGCCAGCAGGAGCGTCTCGGCCGGCGTCATGATGATGTCGGCGACCACCGCGTGCGCCGGCAGGTCCGCCACCGCGAACGGCGGCGGGTCGTCGGGGCCCAGCCCCAGGGGCGTGGCGTTGACCGCGAGGTCGGCGTCCGCCAGTCGCGGTCGCGCGGTCGCGCCGACCCGGCCGGGGTACGCGGCGGACAGTCGCCGCCGCAGCGTCTCCAGCCGGTCCGGGTCGGTGTCGCTCAGCCGCAGTTCCGCCACGCCGGCGTCGAGCAGCGCCACCGCGATCGCGCTGCCCGCCCCGCCCGCGCCCACCACGCACGCCCGGCGGCCCCGGGGATGGTGTCCGGCCCCGGAAAGCCCGCGGACGAACCCGTCGCCGTCGAAGGTGTCCGCGGTCCACGTCCCGTCGGGCTCGCGCCGCAGCGCGTTGGCGCTGCCGGCCAGGCGGGCGCGGTCGCTGGCCCGGTCGGCGAGCTCCAGCACGGCGGCCTTGTGCGGCACGGTGACCAGCATCCCGTCCAGGTTCGCCACCCGTTGCAGCCCCCGCACCACCTGGGTGAGGTCGGCCGGCGCCGCGTGGACCGGGACGAGCACCGCGTCGGTGCCGCGCCGAGCCAGCACCGGGTTGAGCAGCCCGGGGGCGCGCACCTGGGCGATCGGGTCGCCGAGCAGCGCGTACACCCTCGTGGCGCCGCCTATCTCGGTCATGGGCGTCTCCGCGGGCAGGGGGCGTCCGGCGTGGCCGGACCGGGGCGGTGCCGACCCTACGCGAGGGCGGCACCCGCCCCGGCGCGGGCACGGCGGCAGACGCGCCGCGCCCACCCGCCGGAATCGGTCGGGTGGGCGCGGTGTGCTGGTGTCGGCGGGTGCTCAGCCGCTGGACGACGGCCTGCGGATCGCGTCGCGGACGCGGTCGATGACCGCCAGCGCCGGTCCGGCCGCGAGGTTGCCCTTCGCGGACTGGGCGCTCGGGTGCGGGCGCGTCGGCGCGGTCGCCTCCGCCATCCGAACGGCGCCGGCCATCGTGCGCAGCCGGTCGGCGGGCACGTGCTGGCGCAGCAGCGGGAACTCCTGGCGTTCCTCGTAGCGGGCGTGCGTGAGCACCGCGTCGCGCAGCAGGATGATGCCGGTGTCGAAGCCCTCGGCGTCGACACCGCCGGCGATCAGGGTCTTCAGGGTCTCCTTGGCCTGACGCTCCTCGGCGAGGCGTTCGTCGACCATGGCGTCGCCGCCCCCGCCCGGCAGCGTCCGGGCCAGCGGGTGGACGACCTCCTCCTCGGCGGTCTCGTGCGCGGCGAGGAGCTTCACCAGGTCGTCGAAGGCGTCCCGGCGGGTCTCCCCGGTGCTGCCGATGACCAGCAGGAACAGCTCCTCGATCCGCGCGTGCTGGGCCAGCAGCAGGTCGACGACGTCGTCTTCGGGGCCGCGCGTGGCCGGGGCGCCGGTGTCAGGCATGGCTGCCTCCCCGCGCGCGCAGCGACTCCACCGGGTGGGGCCCCTCGGTCTCGACGCGGTACTCGTCGCCGAAGCGCTCCCGGTGCATGTCGATCACCTGCTCGCTCGGCGGCTTCTGCCCGTCGTGCAGCTGCTGCTGCATCGACTCGAAGCGCTCGTGCGCCTCCCGCACGTACCCCTCGCCGAGCTTGTTCAGGTCGACCTGGGTGGCGAGCAGGTGGCGCAGGTACTCCTTGTTCGGCTCGAAGGTCAGCGGCTCGGGCAGGCCGGCGCCGCCCACGATCTCCTCCGGCTCCCGGCCGTCGTGGCGGCGCAGCAGGTCGGCGGCCTGTTGCAGGTGCGCCAGTTCCATCTGCAGGTGCAGCTCCCACACCGCCTTGATGCGGGGGTCGCTCTCCTGCTGCATGAAGGAGTAGTAGAGCCAGCACTCGTTGTACTCGTGGGTGAGCAGCCGCTCCCACCAGTTCTCGCCCGGGTCGAGCAGCGACTCGTAGTGCGTGACGTGCTCCTGCTCGATGAGGCTGATCTCCTGGTAGAGCTGTCGCGCGATCGGCTCCATGTACTGCGGACCGACGTTCATGTAATAGAACATGACCTGCTGCTCCGCCGACAGGATGGTCAGCGCGTGCAGCTTGGAGCGGGGGTCGACGCTGTTGCGGTCGTACGGGGTGCGCACCTCGTCGAACGGGTGCCGGTGCTCGGCGACGGTGGGCCGGCCGGGCATGACCTCGGTCAGGCCCTGCACGATCTTGTCGGCCTTGCGGCGCTCCACCATCTCGTAGAGGTTGGCGTAGCGGTAGAGGTGGTCGAAGTCCTCCAGCACGCCGAACTCGTAGCTCTGCTTCAGGTACGGGTCGGGCTCGTGCCGGGCCACCCACGCGGTCAGGTCGACGGCCACCTGCTCGTAGCCGAGCGTCGTCTCCAGCACGCTCGCGGCGCCGGGCAGCAGCCAGTTCACCACCCGCTGCTGCTGGCTCTCCAGGTAGCGCACGTACGCCAGCTGCCGGCGGACCTCCTGGTCGGGGCAGTTGCGGGCGAACTGGTGCTGGAAGTTGATCGCCTCGACCTCGATGCCGTTCATGGTGATGATGCGGCAGCGGGTGTACGGATCGACCGCCTCCGGGTCGATCGGCTCCACGTTGAGTTCGCGCCAGTTGCGGATCTGGCTCTCCAGCGGGATTCCTTTGTGCTCCAACGGGTTGAACACGGCGTCTCCTTCTTCGGCCGGGGTGCCAAATGCCCTACCCCGACAGTCCGGGCGAAAACGGCCGGCCCGATTTTCCCGGGCCGGACTGGTGATTTCACCGATGCGCCGCCGTCGACACCGCCGAAGACTGATGCATGTCGATATGCCCCGTCCCGTAGGGAGTGCCCGACGTGTCATCACCAACCACCACCGCCCGTACCCGTCCCGTCGCCCGCCTCGCCGGCCTGGCCCTGGCCGCCGTCCTGGCCACGGCGGGCGCGCTGGCCGCCCCGCCGGCCGCCCAGGCCGCCGCCAACCCGTACGAGCGCGGCCCCGCCCCGAGCGTCGCCCTGCTGGAGGCCAGCCGCGGCCCGTTCGCCACTTCGTCGCAGAACGTCTCCTCGCTCAGCGTCACCGGCTTCGGCGGGGGCGTCATCTACTACCCGACCAGCACCGCCGAGGGCACCTTCGGCGCCGTCGCCATCTCGCCCGGCTACACGGCCGCCTGGTCCAGCATCGACTGGCTCGGGCCGCGGATCGCCTCGCACGGCTTCGTGGTGATCGGCATCGAGACCAACACGCGCCTCGACCAGCCGGACAGCCGCGGTCGGCAACTGCTCGCCGCGCTCGACTACCTGACGCAGCGCAGCTCCGTACGCAGCCGGATCGACGCCAGCCGGCTCGCCGTCTCCGGCCACTCGATGGGTGGCGGCGGCAGCCTGGAGGCCGCGGTCTCCCGGCCGTCGTTGCAGGCCGCGGTGCCGCTCGCGCCGTGGAACCTGGACAAGTCCTGGTCCGACGTCCGGGTGCCGACCCTGATCATCGGCGGGGAGAGCGACAGTGTCGCGCCGGTCTCGTCGCACTCGGAGCCGTTCTACACCAGCATCCCGGCCTCGTCCGAGAAGGCGTACCTGGAGCTCAACGGGGCCAGCCACTTCTTCCCGCAGACCGTCAACACGCCCACCGCCCGGCAGGCGGTCGCCTGGTTGAAGCGGTTCGTCGACGACGACACCCGCTACGAGCAGTTCCTCTGCCCCGGCCCGAGCGGCTCCGCGATCCAGGAGTACCGCAACACCTGCCCGAGCGCCTGACGCTCCCCGGGGCGGCCGTCACCCCCGGCCGCCCCACGGCGCATGGCTGCCCGGTCGGTGCAGAAACCGTCGGCCGCCGCCCAGGTCCGGGCGGCGGCCGACGAGCGTGCCCGCGAGCGTCGGAGGTATTGACGGCCCCCGTCAGAAACGTACACTCCCAGTGTAAATACTGGCGGCTGCCGGGGGGACGGGTGATGGAGCAAGGGCTCGCACTGCACCACATCGGGGTCCGCTTCGGCGGCCTCACCGCCCTCGACGACGTCTCGCTGCGGGTGCCGCCCGGCCGGGTGGTCGGCGTGATCGGTCCCAACGGGGCCGGCAAGACCACGCTGTTCAACGTCGTCTGCGGCTTCGTCCCGCCGGACGAGGGCTCCCTGACCCTCGACGGCCGGCCGCTGCGCCCGCGCCCGCACCGGCTCACCCGGCTGGGCGTCGCCCGCACCCTGCAGGGCACCGGGCTCTTCGCCGGGCTCACCGTGCTGGAGAACGTGATGACCGGGGCCACCCACACGGCCCGCGCCGGCTTCCTCGCCGCCCTGCTCGGCCTGCCCCGCAGCGACCGCGACGAGCGCCGGCTGCGCCGGCACGCCCTCGACGTCCTCGACACCCTGGGGATCGCCGGGCACGCCGACGCCGCGCCGGGCACGCTGCCCTTCGCCGTACGCCAGCGGGTCGCCCTGGCCCGCGCGCTGGCCGCGCGGCCCCGGCTGCTCCTGCTCGACGAACCCGCCGGGGGCCTGGGCGCCGACGACATCGCCGAGCTGGCCGAGCTGATCCGGGGGCTGCCCCGACGCGACACCGACCCCTGCGCGGTGCTGCTGGTGGAGCACCACATGGACCTGGTGATGTCCGTCTGCGACGAGATCGTGGTGCTCGACTTCGGGCGGGTGATCGCCGCCGGCACCCCCGACGAGGTGCGCGACGACCCGGCCGTCGCCGACGCCTACCTCGGCGCGGCGGTCGACGAGGCCGCGGCATGACCGGCGAGGCCCTGCTCGAGGTGCGCGGCCTGGCGGCCGGCTACGGCGGCGCGCCGGTGCTGCACGGGATCGACCTGACCGTGGCGCGGGGCGCCATCGCGGCGGTGGTCGGCGCCAACGGCGCCGGCAAGACCACCCTGCTGCGCGCCCTGTCCGGCATGCTCCGCCCGGCAGCCGGTCGCGTCGTGCTGGCCGGGGAGGACCTGCGCGGCGTCGCGGTGGAGCAGCTCGTGCGTCGCGGCATGGCCCACGTGCCGGAGGGGCGCGGGGTGGTCGGCGAGCTGACGGTCGACGAGAACCTGCGCCTCGGCGGGCTGTGGCGGCGCGACCGGGCCGACGCGGCCCGCGCCCTCGACGAGGTCTACCAGCTCTTCGAACCGCTGGCCCGGCGGCGGCGACACCTCGGGCACCAGCTCTCCGGCGGCGAGCGGCAGATGCTCGCCCTCGGCCGGGCCCTCGTCGGTCGGCCCCGCCTGCTGCTGCTCGACGAGCCGTCGCTCGGCCTGGCGCCGCGGGTCGTCGCCCAGACCATGGCCCTGCTGCGCCGGCTGCGCGACGACACCGGGCTGACCGTCCTGCTCGTCGAACAGAACGTGCGCAGCGCGCTGTCCGTCGCCGACCAGGGCGTGGTGATGTCCCTGGGCCGGGTCGTCACCACCGCCCCGGCCGCCCGGCTGCGCGACGACGCCAACCTGCGCCACGCCTACCTCGGCTTCTGAACCCTCGTCCCCGCAAGGGAGGACCGTTGGACCGCTTCGTCTTCCTCACCCTCGACGGCTTGTCCAGGGGCGCGGTCCTCGCCGCGTTCGCACTGGCCCTGGTGCTCATCTGGCGGGCGGCCCGGATCGTCAACTTCGCGCAGGGCGCGATGGCCGTCGCCACCGCGTACGTGGCCTACAGCGTCTCCGCCGCGACCGGCTCGTACTGGCTGGGCTTCCTGGCCGCGCTCGGCGCCGGGCTGCTCCTCGGCGCGGCGGTGGACCTGGTCGTCATGCGCTTCGTCGACCACACCTCGCCGCTCAACCCGGTGATCGTCGCGCTGGGGCTGGTGCTGCTGATCCAGGCCGTCCTCGGCATGGCGTACGGCAGCGAGTTCCTGCCCGCCGCGACGCCCTTCTCCCGCAACCCGCTGACCGTGGGCGGCGTCGCCGTCCTGTCGCCGTACGACCTGTTCGTCTTCGCGGCGGTCGCGGTGGTGGTCGTGGGGCTCGCCTGGACCTTCACCCGCACGGCGGTGGGTCTGCGGATGCGCGCGGCGGCGTTCGCCCCCGAGGTGTCCCGGCTGCTCGGGGTGAACGTCGGCGGCATGCTCACCCTCGGGTGGGCGCTGGCCTCCGGGGTCGGCGCCCTGGCCGGCATGCTGGTCATCCCCACCGAGCTGGGCCTGCACCCGCACGCGATGGACCTGGTCTTCGTCTCGGCGTTCACCGCCGCCGTGGTGGGCGGGCTGGACAGTCCACCGGGGGCGGTGGTCGGCGGCCTCGCGGTCGGCCTGCTGCTCTCCTACGTCAGCGGCTACGCCGGCAGCGACGTCACCCCGCTCGCGGTGCTGGTGCTGCTGCTGGCGGTGCTGCTGGTGCGTCCCGGCGGGCTGTTCGCCCCGGTCGCGGCGAGGCGGGTGTGAGCGCCACCCGGGCGGTGACCCCGCCGGACACGAAGGCGCGGGTCGGCCGCACCGGCCCCGCCGAGCCCCGCCTCGGTTCGACCCTGCTGCGTCACCTCGGCCTCGCGGTCGTCGCCGCGCTGCTGCTGGTGGCCGCCAGCTACGGGCTGGAGCCGTTCCGCAACTTCCAGCTCGCGACCGTGGCCGCCTACCTGTGCGCCACCGCCGGGCTGACCGTCCTCACCGGGCTCAACGGTCAGCTCTCGCTCGGGCACGGCGCGCTGATGGCGACCGGCGCGTACACCGTGGCCCTGTGCCAGAACGCGTTCGCCGACGCCGGGATGACCGGCGGCTGGCTGCTCCCGGTGTCGCTGGGCGCCGCCGTCCTGGCCGCCCTCGTGGTGGGCGCCGTGGTCGGGGTGGCCGCCGCCCGGCTGCGCGGCCCGTACCTGGCCGGCGTCACCCTGGCCGTGGCGGTCGTGGTGCCGGCGCTGACCGTCACCTTCGACGGCGTGTTCAACGGCGAGCAGGGGCTGGCGGTGCCGGTCGAGCCCCCGCCGGTGGCCCTCGGCGCGTACTTCCCCTACGAGCGCTGGCAGCTCTGGGTGACCGCCGCGGCCACCCTGCTGGCCCTGCTGCTGCTGGCCAACCTGGTCCGCAGCCGGTACGGCCGCACCTTCCGGGCGGTCCGCGACGACGAGGTCGCCGCCCGCCTCGCCGGCATCCACGTCGCCCGCACCCAGGTCCTCGCCTTCGTGGTCAGCGCGGCCGGCGCCGGGCTCGGCGGCGCCCTGCTCGCGGTCCTCGCGCAGAGCGTGTCGCCCGGGGCCTTCTCGCTGACGCTGTCGCTGTTCCTGCTGATGGCGGTCGTCATCGGCGGGCTGGGCAGCCTCGCCGGCGCGGCCTGGGGCGCCGTCCTGCTGGTCGCCCTGCCCGACCTGACGCACGCCCTCACCGAGCAGCTCACCCTGTCGCCGGCGGTCGCGCAGCGGGTCGAGGGCAACCTGCCGCTGGCGATCTTCGGGCTCACCCTGGTCGTCGTCATGATCGCCGCTCCCGGCGGCGTGCAGGGCCTGCTGTCCCGGCTGACCCGGGCGGTCTCCGCGCGCCGGGCGGGCCGGCGGCGGTCCTGAGCCGCCCCGCCGGCCGTCCGCACCACACCACCCACCACCCGCACCACGACCACCACCACCCGGACCGAGGAAAGGTCGGTGTCTGACATGACACGAACGGCACGGCGCGGCCTCGCGCTCGCCACCGCCATCACCCTGCTGGTCGCCTCCGCCGCCTGCACCGGGGACGACGGTGGCGGCGGCGGGGGCACGGTCCCCGGCGTCACCGACACCGAGATCGTGGTCGGCACGCACATGCCGCTCACCGGTCCGGCGTCCGCCGGCTATTCCAAGATCGCGCCCGCCACGAAGGCGTACTTCGACCACGTCAACGCCAACGGGGGCGTGCACGGCCGGAAGATCACCTACAAGATCATGGACGACGGCTACAACCCGGCGAACACCCAGCAGGTGGTCCGCCAGCTCGTCCTGCAGGACAAGGTCTTCGCCATCCTCAACGGGCTCGGCACGCCGACCCACACCGGCGTGCTCGACTTCCTCAAGAGCAACCGGGTACCTGACCTCTTCGTCGCCTCCGGAAGCCGCAGCTGGGACCAGCCCGACCGGTATCCGGGCACGTTCGGCTTCAACCCCGACTACACGGTGGAGGGCAAGATCCTGGCCCAGCACGTGAAGACCAGCCTGCCGGGGCGCAAGGTCTGCTTCCTCGGCCAGGACGACGACTTCGGCCGGGACAGCCTGGTCGGGGTGGAGAAGGTGCTCGGCGCCGGCGCGGTGGCGGCGAAGCAGACGTACGTCACCAGCAACACCAACGTGGCACCCCAGATCGGCGCGTTCAAGGCGGCCGGCTGCCAGGTGGTCATCCTCGCCACCGTGCCCGGCTTCACCGCCCTGGCGGTCGGCACCGCCGCCCGGCTGAACTTCAAGCCGCAGTGGCTGGTCTCCAACGTCGGCGCCGACCACCCGACGCTGGCCAAGCAGCTCGGCGCCGCGGCGGGCCTGCTCGAGGGCATGGTCGGCGCCAACTACCTGCCGATGCAGAACGACGCCGCCGACCCGTGGATCCAGCTCTTCACCAAGGTCAACAAGGAGTACAACGGGGACGCGCCGTTCGACGGCAACACCGTCTACGGCATGGCGGTCGGTTACCTCTTCGTGCAGGTACTCCTCGCCGCCGGCAAGGACCTCACCCGCGAGGCGGTCACCGAGGCCGTCCGCAAGGGCGGCTACCAGGGGCCCGGCCTGGCCCCGCTGCGCTACTCCGACACCGACCACTCCGGCTACGGCGGGCAGCGGCTGACCCGGGTGAGCGGCGGGACGCAGGCCTACTTCGGGCCGACGTACGAGACGGACGAGGGCGACGGGCCGGTACGCGAGCACACCGCCCCGCCGGTGGCGCCGCCGGCCAACGGGGTGCCGACGGCCTCCTGACCGGTCGCACCCGGCACCGGCCGGGCGTGGCGCGTCGGTCTCCCGGCCCGCCACGCCCGGTCGGCGTCAGCTCAGCCGCTCGACGACCATCGCCATGCCCTGGCCGCCGCCGACGCACATGGTCGCCAGCCCGATCTCCTGGTCGTGCCAGCGCAGCGAGTTGATCAGCGTGGTGGTGATCCGGGCGCCGGTCATGCCGAACGGGTGGCCCACCGCGATCGCGCCACCGTTGACGTTGAGCCGGTCCCAGTCGACCCCCAGCTCCCGGGCGCTGGGCAGCACCTGCGCGGCGAACGCCTCGTTGATCTCGACGAGGTCGACGTCGTCGACGGACATGCCGGCCCGGCGCAGCGCCTGCCGCGACGCCGCCACCGGCCCGAGCCCCATGATCTCGGGGGAGAGGGCGCTCAGGCCGGTGGAGACGATCCGGGCCAGCGGGGTGACGCCCAGCTCCCGCGCCCGTACGTCCGACATCACGACGAGCGCGGCGGCGCCGTCGTTGAGCGGGCAGCAGTTGCCGGCGGTCACCGTGCCGTCAGGCCGGAACACCGGCGGCAGCGCCGCCACCGCCTCCAGGGTCACCCCGGCGCGCGGCCCGTCGTCGGCGGCCACCACCGCCCCGCCGGGGACGGTGACCGGGGTGATCTCGCGGGCCCAGAAGCCGTCGGCGATCGCCTTCTCGGCCAGCAGCTGCGACCGTACGGCGAACTCGTCCTGGCTGAGCCGGGACACCCCGCGCAGGTGCGCCACGTTCTCGGCGGTCTGTCCCATCGCGACGTAGACGTCCGGCAGCTCGCCGTCCTCGCGCGGGTCGTGCCAGCCCGACAGGTCGCCGGCCGCCCTGGTCGCGGTGCGCTCCAGGGCCCCGGCGAAGGCGGGATTGGTGGTGCCGGGGTGCCCGTCGGCGCGACCCCGGTCGTAGCGGGAGACGCACTCCACCCCGACCGAGAGGAAGGCGTGGCCCTCGCCCGCGCGGATGGCGTGCAGGGCCATCCGGGTGGTCTGCAACGACGACGAGCAGTACCGGTTGACGGTCGTGCCGGGCAGGTGGTCCAGCCCGAGCAGGGTGCCGACCACCCGGGCGAGGTTGTGGCCCTGCTCGCCCGCCGGCTGCCCGCAGCCGAGCATCAGGTCGTCGATCTCGCGCGGGTCGAGCGCCGGCACCTGGTCGAGGGCGGCGCGCACGATGGTGGCGGCCAGGTCGTCGGCGCGCAGGTCGCGCAGGGAGCCCTTGCGCGCGCGCCCGATCGGTGACCTGGCGGCGGCGACGATGACGGCTTCGGGCATGGGAGCGTCCTCTCCGGAGGGCGAACTATCTGCATCGACAGTGCTGTTATGCCGAGGTGCTGTCAATGGAATGTGACCTGTCCATCGACGTTCCGTCGTTGACGAGCGCCGGCCGCCCTCCTACTATCTGCATCGTGAATGCAGATTCGAGGCGACTCGCGGGCCGGGTCGCGCTCGTCACGGGCGCCAGTCGCGGCATCGGCCTGGCCGTCGCCCGCCGGCTCGTGGCCGAGGGCGCCCGCGTCGGACTGACCGCGCGACACCCGGAGGCCCTGGCCGAGGCGGTCGCGGCCCTGGGCGGGCCCACCCACGCCGTGGCCGTCGCCGGCCGGGCCGACGACGCGGGGCACCGACGGGCGGCGGTCGACGCCGTGACCGAGGCGTTCGGGCCGGTCGACGTGCTGGTCAACAACGTCGGCATCAACCCGGCGTACGGGCCGCTGGTCGAGCTGGACCTGGCGGCGGCCCGCAAGATCCTCGACGTCAACCTGGTCGGCACGCTCGGCTGGGTGCAGCAGGTCGCCGCGGGGATGGGCGAGCGCGGCGGCTGCGTCGTCAACGTCTCCTCGATCGCCGGCCGCACCCCGTCGCCCGGCATCGCCTTCTACGGGGTGAGCAAGGCCGCCGTCGACCACCTCACCGCGTGCCTGGCCGTCGAACTCGCCCCGAAGGTCCGGGTCAACGCGGTCGCGCCCGCCGTGGTGAAGACCCGCTTCGCGGCGGCGCTGCACGAGGGCCGGGAGGAGGAGGTCGCCCGGGCGTACCCGCTGGGGCGCCTCGGGCTGCCGCGGGACGTGGCCGGCGCGGTCGCCTTCCTCGCCTCCGACGACGCGGCCTGGATCACCGGGCAGACCCTCGTCCTCGACGGCGGGGTCAGCCTCGCCGGCCGGCCCGCCGGATGACCGCGCCGGGCCCGGGCCGGGGCCGGACGGTCGCCGGGTGGCCCGCGGCTAGACTCGGCGCGGCGGTACGGGCGACGTGACGGCGATGAGGAGGCGGGCGCGGATGGGCGGTGCCGAGGCGCCGGTCCGGGTCGACGGCCGGACCGCCCGGGCCGAACGCACCCGGGCGGCGATCGTCGAGGCGCACCTGGCGCTCATCTCCGAGGGGGACCTGCGGCCGACCGGCGAGCGCATCGCCGAGCGGGCCGGGATCTCGCTGCGGACGCTCTGGACCAACTTCAAGGACATGGAGACGCTGTTCGAGGCCAGCGGCGCGGAGCTGCTCCGGCAGCAGGACGCCGCCCACCGGCCGATCTCGCCGGCGCTGCCGCTGGCCCGGCGGGTCGACGCGTACTGCCGGCAGCGGGCCCGGCTGCTCCAGCTCATCGCCCCGTCGGCCCGCGCCGCCCAGATGCGCGAGCCGGTCTCCGGGCAGCTGCGCCGCAACCGCCTCAAGCACATCGCGCGGGTGCGCGACGAGGTCGAGCAACTCTTCGCCGCCGAGCTGGAGCAGGCCGGCCCGGACCGGGACCAGGTGGTGCACGCCCTGGTGGCCGCGAGCATGTGGCCGGCCTGGTCGATGCTGCGCGACGGGCTGGGACTGGGCGTGGACCAGGCCCGCGCGGTGATGACCCGGACGGTCGCCGCCCTGCTGGCCGACGTCGGCCCGCGCTGACGCGCGACGTGGGAAGGCGGCGCCGCCGGTCTTTCCATCGGGCTACCGATAGGTAACACTCGATTGCATGGTTACTGCATCGTCAGTGCAATTAGCCGTGTTGCGCGGCCGGGCCGACGAGTGCGCCGCGATCCGGCGCCTGCTGGGTGACCTGCCCACCGGCGGGGGAGCGCTGCTGGTCCAGGGCGAGCCCGGCTCCGGCCGGAGCGCACTCGTCGACTACGCCCACCGGCACGCCGAGGGCTGCACCGTCCTGGCCGGCACCGGGCTGCCCGAGGAGGCGGCCCTGCCGTACGCGGGGCTGCAACGGTTGCTGGACCCGGTGCTCGACCGGGCCGGCGCGCTCCCCGAACAGCAGCGGCGGGTGCTGCTGCGGGCGCTGGCCGGCGCGGGCTGCCCCGCCCACCGGCGCCTGGCGCTCTCCCTGGCCGTGCTCGGCCTGCTCGCCGCCGCCGCGCGGGACCGTCCGTTGCTGTGCACGATGGACGACGTGGACCGGGGCGACCAGCCCACCGCGGACACGCTGGCGTTCGTCGCCCGCCGGCTGCGCCGGTCGTCGGTGGCCGTCCTGCTCACCACGGCCGCGGACGTCCCCCTCGGCGGGATAGCCCGGCACCGGCTCCGCCCGCTCGACGACCGGGACAGCGCCGCACTGCTCGCCGACCGGCTGGCCGGCCGGCCGCCCGCACCGCCCGTGGCCGCCGCGCTCGCCGCGGCGGCCGGGGGCAACCCGCAGGCGCTCGTCGACCTGGCCGAGGTGCTCACCCCCGGCCAGTGCCGCGGGGAGGAACCGGTGCCCGAGACGCCCCCGCCCGACGGCAGGCTGGGCCGCGCCTACCGGGCCCGCCTGGACCGGCTGCCGGCCGACACCCGCCGCGTCCTGCTGCTCGCCGCGCTCGACGAGGACGGGGAGCCGGCCACCCTGGTCCGGGCCGCCCGGGTCGCCGGCACGGCGGTCGAGGCGCTCGCGCCGGCCGAACTCGCCGGCCTGGTCCGCGTCGAGCCGCGGTGGGTGACCTTCCCGCAGCCCCTCGTCCGGACCGTGGTCCGGGCCGTCGCGCCGCTGGCCGAGCGGCGCGCGGCGCACCTGCTGCTCGCCGGCGTGCTCGACGGGGCCGGGCACCGGCTGCGCCGGGCGGGGCACCTCGCCGCCGCCGCCCAGGGGCCCGACCCGGCCCTGGCCGCCGAGCTGGAGCAGGCCGCGACCGAGTGCGAGGGCGCGGGAACGGCGGCCTCGGCCGCGCTGCAACGGGCCGCCGAACTCACCGACGACCCGGCACGCGCCGCCGCCCGGCTGGTGGCTGCCGCCCGGTACGCCTGGTCGGCCGGCCGGACGCACCGGGCCCGACTGCTGCTGGGGAGCCTGCCCGCCGCCGTGGACGCCACCGAGGCGGGCCGGGCCGGGCTGCTGCGCGGCGAGCTGGAGCTGCGCGCCGGCCGGCCCCGGTCCGCGCCCGCCACGCTGCTGGCCGCGGCGGCCGCGCTGGCCGGCACCGATCGCGCGCTGGCCCTCGGCGCGCTGGTGCGGGCGGGCGAGGCCGCCTGCTTCACCGGCGACCAGTACCGCTACGCCGACGTCGCCCGGCGGGCGCAGCTGTTGCGCCGCCCCGACGACCCGCCCGCGACCGAGCTGCTGAGCGCCTACGTCGCCGGGACCGCGGCGACCCTGCGCGGCGATCACGAGCAGGCCGGGCCCGCCCTGCGTCGGGCGGTCGTCCTCGGTGGGCAGCTGACCGGGCCGGCGCTGACCCCCGGGGCACTGACCTGCGCGGCGGCGGCCGGGCTGCTGGTGGCCGTGGACGGCGCGGCGCACCGGCTCGCCGAGCGCGCCGTCGAGCTTGCCCGCGAGCGCGGGGAGCTGTCCGCCCTGCCCCGCGCCCTGGAGTTACGGGCGGCCGCCGAGTACTGGCTGGGCCGGCACGAGGCCGCGACGGACAGCTCCCGGGAGGGGCTGCGGATCGCCCGGGACACCGGCCAGGAGAACTGGGCCGGTGTGCACCTGGGCATGCTGGCGGTGCTGGCCGCCATCCGGGCCGACCGCGACACCGCCCTGCGCCGGATCCGGGAGATCGGCGAGGACCCGGGCGCGCACAGTCGGCCCCGCGCCCTCGCGCAGTGGGCCCTGGCGGTGCTCGACCTGGTCGACAACCGGCCGGCCGCCGCCGCCGCGCGACTGGCCGCGCTGGCCTGCCCCGGCACGGGCCGGGGGCAGGTGCTGGTCCTGGTGATGGCCACCCCGTACCTGGTGGAGGCGGCCGCCGCCGTCGCGGACCGGCCGGCGGCCGGCGCCGCCCTCGCCGTCTTCGACAGGTGGGCCAGCAGTACGGCGAGCCCGTCGCGCCGGGCCCTCTCCGCGCGCTGCCACGGGCTGCTCGCGCCCCGGGGCAGCGCCGAGGCGGAGCACGAGTTCCGCACCGCCCTGCGGCTGCACCCGACGGACGCCGGCGCGTTCGAGCGCGCCCGCACCGAGCTGCTCCTGGGCCGGGAACTGCGCCGCAGCCGCCGACCGCGCGCGGCGCGCGAGCACCTGCACGCCGCCCGGGAGGCGTTCACCCTGCTCGGGGCGGCCACCTGGGCGGAACAGGCCACCACGGAGCTGCGGGCGGCCGGGGAGTCGGTCGGCCCGCCGGAGGAGTCGGCGGCGCGACTGCTGACCGGCCAGCAGCTCCGGATCGCGCGGCTGGTCGCCGAGGGAGCCACCAACCGGGAGATCGCCGCCCGGATGTTCCTCTCCACCCGTACGGTCGACCATCACCTCCGCAACATCTTCCACCGCCTCAACATCCGCTCCCGCACGGAACTCGCCCGCGCCCTCTCCTGACCCTCTTCTGCCTCCGGCCCTGACCGGCGTCGATCATGCAGTTGTGGTGCCCCGCGAAAGCCGCGAAGTGGCATCGACCGCCCACCACAACTGCATGATCGACGCCGGTGGGGGGGGCGGGGCGGGGCGGGGAGGGGGAGCCCGGGGGTCAGGGGAGGATCACGGTGCGGGCGCCCTCGCCGCGGGACATGCGGGCGAAGGCCTCGGGGGCGCCGTCGAGGGTGGTCCGGTCGGTGATCAGATAGCCGAGGTCGAGGGTGCCGTCGAGTACGGCCCGGGCGAGCTCGGGCACGTCCCGGTCCGGGTCGGAGGAGCCGTAGACCGAGGAGCGCAGGGTCCGGGCCGAGTGGAAGATGTCCAGCGCGCCCAGCCCGACGATGTCGTCCTTGGCGCCCATGCCGACGACTGTCACCTGACCGCCCCGGCGGGTGGCGCGCCAGGCGGTGCGGATCGTGGCCGACCGCCCGACGCACTCCAGCGCGTGGTCGACGCCCCGACCTGCCGTCCGCTCCCGGACCGCCCGGCTGAGCGTCTCGTCGGCGAGCAGGAAGTCGGTGGCGCCGGCCGCGACGGCCAGCGCCTTCTTGGTCGGGGAGACGTCGACGGCGAGCACCTGGTCGGCGCCGGCGGCCCGCGCGGCGGCGACCACCGACAGCCCCACCCCGCCGAGGCCGATCACGGCCACCGACTCGCCGGGGGCCACCCTCGCCGTGCGGCGGACCGCGCCGACGCCGGTGAGCACGGCGCAGCCCAGCAGCGCCGCCGCCTCGAAGGGCAGCTCCGCGGGAACCGGGATGACGGCGGCCTGGGGCACCACCACCTCCTCGGCGAGGGCGCCGAGGCCGAGCGTGACGTGCAGCGCTTCGCCGGCCGGCGTGCGTCCCCGGGGGGCCGAGGGCGACCCCGTGCGCTCGCACAGCCACGGCTCGTCCCGCCCGCAGTACCAGCAGCTGCGGCACGGCGGGGCCCAGTTCAGCACCACGTGCGCGCCGGGCGCGACCCGCGTGACGGCGTCGCCGACCGCGAGCACCACCCCGGCCGCCTCGTGCCCCAGCACCAGCGGGTACGGGGGTGCCAGCGTGCCGTCGACCATGGACAGGTCGGAGTGGCAGACGCCAGCGGCGCGGACGCTCACCCGTACCTCGTCCGGGCCGGGGGCCGGCAGTTCGATCTCCTCCACCCGCAGCGGGGCGTCGACGGCCCGGACGACCAGCGCCCTCATCGCTGGATGGCCTTGACCTGGAGGAATTCCTCGAGCCCGTGCCGGCCCAGCTCCCGGCCGAGGCCGGACTGCTTGTAGCCGCCGAACGGGGCGAGCGGGTTGAACGGGGCGCCGTTGACGTCGACGGCGCCGGTACGCAGCCGCCGGGCCACCCGCAGCGCCCGCTCCTCGTCGCCCGACCAGACCGCGCCGGCCAGCCCGTAGCGGGAGTTGTTGGCGATTGCCACCGCCTCGTCATCGTCGTCGAACGGCATGACGGCGAGCACCGGGCCGAAGACCTCCTCCTGGGCCAGGGCGCTGTCGGGGTCGACGTCGGCGATCACCGTCGGGGCGACGAAGTAGCCCCGCTCGGGCAGCGGGGCGTCGGGCCCGCCGGCGACGAGCCGGCCCCCGTCGGCCAGCCCCCGGGCGACGTGCTCGCGGACCCGTTCCCGCTGCGCGGCGGAGACCAGCGGGCCGAGCCGGGTGGCCGGGTCGAACGGGTCGCCGAGCCGGTAGCCCGCCGCGGCTTTGGCGGCCAGGTCGAGGGCCTCGTCGTAGCGGTCGCGGTGCACGAGCAGGCGGGTCCAGGCGGCGCAGGTCTGGCCGGAGTTGAGGAAGGCGTTGCCGACCCCCACCTTGACGGCCGTGGCCAGGTCGGCGTCGTCGAGGACGATGCTGGCCGACTTGCCGCCGAGTTCCAGGGCGACCCGGGCGATCCGGTCGGCGGCGAGGTGGGAGATCCGCCGCCCGGTGGCCGTCGAGCCGGTGAAGGAGACCATGTCGACGTCCGGGTGCGCGGCGATGGCCTCGCCGACGACCGGGCCGGTGCCGGTGACCAGGTTGACCACCCCGGGCGGGAAGCCGGCCTCGTGGACGGCGTCGAAGAGCAGGTACGCCGTCAGCGGGGTCAGCTCGCTCGGCTTGAGCACCACGGTGCAGCCGGCGGCCAGGGCGGGGGCCAGTTTCGCGACGACCTGGTGCAGCGGGTAGTTCCACGGGGTGATCGCCCCGACCACGCCGACCGGTTCCCGGACCACCAGCGAGTTGCCGACCGTCTCGTCGGCCGGGGGGCGGGCGGCCAGCTCGACGTAGCTGTGCAGGACCGTCAGCGGCAGGCCGGTCTGGACCCGGGTGGCGACCTTCAGCGGGGTGCCGAGTTCCAGGGCGACGGTGCGGGCGATCTCGTCGGCCCGGGCGGAGAGCGCGGCGTGCAGCCGGTCCAGGCGGGCGGCCCGCTCGACGGGCGCGGCGTCGGCCCAGCCGGGGAAGGCGGCCCGGGCCGCCGCGACGGCGCGGTCGACGTCGGCGGGCGTGCCGGCCGGGACGGCGGCGACGACCTCCTCGGTCGCCGGGTTCCGCACCGCGACGGTCTCCCCGGCGCCGGCGGCGACCCACTCTCCGTCCAGGTAGAAGTCGGTCCGTGCGAGATCCATCGTGCCCCTCACGTACGTCGGCCGAAACTAGCAGCGCAAGTTTTGACTCTAGTACGCGTCGTCGGCCGGCGGGAGGGGCGGCAGCGGCCCGATGTGCTCCTCGTAGGTGCGCGACAGTCCGTGGATCAGCGCGTCGAGGCCCAGCGCGAAGGCGCCCTCGTCCACCCGCTGCTGGTGCTCGGCCAGCCGGTGGGCCTGGGTCAGGTGCGGGTACTGCTCCGCGTACAGCCCGGGGTCCTCGACGAAGCCCCGCGCGAACGAGCCCAGCGCCGAGCCGGCCACGAAGTAGCGCATGAGCGCGCCGACGTGGGTCGCCCGGGCTGGCGGCCACCCGGCGGCGACCAGCCCGCCGTAGACGGCGTCGGCCATGGCCAGCGCCGCCGGTCGGCGCCCCGGCCCCCGGGCCAGGTACGGCACGATGTTCGGGTGCGCGGCCAGCGCCGCCCGGTAGGAGTGTCCCCACCTGCGCAGCGCCTCGCGCCAGTCGACGCTGCCGAAGAACGACACGTCCACCTGGCCGGTGACGCTGTCGGCCACCGCGTCGAGGATCTCGTCCTTGGTGGCGAAGTGGTTGTAGAGCGAGGGTCCGCGTACCCCGAGTTCGGCGGCGAGCCGGCGGGTGGAGAAGCCCTCCAGCCCTTCGGCGTCGATCAGCGCGGCGGCGGTCTCGACGATCCGCTGCCGGCTGAGCAGCGCCTGCCGCGGCCGGGGCATCCGGTCCTCCTTCGCTCAGGGTGGTCCGTCGCAGACTCTGCCACAGCCGGGTCTGGACGGAATTAAACTTGCACCGCTAGTTTAAGCCTCATGGATCTGGAACTCTCCGCCGAGCAGGCGGCGGTCCGCCGGCTCGCCGCGGACTTCGTCGACCGTGAAGTGGTGCCGCACGCGGCCACCTGGGACCGCCGCGAGTCCGTGGATCCGGACATCGTCGGCAAGCTCGGCGACCTGGGCTTCCTGGGGCTCACCATCGGCGAGGACGACGGCGGTTCGGGCGGCGACCACCTCTCCTACTGCCTCGTACTGGAGGAGCTCGGCCGGGGCGACTCCGCCGTGCGGGGCATCGTCTCGGTCTCCCTCGGCCTGGTCGCCAAGTCGATCGCCGCGCACGGCTCCGCCGAGCAGCGGGAGCAGTGGCTGCCCCGGCTCTGCTCCGGCGCGGCGCTCGGCTGCTTCGCGCTGACCGAGCCGGACAGCGGCTCCGACGCCGCCGCGCTGACCACCCGGGCGGTCCGCGACGGCACCGACTGGCTGATCACCGGCGCGAAGATGTTCATCACCAACGGCACCACGGCCGACGTCGCGCTGGTCTTCGTCCGCACCGGCGGCCCGGGACACCGGGGCATCAGCGCGTTCCTGGTGCCCACCGACGCGCCGGGCCTGACCCGGCGGGAGATCCACGGCAAGCTGGGCCTGCGCGGGCAGGCCACCGGGGAGCTGCGCTTCGACGGCGTACGGGTGCCGGAATCCGCGCTCCTCGGCGAGGAGGGCGCCGGCTTCCGGCTCGCCCTCGCCACCCTGGCCAAGGGCCGGATGTCCGTGGCTGCCGGCTGCGTCGGCATCGCCCAGGGCTGCCTGGACGCGGCCGTCGGCTACGCCGGGCAGCGCACCCAGTTCGGCAAGCCCATCGCCGGCCACCAGCTCGTGCAGCAACTGCTCGCCGCCATCGCCGTCGACACCGACGCCGCGCGGCTGCTGGTGTGGCGGGTGGCCGACCTGATCGACCGGGGCGAGCCGTTCGCCACCGAGGCGTCGATGGCCAAGCTCTTCGCGAGCGAGGCCGCCGTGCGCGCCGCCAACAACGCGGTCCAGGTCTTCGGCGGCTACGGCTACATCGACGAGTACCCCGTCGGCAAGTACCTGCGCGACGCCCGCGTCGCCACCCTCTACGAGGGCACCAGCCAGATCCAGCAGCTGCTCATCGGACGCGCGCTCACCGGCGTCAACGCCTTCTAGAGCCAGGAGGAACCGTGACCAGATTCGCCGACCGGGTCGCCGTCGTCACCGGCGCCGCGCAGGGCATCGGCGCGGCCACCGCGCACCGACTCGCCGCCGAGGGCGCGGCCGTCGCGGTGGTGGACCTCGACGCCGTGCGCGCCCGGGCCGTCGCCGACGAGATCGCCGCCGCTGGTGGCCGGGCCGTCGGCATCGGCTGCGACGTGACCGACGCCGAAGCCGTCGCCGCCATGACCGACCAGGTGGTCCAGGCGTACGGGGGGCTGCACGTGCTCGTCAACAACGCCGGGATCACCCGCGACAACCTGCTGTTCAGGATGCCGCTGCCCGAGTGGGAGGCGGTGCTGACCACCAACCTGACGAGCATGTTCCTCTGCTGCCAGGCGGCGCAGCAGCACATGGTGGCGGCCCGCTACGGCCGGATCGTCAACCTCAGCAGCCGCTCCGCGCTGGGCAACCGGGGCCAGGTCAACTACGCGGCGGCCAAGGCCGGCGTGCAGGGCCTCACCGCCACGTTGGCCGCCGAGCTGGGCCCGTTCAACGTGACCGTGAACGCGGTCGCGCCCGGCTACGTGGCGACCGCGATGACCGCGGCCACCGCCGAGCGGGTGGGCAGCAGCCCCGAGGAGCACCAGCGGGCGGTCGCCGAGCACACCCCGCTGCGCCGGGTCGCCCAGCCCGCCGAGATCGCCTCGGTGATCGCCTTCCTGGCCAGCGACGACGCCTCGTACGTCAGCGGCCAGACCCTGTACGTCAACGGCGGCGCGCGCTGAGCCGCGCGTAGCACCGCACCGACCCCGGAGGGGACATGGACTTCGCGCTCTCGGACACCGAACGGGCCATCCGCGACACGGCCCGCGACTTCATCGCCAGGGAGGTCATGCCGCTGGAGCCGGAGCTGCTGCGGCGCGAACGCGCCCACCGGCCCGGGCTGGAGCCGGACGAGCTGCGCGAGTTGCAGCTCAAGGCGCGGGCGTTCGGCTTCTGGGGGCTGGCCACCCCCGAGGCGTACGGCGGCATGGACCTGCCGGCCGTCACCCAGTCGCTGATCTGGACCGAGATCGGCCGCTCGTACGTGCCGTTCCGCTTCGGCGGCGAGGCCGACAACATCCTGTTCCGGGCCAACGAGGAGCAGCAGCGGGAGTTCCTGGTCCCGACGATCGAGGGGGAGCGGCGTAGCTGCTTCGCGATCACCGAGCCGGGCGCCGGTTCCGACGCCGCCAACATCCGGCTCAGCGCCCGCCGCGACGGCGGCGACTGGGTGCTCAACGGCGAGAAGACCTTCATCACCGGCGGCAACGAGGCCGACTTCGCCATCGTCATCGCGGTCACCGACCGGGAGAAGGGCCCCCGCAACGGCGGCGCCACGGCCTTCCTGGTGGACCGGTCCATGGGCTGGCGCTCGGAGTTCATCCAGACCATGGGCGAGGGCGGGCCGGCCGCGCTGGTCTTCGACGACGTACGGGTGCCGGAGCGGAACATCCTCGGCGAGCCCGGCCAGGGCTTCGCGCTCGCGATGGAGTGGATAGGCAAGGGCCGTTACACCATCCCCTCGCACGCGGTCGGCATCGCCGAGCGGGCGCTGCGGATGGCGATCGACCACGCCACCACCCGGCAGACGTTCGGCCGGCCCATCGGCGACAACCAGGCGATCCAGTGGATGATCGCCGACTCCGAGACCGAGCTGGAGGCGGCCCGCTGGCTCATCCTGCGGGCGGCCTGGACCGTGGACCAGGGCATGGACCCGCGGCACGCCTCCTCGATGGCGAAGCTCTACGGCGCCGGCATGGTCAACCGGGTGGTGGACCGCGTGCTGCAGATCCACGGCGGCATGGGCTACACCCGGGAGCTGCCCGTCGAGCGGTGGTACCGGCAGGTCCGGCTCTACCGGATCTTCGAGGGCACCGACGAGATGCAGCGGCTCATCATCGCGCGGGACCTGCTGCGCGGCTACACCCGACTGGGAGGGCACCTGGCATGAGGACCTTCGACTCCGTCGACGAGCTGGCCGCCGCGGTCGGGGAGACCCTGGGCCCGGGGCCGTGGCAGCGCATCGAGCAGGGGCGCGTCGACCTGTTCGCCGACGCCACCGACGACCACCAGTGGATCCACCTCGACCCGGAGCGGGCCGCCGCCGGCCCGTACGGGGGCACTATCGCGCACGGCTTCCTCACCCTGTCGCTGCTGCCGGCGCTGGTGGGGCGGCTCTACCGGGTACGGGGTGTGCGGATGGGGGTCAACTACGGGTTGAACCGGGTGCGGTTCCCCGCCCCGCTGCGGGTCGGCACAGCGGTCCGGGCCGTCGCCACCATCGCCGAGGTGTCGCCGGTGGCCGGCGGGGTGCAACTGGTCACCGCCGCGACCGTGGAGTGCGACGCCGGCGGCAAGCCGGTCTGCGTCGCCGAGACGGTGAGCCGGCTCCACGTGGGACCGGCGGCCTCCTGAACCACGGGCGGCACCAGCCGCGCGTGGCGGGGACCACATGGTTAGCGCCTTGTTCGGGAGTTTCTGTCGCTTTTATCCATCGGCCGTTCGGTTGATATGGCGACGGCCGTTGGTCTAGGGTGGTGGCACTGCGGTCGCCGGTACCCGGCGTCGCCGCATCTGTAGGACAGGAAGGGCAGCATGATCACCACGACGACCGCGCCGACCACCACCACCGACGCCACCACCACGGCCCCCGGTGACGAGACCCGCGCGAGTGAGCTGACCGCCGCCCTCGCCGCCCTGCCGGAGGGGCACCCCGACCGGCCGGCGCTGCGGGCGCGGGTGATCGAGGCGTGGCTGCCGCTGGCCCACCACCTCGCCTTCCGCTACAGCGGGCGCGGCGAGCCCAACGGGGACCTGGCCCAGACCGCCGCCCTCGGGCTGATCAAGGCCGTGGACCGGTTCGACGCCTCCCGTGGCGTGGACTTCGCCGGCTTCGCCATCCCGACGATCCTCGGTGAGATCAAGCGTCACTTCCGCGACCGCACCTGGAACATCCGCGTGCCGCGCCGCCTGCAGGAGCTGCGGCTGCGCATCTCCGAGGCCAACGGCACCCTCACCCAGACGCTCAACCGCGCGCCGACGGTCGCCGACATCGCCGTCCACCTCGGCGTCACCGAGGAAGAGGTCCTGGAGGGGCTCGAAGGCGCCCGCGCCTACAACGCGGTCTCCCTGTCCACCCCCATCGGCGACGGCGACAGCGCCACCGAGCTGGGCGACACCCTGGGCGCAGAGGACAGCGAGTTCGAGCTGGCCGAGCTGCGGGTCGCCCTCGGCCCGGCGCTCGCCACCCTCGACGAGCGGGAGCAGAAGATCCTCACCCTCCGCTTCTACGGCAACCTGACCCAGAGCGAGATCGCCACGCAGGTCGGCGTCTCCCAGATGCACGTCTCCCGCCTGCTCGCCCGCGCGTTGGGCAAGCTGCGCGGCCAGCTCGAGGGCAGCCGCTGACGACACCCCCGCGGCGGGCGGCCACGTAGCCGTCCGACACCCGCCTCGACGTACCGTCCTCGTCCGCCCCGCCGTGCCCGGCGGGGCGGACGAGTCCGTTTCCGTATGGGTGGCCGGTCCGCCTCGTGGCCCTGTCTTCCAGGTTGCCGTGTTGGGCGCCGCACCCACCGCATCCGTGCGGTGTCGGCGACGCGCCCTGTGGTCGCCGGGGGTGGCGATGCCACCATCAGACCATGGTGGATGTCGATGTATTTCGGCGTGGGGCGCAGGCCCGGGCAGCGGTGATGACGGCGCGGTTGCGCCGGTTGGTGACCTGCGAGTCGCCGCCGGGGCGGGGCCGGGAACTGGCGACCTGCGCCGACCTGCTCGAGGCGTGGGGCGACGCCGCGCTGGGCCGGCGGGGGCGTCGTGTCGTCCTCGACGGACTGCCGCACCTGCTCTGGGCGGCCCCCGACCAACGCGTGCTGCTGCTGGGCCACTACGACACGGTCTGGCCGGCGGGCACCATCCGGGACTGGCCGTTCACGATCACCGGAAGCACCGCGACGGGGCCCGGGGTCTGCGACATGAAGGCCGGGATCGTGCAGATGCTCACCGCGCTGGAACTGCTGCCGGACACCTCGCGGGTGGGGCTGCTGCTCACCTGCGACGAGGAGAGCGGGTCGGCCACCTCCCGGCCGCTGATCGAGGAGCAGGCCCGGCGCTCCGGGGCGGTGCTGGTCGGCGAGCCGAGCACCGAGGGCGGCGATCTGAAGGTCGCGCGCAAGGGCGGCTCCGTCTACCGGATCACGGTGCGGGGCCGGGCGGCGCACGCCGGTGTCGAACCGCACCGGGGCGTCAACGCCGGGGTCGAACTCGCGCACCACGTCCTCGCGGTGCAGGCCTTCGCCGCGGGGGAGACGAGCGTGACCCCGACGGCCCTCACCGCCGGCACGATGACGAACGTGGTGCCGGAGTCCGCGGTCCTCTGCGTCGACGTACGCGCCTGGACCCGCGAGGAGCTGCACCGGGTGGACCGGCTGGTCCGCGAGCTGACCCCCCGGCTGCCCGACGCGCGGTTGGCCGTCAGCGGCGGGATCAACCGGTACCCGCTGCCGGCCTCGGTGTCGACGCCGCTGCTGCGGGTCGCGCAGTCGGTGGCGGTGGACCTCGGGCTGCCGGCCGTACGCGGCGTCGCCGCCCCGGGCGCCTCCGACGCCAACTTCACCGGCGCCCTCGGCGTACCGACCCTGGACGGTCTGGGTGGGGTGGGGGGCCTGCCGCACGCGCGTGGCGAGTACGTCGACGTCGCGCGGATGCCGGAGCGCACCGCGCTGCTGGCCGCCCTGACGGCCCGCCTCCTCGCCACGCCCGGCCCGACCGAAGCCGCCGAGGAGCACCGGCCGCTCGGCGCGGTACCCGCCGGGCAGGGCTCGTCGACGGACGGGTGAGCCGCCCACCCGCCCCGGGCGGCGGCCGGCGGTCGAAGTTCCGCACGGTTGCGTAAACGCGCCCGGCGCCGTTGGGCGATGCTGGATCCGTCGATCACGCGGGAGGCGTTCATGGCTGGAATGACCGGTGACCCCGGACCCGACTCGCCGCTGGCGGCGGCGGGGGACATGGTGCACAACGCGCGTACCTTCGCCGACCGGATGGCCGCCAGACGCTCCATCCGGCACTTCTCGCCGCAGCCGGTGCCGATGGAGGTCATCGATGAGGCGATCCGCGCGGCGGCGACCGCGCCGAGCGGCGCGAACCTGCAACCGTGGCGGTTCGTCGTAATCACCGACGCGGCCCGCAAGCGCCGGCTCCGGGAGGCCGCCGAGGCCGAGGAGCGCGAGTTCTACGCCCGGCGCGCGTCGGCGCAGTGGCTGGAGGCGATCGCCCCGATCGGTACGGACTGGCACAAGCCCTTCCTGGAGGTGGCGCCGGTCGTGATCGTGGTGTTCGAGGTGCACCAGGGTCCCCGGTCCCCGAAGCCCTACTACGTCAAGGAGTCCGTGGGCATCGCGGTCGGCGTGCTGATCACGGCGCTGCACCACGCCGGCCTGGCCACCCTGACGCACACGCCGAGCCCGATGCGCTTCCTCAACGAGGTGTGCGAACGCCCGCCGGAGGAGCGCCCGTACCTGGTCATGCCGGTCGGCTATCCGGCGCCGGACGCGACGGTGCCGGACCTGGTCCGCAAGCCGCTGCCGGAGGTCCTGATCCGGCGGTGACGGCCCCTTCCCCGCGCCGACGCGGGCCGGCCGAATATCACCGTTCTCGTAAACAATCAATGATCCGCGCGTAATGAAGTGCCGCACGTTGGAAGATGCCGCGCTGCGCCGTGGCAACCAAGATTCTTTTCGCAACTCCTGTGACGGACCGATCGGTGATTCGCCGGCCGGCGGTGCGTCCGGGTCTTGGCGGGCTTCGGGGGCCCCGCCCCCGCCCCACCCTGGCCCGGGCTGACGCTCCCGCCGCCGGTCGTGCCCGGCTCGACCAGAAAGGGTGTACATGTCCGTGGATTCGATGGAGGTCGCTGGCCTCCGGGACGCATGGGTCAGGCTCGGCGACACGGAGCTGACCTCGCGCCTGCTCGTCGGTATCGAGCAGTACACGTCGCCGTCGGTGATCCGCCAGGTGCTCGAGGCGACCGGTTCGCAGGTCTTCATCACCACCGTGGACCCCGACAACAACCGTTCGAGTCTCCTGCTGTCCGATCTGGCCGACGAGATTCCCATCGAGCAGTACCTGTGGATCGGCACCACCTCGTTCGCCCGGTCGGCCGAGAGCGCGTGGAAGACCGTCAACATCCTGCACGACGCCTACGGCATCACCGTGTTCAAGCTGGACGTCCGCGGCCGGACCAACGAGCCGGACAACCGGGCCACCGTCGAGGTCGCCGCCCAGCTGCGCGAGCAGGGCTGGGAGGTCATGCCGTTCATCCTGCCCGACCTCGCGACCGCCAAGGAGTTGGCGGCGCTCGGCTGCTCGGCGCTGCGCGTGATGAGCGCCCCCGTGGCCTCCGGCCACGGCATCCCCGACCCCGGCCCGATCCGCCAGATCATCGACACGGTCGACATTCCGGTGGTCGTCGAGGGCGGGCTGGGCAGCGCCCGGCACGCCACCCTGGCGATGGAGCTCGGGGCGGCGGCGGTACTGGTCAACACCGCCCTGGTGAAGGCCCGGGAGCCGATGCTGATGGCGCAGGCGATGAAGCACGCCGTGGAGGCCGGTCGGCTGTCGTACCTGGCCGGCGCCATGCCCGGCGACGAGATCCCCTACTGACCGAGGAGCCGACCATGGCCGTCGAGGTGTGCATCCCGACCGTGTTCCGCAACTACACCAGTGGCAGCAAGTACGTGACCGCGGACGGCTCGACCGTCGCCGAGGTGCTGGCCGACCTCGAGGCCCGGCACCCGGGGCTGGGCAGCCGCGTGATGGGGGAGGACGGGCAGCTGCGCCGCTTCGTCAACCTCTACATCAACGACGTCGACGTGCGCACCAGCGGGATGCTCGACTCCCGCCTGCGCGACGGCGACTCGCTGACCATCCTGCCCGCCGTGGCGGGGGGCTGATGGCGTCCGGACCGGTCCCTGTCTTCGCCGGTGTGCTGTTCGACCTGGACGGCGTCCTGATCGACTCGACCGAGGCCATCCTGTCGCTCTGGCGGGGCCTGGCCGCCGAGCACGATCGGGCGCTGTCCGCGTCGGCGATCCGCGACGACGTGCTCGGCTGCTCCCCGGAACACTCGGTCTCGGCGCTCTTCGGCGACCTCGACGCCGACACGCGGGAGGAGATCCTGCGCCGGGTGCGGGTCGCCGAGACCGACCTCGCGTTCGTCGAGGTGCCGGGTGCCCGGGAGATCCTGGCGACGCTCGGCGGCGCCGGTGTCCGGCTGGCGCTGGTCACCGGCGCCTCCGCGCGCCGGGCCCGGCGGGTGGTGGCGCACCTGGGCGTCGCCGCGGCCTTCGACGCCATGGTCACCTGGGGCGAGACGGCGCGCGGCAAGCCGGCGCCGGACTGCTACCTGCTCGCGGCGCGCCGGCTCGGGCTGGCCCCGGCGGGCTGCCTGGTCGTCGAGGACGCCCCCAGCGGCGTCCGCGCGGCCTCGTCCGCCGGGGCGGTGACGGTCGGCGTCGGCGACGCGCCGGCCCTGCGGGCCGCCGGGGCGACCTGGACCGCGCCGGACCTCGCCGCGCTGAGCGTCGCCCGCGCCGCCGGCGCGGTCGAGCTGCGCCTGGCCGGCGCCCCGATCGCGGGCCTGTCCACGGTCGCGGGGCCGGCCACGCTGTCGGGGACGCGGGCGTGAGCGCCGGCCGCCCGCTGCGGGTCTTCTTCGCCACCTCCGAGGTGGCGCCCCTGGTCAAGGTGGGCGGTCTCGGGGATGTCGCCCGGGCCCTGCCCCGGGCGCTGGCCGGCCGGGGGCACGACGTACGGCTGTTCCTGCCCGGCTACGCGGGGCTGCCGGACGGCCGCCGGGTCGGCACGGTGGCGGTCGCGGCGGGCTCGGCGCGCGCCGAGTTCACCGTCGACGACCTGGGCGACCACGACGGCGTCCGGTACCTCACCCTGCGGACGCCGCAGCATCCCGACTGGCAGCGGCCCGAGGGGTACGTGGAGAAGCACCTGTCGTCCTTCGTGCTGTTCTCCCGGGCGGTCGCCGAGTTGGCCGCGCGGTCGGCGAGCCCGCCCGACGCGGTGCACTGCAACGACTGGCACGTCGGGCACGTCCCGGCGTACCTGCGCGCCCTCGACGCGTCGCCGCGGACCGTGATGACCATCCACAACCTCGCCTACCAGGGGTTGTTCCCGCACGACAAGGCCGACGAGCTGGACCTGACCCGCTACGGCACCGGCAACCTGCTGGCCCAGGGCATCCGGTATGCCGACGCGGTCACCACCGTCAGCGCCCGCTACCGGGACGAGACCCTCGCCCCCGCGCACGGGGTCGGGCTGCAAGGGTTGCTGCGGGCCCGGGGCGAGGACTACCACGGGATCCGCAACGGGGTCGACTACGACGACTTCGACCCCGCCACGGACCCGCACCTGCCGGCCCGCTTCGACGTGCACGACCTCGCGGGCAAGGCGGTGGCGAAGCGCGCGCTCCAGCAGCGCAGCGGCCTGGCGACGGATGCGGAGGTGCCGCTGTTCGCCTTCGTCGGCCGGTTGGTCGACCAGAAGGGCGTCGACCTGCTGCTGGAGGGCATCGACGAGATCGCCGCCCTCGGCCTGCAACTCGTCGTCGTCGGCGTCGGGGCCGAGTACGAGCGGTCGTTCCGCCGCGCCGCCCGCTACTACCCGCACGTCGCCTACCACCCGGACAGCGGGGAGGCGATCGCCCGGCTGGCGTACGCCGGCTCGGACGCCTTCCTGGCGCCCTCCCGGTTCGAGCCGTGCGGGCTGGCGCCGCTGATCGCGCTGCGCTACGGGTCGGTGCCCGTGGTGCGGCGGGTCGGCGGCATGGCGGAGACGGTCGCCGCGACGGGGCTCGGCTTCTCGTTCGACGGCTACCGCGCGCCGGACCTGGTCGACCTGATCGCGCAGGTGGTCGCGCGCTGGGCCGACCGGCAGGCGTGGGCGCGGTTGCGGGAGCGCGGCATGCGGGCCCGGTTCTCGTGGGACGAGGCCGCCGAGCGGTACGAGCAGTTGTACGTGCGCGCGCCGGCGCACGGGACAGGACGGGAGGACGACTCGGGTGCCGGTCAACCGACGTAGCGGGATCCTGCTGCATCCCAGTTCACTACCGGGCCGGTTCGGGGTGGGTGAGTTCGGGCCGGCCGCGATCGAGTGGCTGGACTTCCTCGCGGCCGCCGAGCAGAGCGTGTGGCAGATGCTGCCGCTCAACCCCGTCGGCGCGGACGGCTGCCCGTACCAGGCCAGCTCCACGCTGGCCGGCAGCCCGCTCTACGTCAGCGTCGAGCGGCTGCGCGACGAGGGTCTGCTCACCGCCGCCGACCTGGCGGACGTGCCGGCGCTGCCGCCGGACACCGTGGACTACCCGGCGGCGGGCGCCGTCAAGGCCGACCTGCTGGCCCGGGCGTACGCCGCCTTCACGCCGACCGCCGAGAGCGAGGCGTTCGCCCGGGAACAGGCGTGGTGGCTGGACGACTACGCCCGCTACATGACCCTGCGGGAGCGGTACGGCGGGCCGTGGACGAGCTGGCCGGCGCCGCTGGCCCGGCGGGACCCGGACGCGCTGGCCCGGCTCGACGACACCGAGCGGGACCGCCTCGACTACTACCGTTTCGAGCAGTACCTGTTCGCCTCGCACTTCACCGCCGTCCGCGACCATGCCCGCCGGCTCGGCATCGAGCTTATCGGCGACGTGGCCATGTTCGCCGGCACGGACAGCTGCGAGACGTGGGCGGCGCCGGAGCTGTTCCAGCTGGACGCGGCGGGCCGTCCGACCGCCGTGGCCGGGTTCCCGCCCGACGAGTTCAGCGCCGACGGCCAGGTCTGGGGCAACGCGCTCTACCGCTGGGAGCTGATGGCGGAGGACCAGTACGCCTGGTGGGTCGACCGGATCCGCCGGATGACCCAGCTGTACGACATGATCCGGCTCGACCACTTCCGGGGCTTCCTGCGCTACTGGGCCGTGCCGGTGGGCCGGCCGGCGAGTGCGGGGCGCTGGCGCGACGGGCCGGGCCCGTCGCTGTTCCAGGCCGTCCGCAAGGAACTCGGCGAGGTGGTGATGCTGGCCGAGGACCTGGGGCCCGCCTCGGCGGAGGTGCAGCAGCTGCGCATCGACGCCGGCATTCCCGGCATGCGGCTGCTCCAGTTCGCCTTCGCCGGCGACGAGAACCAGCATCTGCCGCACCACTACCCGACCGACTGCGTGGCCTACACGGGAACCCACGACAACGACACCACACTGGGCTGGTGGGAGGAGTCGAGCGCCGACCAGCGGCTGCGGGTGGAGCGCTACCTCGGGGGCGTACCGGACGGCATCTGCCGGTCGATGGCGCGGGCGGTCTTCGCGTCGGTGGCCGAGCTCGCCGTCCTGCCGTTGCAGGACGTGCTGGAGCTGGGCCCGGCGGCCCGGATGAACGTCCCGGGGCAGGCCGAGGGGAGCTGGCGGTGGCGGTTCCGGGCGGAGGCGCTGACCCCGGGCCTGGAGTTCCGGCTGCGCCGGCTGACCGAGACGTACGGCCGGGACCGGCGGGCGTCCACCCGACGGGCCAGGGGGTTCACCGGCTGATGGCGGCACCGACCTCCACGTACCGTCTCCAGTTCGGCCCCCACCTCGGTCTCCCCGACGCCGTCGTGCTGACCGACTACCTGGTCGACCTCGGTGTCGGCGCGCTCTACGCCTCCCCGCTGCTCGCCGCGGCGCCGGGCTCGACGCACGGCTACGACCTGGTCGACCCCACGCGCGCCGACCCGGGCCGGGGCGGCGAGCGGGCGCGCCTCGCGCTCGCCCGCCGGCTCGCCGAGGCCGGGCTCGGCTTCGTGGTCGACGTGGTCTGCAACCACATGGGCGTCGCCGACGCGGCGGCCAACCCGTGGTGGTCCGACGTGCTGCGGCACGGGCCGGAGTCCCGCTACGCCCGGTTCTTCGACGTCGACTGGTCGGCGGGGCCGCTGTTGCTGCCGGTGCTGGGCGACGACGGCGACGGCGGCGCGGCGGCCGAGGGGGAGCTGAAGCTCGCCGACGACTCGCTGGTCTACCACGAGCACCGGTTCCCGCTGGCGCCCGGCACCGGGCACGGCACGGTGGCGCAGGTGCACGGCCGGCAGCACTACCGGCTGGTGTCCTGGCGCCGGGGGGCGGCCGACCTGACGTACCGCCGGTTCTTCAACATCGACACGCTGGCCTGCCTGCGCACGGAGGACCCGGAGGTGTTCGGGGCGCTGCACGCCGAGACGCTGCGCTGGGTCCGGGAGGGGCAGGTCACCGGGCTGCGCGTCGACCATCCGGACGGCCTGGCGGACCCCTCGGGATACCTGCGACGGCTGCGGGCCGCGGCGCCCGCAGCGTGGATCGTCGTGGAGAAGGTGCTGGGCGTCGGCGAGGAGCTGCCGGCGGGCTGGCCGGTGGACGGCACCACGGGCTACGACGCGCTGGCCGAGATCTCGGGCGTCTTCGTGGCCCCGGCGGGCCGGCAGCGGCTGACCGAGGCGGCCGGCCTGACCGACACCGCGCTGGCCGACGTCGTGCGCGAGGCGCGCGAGCAGGTCGTCGCGACGATGCTGGTCGCCGAGGCGCGACGGGTGGAGGCGCTCGTCGCGGCGCTGCTGCCCCGCTGCCCGGCGGCCGAGCGCGCGGACGCCGTCCGGGCCCTGCTGGTGGAGTTTCCCGTCTACCGGTCCTATCTCCCGCAGCACCGCTGGGCGCTGGACGAGGCGGTCGAGCGGGCCGCCCGGCGTCGGCCGGCGCTGCGGGGGATCCTCACCGCCGTCCGGGACGAGATGGTCGCCCGGCCGACCGGCCCGCTCGCGGTGCGGGTGCAGCAGGCGACCGGCCCGGTGATGGCCAAGGGCGTCGAGGACACGGCGATCTACCGGCACAACAGCCTGGTCGCGGTCAACGAGGTGGGCGTCGACCCGGGCCGGTTCGGGGTGTCGCCGGGTGAGCTGCACGCGGCGAACGCGGCCCGGGAGGCCGGCTGGCCCGCCACCATGACCACGCTGTCCACCCACGACACCAAGCGCTCGGAGGACGTACGGGCCCGCCTGGCGGTGCTCAGCGAGCTGCCGGAGGCGTACGCCGAGCGCTTCCGCCGTTGGTCCGCCCGGCAGCCGTTGGGCGATCCCCTGCTCGAACCGCTGGCGTGGCAGACCCTGCTCGGCGCCTGGCCGATCGGCCCCGAGCGGCTCTCCGCCTACCTGCTCAAGGTCGCCCGCGAGACGCGGGTGCGCACGAACTGGCACGATCCCGACCTCGACTACGAGGACGGCGTCACGAGCTGGCCCGCCCGGGTGCTCGCCGACGGGTCCCTCACGGCGGAGGTCCGTGCCTTCGTCGACCGGATCGCCGCGCCCGGCTGGTCGAACTCGTTGGGCCAGAAGCTGCTGCAGCTCGCCGGTCCCGGGGTGCCCGACGTCTACCAGGGCACCGAGCTGTGGGACTACTCGCTTGTCGATCCGGACAACCGCCGCCCGGTCGACTTCGCGGCCCGCCGGCGACTGCTGGCGGAGATCGACGCGGGACGGACGCCGCGGGTCGACGACACGGGGGCGGCCAAGCTGCTGGTCACCTCCCGGGTGCTGCGGCTGCGCCGGGACAGTCCGCGGCTGTTCCGCGGTTACCGCCCGGTCCGTGCGGAGGGCGGCGCGGCGGAGCACCTCATCGGCTTCTCGCGCGGCGGTGACGACGGCGTCGTGGCGCTGGCCACCCGGCTGCCGGTGGGGCTCGCCGAACGGGGCGGCTGGGCCGACACCGTGGTGCCCCTGCCCGGTGACGCCGACGGCTGGGTGGACGTGTTCACCGGCGCGCCGGTCCGTTCGTCGGCGCCCCGCGTCGAGGACCTGTTCGGCCGCCTGCCGGTGGCACTGCTCGTCAAGAAAAGAGGATCATGAGCGTCGACGTGGAAACCACCGGCCGGCGACGGTCGATGGCGGCCCTGCTCGGTGGGGTGGCCGCCACCAACACCTCCATGGTGGGGGCCAGCACGGCGTCCACGCTGATCGGCGCGGAGGAACTGACCGAGCTCTGGAGCGGCGTGCCGAACGCGGCCGGCGTGCTGGGTACCGCCGCCGGCACGCTCTGGCTGGCCGCGCTGATGGCGCGTCGGGGCACCCGTTCCGCGCTGTCGCTGGGCTACCTGGTCGCGATCGTGGGCGCGGCGGTGGCCGGCGCGGCGGTGGCCTCCGGGCAGGTGTTGCTGCTGATCTTCGGCATGGTGCTGCTCGGGGTGGGCAACGGCGGGGCGCAGCTGTCGCGGTACTGCGCGGCGGACCTGTACCCGCCCCGCCGGCAGGGGCTGGCCGTCGGGGTCATCGTCTGGGCGGGCACCGTCGGGGCGGTCTTCGGGCCCAACCTGATGGAACCGAGCGCCACCGCGGCCAGCCGGCTGGGTCTGCCGGACCTGGCCGGGCCGTTCCTCGTGGCGCTGCTGGCGGCCGGCATCTGCGTGCTTGCCTCCGCCGCCATGCCCCGGTCGCGGACGGCGGCCCGGCGGGGCGCCAACGATCCGACCCCGGCGCAGGTGTGGCGACACCCGGTGGTGTCCGTCGCGCTGGTGTCCATGATCGCCGGGCAGCTGGCCATGGTCGCCCTGATGACCATGACGCCGCTGCACATGAGCAGCAACCACCACGGCCTCACGGCGGTGGGCGTGGTGCTCAGCGGCCACATGATCGGCATGTTCGCGCTGGCGCCGCTCTCCGGCTACCTGTCGGACCGTTTCGGCGGTCGGGCCGCGATCCTGATGGGCATCGGCCTGCTGGTCACCTCCGTCGTGGTGGCGTCGTGGCCGGCGGCCCACGGCAGCGGCCTCACCCGCCTGGTGGTCTCGCTCTTCCTGCTCGGCTGGGGCTGGAACCTCACCTTCGTCGGCGGTAGCGCCCTGCTCACCCAGGCACTGACCCCGGCCGCGCGGCGGGCGGTGCAGGGCCGGGTGGACGCCCTCGTGTGGGCCGCCTCGGCCGTGGCCAGCGTGGTGGCCGGGGTGGTGCTGGCGACCACCAACTACGTGGTGCTGTCGGTCGCGGCCGGGGTCGTCTCGCTGATCCCGGTGCCGATGCTGCGCCGCCGGCCGCCGGCCGAGGAGTCGGCCACCGCCCCCGAGCACGCCGACGCGGTGCGCTGACCCGGCGCGAGGCGGCACGTGCGAAGGTGCGGCCGTCGGGCGCGGCGGACGATGCTGGGTGCGGCGCGGGCCGGCGTACCGCCCGGTACCGGCCGCGCCTCCCTGGGGCCGCCGGTGCCCGGTGGGTCCCGCCGGCGCCGGCCGACCCGCCCACTCCCGCTGGACGCTAGGAGAACCTGATGACAGTCGCGTTGGAACGTGCCGGCGTCACGACGTTCCGGGGCCGCCCGGTCACGCTGCTCGGGCCGGAGGTGCGTGTGGGCGATCCCGCGCCGGCCTTCACCGCGCTGGCCAACGACTTCTCGCCGGTCGACCTGGCCTCGTCGGCCGGTACGGTGCGGATCCTGTCCGTGGTGCCGTCGCTCGACACCGGCGTCTGCGACCAGCAGACGCGGCGGTTCAACGAGGAGGCCGCCGCCCTGCCGGGGGTGAGCGTGCTGACCATCTCCGTGGACCTGCCCTTCGCGCAGGCCAGGTGGTGCGGCAACGCCGGCATCGAGGGGGTCCGGACGGCCTCGGACCACCGCGACCTGTCCTTCGGGCTCGCCTACGGCGTGGTGATCGCGGAGTTCCGGCTGCTCGCCCGGGCGGTCTTCGTGGTCGACGCCGAGGACCGCGTCGTGCACGTCGAGTACGTGCGCGAGGTCGGCGAGCACCCGCGCTACGAGGAGGCGGTCGCCGCGGCGAGGTCGGCGTCGTCCCGCTGACCCGCCCCGGGTCGCCACCCGCCGGTGCGCGCACGAGGTGGCCACGACGTCGATGCGTCGTGGTCACCGCGTGACGCTGCCCGCCACCAGGCCTGCGCCCGCTCGCGGCCATGTGCGCGTGCCCGCGCCGGGCCCTGCTCTCGCGCTTCTAGGCACGTGCGCGCGCCGGCCGCATCCCCGTCAGGTGCGCCGCCGGCGGCGTCCCCACCTCCGTCCACCGGTACGGCCCGTCGTGCGCGGCACGACGGGCCGTAGCTCGTGTGGGGTAGTGGCCTCCGCGGGTGTGGACCCGCCTCAGCCGCGGTCGCGTGCCGGGGGACGGGCCACCGGGCCGGACGGGGTGGCGACGGAGCCGGCCGGCTGCCCGCCCGCCCGCAGCACGCGCAGCATCACCGAGGGGCGCATGATCGCCTGCGGCGGGTCGATCAGCCCGGCCACCCGCAGGAAGGCGTCCGTGACCCGGCTGTCCCGGGTGGCGGCGGCGTGCACCCGGGCGATGTAGGCGTTGGCCATCCGCACCTTGAACGGGCGCGGACCCTCCACCCGCGGGTGGGCCAGGTCACCGCCGGCGGCGACCTCCCACGGGGCGTCGAGCTGCCGGGAGATGTCGGCGAAGAAGGCCCGCGGCCGGGGCGCCCCACCGCTGGCGAGGTGCCGGCGCAGGATCAGCGCCTCCAGGGCGGCGACGGTCATGCCCTGGCCGTACACCGGGTTGAACGTGCAGACCGCGTCGCCGACCACGAGCAGCCCCTCCGGCAGCCGGGACACCCGCTCGTAGCGGCGCCGGACGCTGGCCGGGAACCGGAACGAGGCCGGCTCGTCGAGGAACTCGGCGTCCCGGATGGCGTCGATGATGTCGGGCACGGGCAGCGAGGCCGCGTACGCCAGGAAGCCCTCGCGGTCGGTCGGCGGCTCGTCGCCGAGGATGCCGGTGAGCGAGAGCAGCCCGGTGTCGCCGCCCAGCGTGGCAAGGAACGCGCCGCGCGGATGGGCGGGGGTGGCCACCGGGTTGATCGAGACGTCGCCGTGGAACGGGTCGTGGGAGAAGCGGAACCGCGCGCTGGTGTAGGTGAGCCCGATCTTGATCCGCTCCTCCGGCACCGGGCCGTGGCCGAGCTCGGTCAGCCAGGCGGGGGTCCGGGAGCCGCGGCCGGTGGCGTCCACCACCAGGTCGGCGTCGATGACCTCGGCGACGTCGGCGCCGCGGTGGTGGATCCGTACGCCGGTGATCCGGTTGCCGTCGGCGGTGGCGACCGGGGCGACGACGTCGGCGTCCTCGACGAGCCGCACCCCCGACAGGGCCAGTACCCTGCGCCGCACCAGCGCCTCTATGCCCGGCCGGTAGCCCCCGACGACCAGCAGGCCGGTCTCCGCCGGCTTCAGCCGGTGGCCGTTGAAGTACCAGCGGATCCGGGTGCCGAGGTCGCCCGAGCGCAGTCCGGCCGCGGTCGCCTCGTCGGTGAAGCCGGGCAGCAGCTCCTCGATGGCCTGCTGACCTCGGGCGAGCAGGCCGTGCAGGTGCCGCCCCTGCGGTGCGCCGCGGCGCACCTCGGTCGCGTCGGCGAGCCGGTCCCGGTCCACCAGGACCACCTCCCGGTACGCCTCGGCGAGCACCTTGGCGGCGAACAGCCCGGCCATGCTCGCGCCGAGGACGACGGCCCGGCCTCTCGCGGTGTCGCTCATCGTGTGGTTCCTCTCGGTTCGCCGCCGGGCGGACCTCCCGCCCGGTACAGGGGGTGCCGGTCTGCGGTCGCTCTCACTCGGCCGCTACTGCGGGGGCGGCCGGCTCGGTGCTGCGCGACTCCCACTGCGCCGCCTCGCGGCCGGTCGGGAGTTGCTCGCGGACCGTGCTCGGCGCCTGGGCCCCCGGGTCCACGGGCGCCCGGCCCAACCACGGCCGCAGCCCCATCGCCGGGCGCTCCAACAGGTAGAAGCTCAGCGTCGCCGTCACCACGCTGGCACCGGCCACCGCCGCGGTGACGAGCCAGAAGTTGCCGGTGCCCAGCGGCGTGCCTGTCGTTCCGTAGTAGACCCACAGGTAGAAGACGTGCCAGAGGAAGACCCCGTAGGAGATCCGGCCGAGGAAGCGCAGCACGGGGTTGGACAGGGCCGCCCGCATGTAGCCGGGACGGCCCGCCGGCAGGGTCAGCGGCGCCACCAGCAGCAGGGAGATGGCCAGGTAGAGGGCGTGGTCGACCATCGCCGAGCCCAGCGGCGGGTAGTTCATGTCGTTCGGGCCGCCCAGGGGGGAGCAGGCCGTCGCGTACGCCAGCGCCGCGCCGATCCACGCTGCGCCCGGGTGCCGGATGAGGAACCGGTACGGGGCCGGCGTCCGCTCGGGCGCCACCTCGGCGACGGCGGAGAGGGTCGCCAGGATCATGCCGACCGCCAGGTAGCCCATGTACTCGGTCGGCCAGAGGTGCTGCATCGGGAAGGGGCCCATCGAGGGCAGGTGGTGGTACGCGGCGAAGCCGGCGCCGGTCAGCACCAGGGCGCCCAGTGGCACCAGCAGCCGCCTCGCGCGGGTCCCCGGGTCGGCGGCGCGTACCGCCCAGCGGCGCAACGCCCAGGCCAGCAGCGGCAGGGTGACGTAGAACGCGACCTCGGTCGCGAGGCTCCACGTCTGCTCCATGCCCGTGGGCATCGCGTTCGGCTGGTAGACGTGCAGCACGAGCAGCGGGCGCAGCACGTGCCACAGCCCGGTGACGGCGTCGGCATTGAGCACGAGCAGCGCCGTCACGGCCAGCAACCAGTACGCCGGCAGGATCCGCAGGGCCCGCCGCCAGAAGTACGGCTTCAGCGCCATCGGCGGCCGGTCGGTGAGGGTGGCCAGCGCGAACGGCCGGTAGAGCACCAGCCCGGAGAGGACGAAGAAGATCGGCAGGCTGACGTCCATGGTGTTGAAGATCGGTCCGGCGACCGGGTTGCCGGCCGCGCCGTACATGTCGGAGGCGATCATGCCCGTGGTCAGCGCGATGTGGGTCAGCATGACCATCACGGCGGCGACCCCGCGCATGCCCTCCAGCTCGGGGAAGAAGATCCTCGGTCGGGCCCGCTCGCCGGTGGCGGATGTCGCCCCCGGCGCGTCCCCTCGCACTGATGTCATCGTCCGCTCCTCACGCACCCGCACTGTCCGAAAAGGATCTGTTGAGCCTTGCCTCGGCAGAACCGGGCGCCCCGGCGCGTCCGTCCGCTCCACTGTCGGATCGTGCTGCTCGGCCGGACCCGGCGCACCTTCCACCGTGCGCAACCCCGTGCCCGGCGACGGGATGAGCGCACGACGGGAGATGCGGGGCCCAGAGGGGCCGGACGACGATCCCTGATGACCAGACACCAGCGATGACCGCCGCACGTGCGGCGGACCGAAGCGGCGGAGGGGACACAGGGTGGGCGAGAAACGTGCGGCAACCGGTAGCGGAGGGCGCGGCCGAAGGGCCATCGCGGTCGGGGGCGTGGCGGCCCTGGCGGCAGTACTGGTGATCACCGGGCAGCAGACCCCCGCCGTCGCGGGCGGAGACGCGGACCCCGCGCCGGCGCCCGCCAGCCAGTCCGACCATCGGGTCACCCTGATCACCGGCGACCGGGTCACCGTCTCCCCGGACGGCGCGCGGGTCACCGTGACCGCCGCCCCGGGCCGCGCCGGCACCCGTTTCACCAGCCACCGTGCCGGCGGGCACCGCACCGTCCTCCCGGAGGACGCCCGCCCGCTGGTCGCCGCCGGGCTGCTGGACCGGCGCCTGTTCGACGTCACGGCGCTGGTCCGGGCCGGCTACGACGACGCCCGCAGCCCCGGGCTGCCGCTGATCGTGTCGCGACGCGGCGCCGATCCCGCGGCCGGTCTGACCGGGCCGGGGCTGCGCACGACCGGCCGGTTCGCCGTAGCCGGGATGAGCGCGGTGACCATGGTCAAGACGGACGCCGCCTCGGCCTGGTCGGCGATTCGCGAGCAGCGGGCAGGCATCGAGAGGATCTGGCTGGACAGGCCGTTGACCCCGGCGCCCGTGCCGGCGCCGCCCACCGACCCGCCCCCGGCTCTGTCGGCGGGTGGCGCCGCGCCGACCGTGGCCGTGCTGAGCACCGGCGTCGACGCCGAGCGGGCCAGGCCGGCCGCCCGGGTGGCGCGCCGGCAGGTCTTCGCCGGCGCGAGCACCGGTGACCGGCACGGACACGGCACCCGCACCGCCGCCGCCGTGCCCGGCGCGACGCTGCTCGACGGCAAGGTATGTGACGACGACGGCCGGTGCCCGGAGTCGGCGATCCTGGCCGGCCTGGAGTGGGCCGCCGGCCGGGCCGACGTCGTCGACCTCGGCGTCGGTGGCGCGGAGCAGCTCGGCACCGGCCCGCTCGGCCGGGCGATCGAACGGATCGGCGACCGCACCGGGGCCCTCGTGCTGGCCCCCGCTGCGGACGGGGCTGCCGGAGCGATCGCCACCCACGACAGGCCCGACGGGCGTGCGGCCGGGCTGCCGGCCGGCACGGTGACGGGCGCGGCACTGCTCGCCCAGCGTCACCCGGACTGGTCCGTGGACCGGCTCCGCGCCGCCCTCGCCGCCTCCGCGGTGGACGGTGCGCTCGACGCGCCGGCGCTGGCCCGGCGGAACGTGCTCCCGGCCACGGCCTCGCTCGCCTTCGGGGTGCAGCAGTGGCCGCACGCCGACGACCGCCCGCAACAGCGGACGCTCACCTGGCACAACCACGGCGACCGGCCCGTCGAGCTGCGGCTCGACGTCGCGCTGACCGGCCCCGACGGCACGCCCGCCCCCGCCGGGGCGCTGTGGCTCGACGCGACCACGGTGACCGTGCCGGCGGGCGGGTCGGCCGGCGTCACCGTCACCGCCGACACCCGCCACGACGGGCCCGACGGCCGCTACACGGGCACCGTCACCGCCACCCCGGCGGGCGCGCCCGACCTGGCCGTGCGCTCGCGCGTCGAGGTGGAGAAGGAGGTCGAGAGCCACACGCTCACCGTCCGGCACCTCGGGCCGGACGGGCGGCCCACCGGCCGGGCCGAGACGATGGTGCTGGACCTCACCGGCGAGCTGAGGGCGTTGCTGTACGGCGAGGACGGCACCGCCACCACCCGGCTGCCGAAGGGCAGCTACGTCCTCGTCGGCGACGTGGTCGACTTCGGCGACACCGATTCGACCTGGCACCGCCTGGTCCAGCCGAAGTTGGCCCTCGACGCCGACGCCACGGTGACCATGGACGCCCGACGGACCGCCCCGGTACGCACCACCGTGCCCCGCCCGGACGCGCGGACCGCCATGGTCGACCTCGGCTTCAACCGGCGCGCCGAGGACGGCACCGGGTTCGGCCTCGCCCTGGCCCTCGACGGCTTCGAGGGTCTGCGCTCCGGGCAGCTCGGCCCCGACCTGCCCGCCGAGCGGATGACCGGTTACCTCCACTCCACCTGGGCGGTGCCCGGCCCGGCTGGCGACTTCCGCGACACCCCCTACACCTACGGGCTGCTCGACACCCGCCCGGGCGGCTTCTTCACCGGCTTCGACCGGAAGGTGGCCGATCGGGACCTGGCGACGGTGGACAGCCGGCTGGTCGCCCAGGTGACCGGCCGCGCGGCGACCAAGGCCCTGTTCCCCAACGCGCCCGGCGTCATCGGCACGCTGACTCCGCTGCTGCCGTTCAGGCTGCCGGCGCGCACGACGCACCTGCTGGAGGGCGGCGCCACCCTGTGGAGCGCCGCCTTCGGCGAGAACGTCCCGGGCGGGGACGGGCTACCGGTCGAGATCACGGCTTTCGGCCAGGCGAACCAGTCGTACCAGGCCGGGCAGCGGTATACCGACCGGTGGAACGCGTCGGTGCTCGGGCCGATGTTCGACTTCGCCGGTCACGCCGGCCGGCGCGGCGACACCGTCTGGTTCGGCATCCCCATGTACTCCGACCAGGACGGGCATCGGGCCGGTTCCCTCACCGACGCGGCGACGACCCGGATGTACCGCGACGGCCGCCTGGTGGCCGCGTCCGGCGCCGGGAACCTGGAGGCCGAGGTGCCGCCGGGGCCCGCGACGTTCCGCGTGGAGAAGCGGACCAGCCGACCGTCGTACTCCCCCCTGTCGACGCGGGTGGACGCGACGTGGACGTTCCGGTCGGACACCGCCGGCGAGGCCGGCGAGTCCTTCCCGCTGTGGGTCGTCCGGTACGCGCCGACGGTCGACGACCACAACGTCGCCCGCTGGGCGCCGGTGACCCTGCTGCCGGTGTCGGTGATGTCCCAGCCGGAGGCCCGCGTGGGTCGGGTCCGGCAGCTGGCCGTGCGGGTCTCCGTCGACGGGGGCCGCACCTGGCGCAAGGCCCCGGTGGTGCCGGCGGGCGACGGCGGCTACCGCGCGGTGGTGCACGCGCCGAAGGGAACCCGGACGGTGTCGCTGCGCGCCACCCTGGTCGACTCGCACGGCAACCGGCTGGACCAGACCATCGTCAACGCGTACCGGTTCGTGAAGTGATCCGGTACGACACGGGCAGGCCGGCCGCCGCTTTCGCGCCCAGGTGCGGAAGCCGGCCGGCCGGCCGGACAGGAGGAAGCATGGCAACGGTATCGAGATGGCTGTCGCTGACGCTGGCCGTCGTCCTCGCCGTCGGGGCGGTCGGCTCGGGCCCGACCGCCGCCGCGGCGGCGGCTGCGGAACCGCGGAGCTGCATAAGCGCGCCGAGCACCCCGGAGAAGAGCCCCGCCGGCCTGATGGTCCGTAGCGTGGCGACCAACGACTGCGTCGTCCTCGCGGTCATCTGGCTGATGCGCTACGAAACCACCGACACCGGCTGGCGGACGGTGCTGGATCGCTACATGGACCCCGGGTCGACGACCCGGCTCGAATTCCCGTGCCGGGCCAGCGGCACCCGGATCTACCGGTCCGTCGTCTGGGATCCGAACATGATGGCCTACCTGACCTCTCCCGAGGTCCGCATCACCTGCTGACCCGCCCACGCGGCCCGCACGTCCGGACGCCCGCGGCGTACCGGTGACACGAGGAGGAGGAACGACATGTCCGCAGGCAATGCCGCTGTCGTGAGCGACGAGACGGCCGTACGGGACGTCGCGCGGCGCATCGTGACGGCCTGGGCGGCCAACGACGCCGACGCGTTCGCGGCGATCTTCGTCGAGGACGGCACGCTCATCGGTGACGCCTACATGAAGGGCCGGGAGGAGATCCGCTCCTACATGGCCGCCGGGTTCGCCGGGCCGTACGGGGGGACCCACGTCCTCGTCGAGCCGCTCGACGTCCGCTTCCTGACCGACGACATCGCGCTGCTGGTGACCCAGGGCAGCGTGCTCCTGGAGGGGGAGACCGAGTTCGTCGCCGAGCGCGCCTTCCTCGCCACCTCCACGGTGGTCCGGGTGGACGGGGGGTGGAGCATCGCCGCCTACCAGAACTCCAAGGGCACGGCCAAACGCTGACGACGCGTACGCAACGGCGGGTCGCCCGACGTCCGACTGCACCCCGCACCGCCCACGGGCGGTGCGGGGTGCGTCGGTGCGTCCGGGTGACCGCCGCCCGGGCTGAGCCCCGCCCGCTCAGGCGGGGCGGGGGAGGCCGGCCACCAGCGAGCGGTAGGCCTCGGCGGGGGTCAGCGCGGTGCCCCGGTCGAACTCCTCCGTGAACGCGGTCGGGCTGAGCGCGTCGCGCGCGGCCTGAGTGATCCGGTCGACGTCGCCCCGTTCGCCGGCCGGCAGCGGCGCGCCCACCGAGGCCCGCGCCATGGCCGCCGCGCCGAGCAGCCGGGCGGCGTCGCCGTGCCGGCCGTCGAGCGTCGCCGTGCCGGCGAGCCCCTCCAGCGCGAGCGCCTGCGCCCGGGGATCGCCGATGGCGGTGGCGACCTCGAACGCCTCGGCGTGCAACTCGTGCGCGTCGCGGGCGGTGCCGCGCTGCTCCGCGACGAAGCCCAGCTCGGCCAGGAGCAGTGCCCGCACCACGTCGGCGTCCAGGCCCGGCTGGCGGGTCCACGCCAGGACGCCGCGCAGCAGCTCCTCGGCGGCGTCCAGCCGGCCCTCGCGGCGGGCCCCGAGCCCGAGGCCGATCTGCGCGTACAGCTCCCCGGGCTTGAAGTTCTGTTCGGCGGCCAGCCGCAGCGCCCGCTCGTGGAACTCCCGGGCCCGGTCGTAGTCGCCGCTGAGCAGCGCGATGCGGCCCAGGCCGGAGAGCCGGTCGGAGGCCTCCAGCCACAGCCCGAGTTCCTCGGCCATCCGCAGGCCCTCCCGGTGCAGCCTGGCCGCCTCCGGGTAGTCGCCGGTCGCCTCCGCCCGCGTGGTCAGCGCGAAGGACGCCTGGAGCTGGCCCCACCGGTCGCCCAACTCGCGAAAGAGCGCCACGCTGCGCGCGCTGTCCCGGCTGGCCGCCTCCAGGTCGCCCCGGGACTGCGCGTGCCCGGCCCGCAGGCTCAGCGCCGTCGCCACCCCCCACCGGTCGCCGAGCATCTCGAACTGCGCCAGCGCGTCGTCGACCAGCTCCTGGCTGGTCGTTACGTCCCCCGTGTTGAGCAGCGCGAGGCCGAGGAAGCAGGTGGCCCGGGCCCGCCCCGCCGGGTCCTCGTCCGGCGGCCAGCCCGCCAACGCCGGGGCCACCAGCGGGGCGTGGTCGCCACCGGCCTCCAGCAGGGCGAGCCCGGCCCGCCAGCAGGTGGCCGCCGCCCTTAGCGAGGTCGGCACGGCACCGGGCACGGCGAGCGCCGCCTCGATCGACCGGCGCGCCTCGCGCAGCCGGCCGCGCAGGTACCGGTACCAGGCCAGCGCGGTCGCCAGCTCCAGCGCACCGGCCGCGTCGTCGTCGGCCAGCGCGCCGTCGAGCGCGCGGCGCAGGTTGGCCGTCTCCTGGTCCAGCCGCGCGAGCCAGCGCCGCTGCGCCGCCCCGCGCAGTTCGTCGTCGGCCCGCCGCGCCAGCTCGAGGTAGTGGCGCCGGTGGCGGCGGCGCACCACCGCCACCTCGTCGGCCGCGCGCAGCCGCGCCAGGCAGTACTCGGCGACCGACTCGAGCAGCCGGTAGCGCGGTTCACCGGCGCCCTCGGTCATCACCACCAGCGAGCGGTCGACCAGCCGGACGAGCAGCCCGAGCACCTCGTCGGCGGGCAGGTCCGGGTCGGCGCAGACCGCCTCCGCGGCCTCCAGGGTGCAGCCGTCGGCGTGCGCGGCGAGGCGCCGCAGCACCACCCGCTCCGGGTCGGAAAGCAGCTCCCAGCTCCAGTCGATCATCGCGCGCAGGGTCTGCTGGCGCGGCGGGGCGCCCCGGTGGCCGCCGGAGAGCAGCCGGAACCGGTCGTCCAGCCGGGTGACCAGCCCGTGCACGCCCAGCGCGCGTACCCGGGTCGCGGCCAGCTCCAGCGCGAGCGGCACCGCGTCGAGGCGGCGGCACAGCTCGGCGACGTCACGGGCGTTGGTCGCGTCCAGGGCGAATCCGGGGGCGGCGGCGGTGGCCCGGGCGACGAAGAGCTGCACCGCGCTGGAACGGGCGAGCACCTCGGGCTCGGTGACCTCCGGGTCGGGCAGCTCCAACGGGGGGACCGGCCAGACCCGCTCACCCGCCACGCCGAGCGGATCCTGGCTGGTGGCCAGCAGGCGTACGCCCGGGGCGTGCGGCAGCATCCGCTGGGCCAGCTCGGCGACCGGCTCCACGACGTGCTCGCAGTTGTCCAGGACCAGCAGCAGGGACCGGCCGCCCAGCACGTCGACGAGACGGTCGGCGGGGGTGGCCGGGGCGCCCGTCGGCCCACGGTCGGCCCCGGTGGCCTCGCGGATGCCGAGCACCGCCAGCAGCGACCCGGCCAGCGCGGCGGGGTCGTCCGGGCGCAGCGAGGCCAGCTCGACCAGCCACACCCCGTCCGGGTACGCCTCGACGAGCTGGTGCGCCGCCTCGACCGCCAGCCGGGTCTTGCCCACTCCGCCCGGACCGACGAGGGTGAGCAGCCGTTCGACGCGCAGCAGGTCGTGGACGTGCCGCACGGCCTCCGCGCGCCCGACCAGCGGGGTCAGCGGGGCGGGCAGGTTGGTCCTCGGCATCACCCGTCCCGCACCTGCCGGGCGTGGCGCGGCCAGCGGATCGTCCGCGCCGCTCGGCTCGGCGCCGCGCGGATCCCTCGGGCCGCTCCCGCCGCCCTGGCCGCTTGTATCGCCCTGGTCGCCCTGGTCGCTTGCACCGCTCGGGCCGCTCCGGTCGCCCGAGCCAAGCTGGTCGGCGAGCAGCGCCGGGTCGTGCGCCAGGATCGCCCGGTGCAGCGCCACCAGCTCCGGGCCCGGGTCCAGGCCCAGCTCCTCGGCGAGCTGCCGGCGGAAGCGGGCGTAGCTCTCCAGCGCCTCGCCCTGTCGCCCGGCCCGGTAGAGGGCGCGCAGTTGCAGGGCGCGGGCCCGTTCCCGGAACGGGTGCCGCGCCACCAGGTCGGCGAGCTCCCCGACCAGCAGCTGGTGCTCGCCGAGGACCAGCCGGGCCTCGGCCCGCTCCTCGACGGCCACCAGGCGCTGCTCCTCCAGCCGGGTGGCCAGCGGGCGGGTGAACGGCTCGTCGGCGAAGTCGGCCAGCACCGGGCCACGCCACAGGGCCAGGGCCTCGTCCAACAGCGCGACCCGGGCGGGTGGGGCGGCCGTGCCGGTGGCCCGCTCGACCAGCGCGCCGAACCGGTCTGCGTCGGTCTGCCCGGGTGCGGTGCGCAGCAGATATCCGGGCGGTCGGGACACCACCGCGTCCCTGCCGCCGGCCTCCGCGTCGTTCAACGCCCGCCGCAGCTGCCAGACCTTGGTCTGTAGCGCCCCGCTGGGATTGGCCGGCCGGCGCTCGCCCCACAGGTCCTCGACCAGCCGGTCGACGGGGACGGGGCGGCCCTGGTGCGCCAGCAGGTCGGCGAGCAGGACACGAACCTTCAGATCGGGCACGGTGACCGGTGCGCCGTCCGTCGTCCAGACCGCCAACGGACCGAGGAGCCCGAAACGCATGGCGTCACCGTAGCGCAGCGCACCGACGACGCGCGGTCACGGCGCGGCGCGGCGGCGCGGCGACCGGGAGCGCACCGGGAGAAGACCGGGAGTGGACCGGGAGCGGTGGGCGGCAGAGTGGGACCGGCGACGGATCCGGCCCGGCGAGGCGAGGGAGGCCCACCGGATGTCATGGTGCGACCGCGTGCGCGTCCCGGGCCGGCAGATCCAGGTCGACCGCCAACGAGCCGGCCGGAGGGCGGGCGACACCGGCGCGGGAGCGTGCCCAGGGCGTCGGTCGGCGTCCGTGCCGTGCGACGGCCCGCGCCCCCTCCGGTACGCCGGAGCGCCCGCGCCCGTCGCCACCGCTCCCGGCAGGGGGCGTCCGTGACCACGAATGGAGAGACAGCATGAACCTGCCGACGATCGTGTCGCAGTCGGAATGGGACACCGCCCGGGAGCGGCTGCTCGCCAAGGAGAAGGAGGCGACCCGGGCCCGGGACGCGCTGGCCGCGGAGCGCCGCAGGCAGCCCATGACACGGATCCACAAGGAATACGTCTTCGAGGGCCCGGGCGGCAAGGCCAACCTCGCCGACATCTTCGACGGTCGGCGTCAGCTGATCGTCTACCACTTCATGCTCAGGCCGGGCGAGTCGCACTACTGCGAGGGGTGCTCGATGTTCGTCGACAACCTCGGCCACCCCGCCCACCTGAACGCCCGGGACACCACCCTGGCGCTGATCTCCCGGGCGCCGCTGGCGGAGATCACCCCGCTCAAGGAGCGGATGGGCTGGACGCTGCCCTGGTACTCGTCCCACGGCACCGACTTCAACACCGACCTCGGGCTCACCACGAAGGCGGGGGAGGCGTTCGGGCTGAGCGTCTTCCTGCGCGACGGCGACGAGGTGTACCGCACCTACTTCACCTCGGAGCGGGGCGTCGAGGCGCTCGGCAGCAACTGGACGCTGCTCGACCTCACCCCGCTCGGCCGCCAGGAGACCTGGGAGGACACCCCGGACGGACGCCCGCAGGAGGAGCCGTACGGCTGGTGGCGGCTGCACGACGAGTACGACAACTAGGCGCCGCACCGATACGGAGGAAGGACCACGATGGATGTGAACGCGAGCGAGGCGGAACCGAGAGCGGGCCGGCGCGAGTGGATCGGCCTGGCCGTGCTCACGCTGCCCACCCTGCTGCTGTCGCTGGATCTCAACGTGCTCTACCTGGCGCTACCGCAGCTGAGCGCCGACCTGGCGCCGGACGCCGCCCAGCTGCTCTGGATCATGGACATCTACGGCTTCATGATCGCCGGATTCCTGGTGACCATGGGGACCCTCGGTGACCGGATCGGCCGCCGCCGGCTGCTCATGATCGGCGCGGCGGCCTTCGGCGTGGCGTCGGTGATCGCCGCCTACTCGAGCAGCGCCGAGATGTTGATCGCCACCCGGGCGCTGCTGGGCGTGGCCGGGGCGACCCTGATGCCCTCCACGCTGTCGCTGATCAGCAACATGTTCCGCAACGCGCAGCAGCGCACCATGGCCATCGGCCTCTGGATGAGCTGCTTCATGATCGGCGCGATCATCGGACCGCTGGTCGGCGGCGTGCTGCTCGAGTCGTTCTGGTGGGGCGGGGTCTTCCTGCTGGGCGTACCGGTGATGGTCGTGCTGCTGGTGGCCGCGCCGCTGCTGCTGCCCGAGTACCGCAACCCGGAGGCAGGGCGGCTCGACCTGTTCAGCGTGGTGCTGTCGCTGGCCACCATCCTGCCTTTCGTCTACGGCCTCAAGGAGCTGGCGAAGGACGGCTTCGGCGTCCGGCCCATCCTGGCCATGGTCGTCGGTGTGGTGGTGGGCGTGATCTTCGTGGCGCGGCAGCGCCGCCTCACCAACCCGCTGCTCGAGGTGCGGCTGTTCGCCAACCGGACCTTCAGCGCGGCCCTGGGCATCATGCTGCTCGGCGGGTCGACCATCGGTGGCATCGCGCTGCTCTTCGCCCAGTACGCCCAGCTGGTCGAGGGCCTCTCCCCGCTGCGGGCCGGGCTCTGGATGCTGCCGTACGCGGTGTCCATGCTGGTCGGTTCGATGCTGGCGCCGATGATCGCGCAGAAGTTCGCCCCGGGCTACGTGGTCGCCGGCGGCATGGCGATCGCCGCGGTCGGCTTCGCGCTGCTGAGCCAGGTGGGCACCGCCGGTGGGCTCGGCCTCGCGGTGACCGGTCTGGTGATCGTCTATCTCGGCTTCGGTCCCGGTGCCGTGCTGGGCACGGACCTGATCATCGGGGCGGCGCCGCCCGAACGTGCCGGCTCGGCGTCGTCGATGTCGGAGACGAGCACCGAGCTGGGGGTGGCGCTCGGCGTCGCGGTGCTGGGCAGCGTCGGCACCGCCGTCTACCGCAGCGAGATCGCCCCGGCCCTCCCCGCCGACCTGCCCGCGCAGGTCAGGGAGGCGGCCGGCGACTCGCTGGCCGGCGCGAGCGCGGTGACCGGGCAGCTCTCCGAGCAGACCGGGAGCGCCCTGCTCGAGGCCGCCAGGGCGGCGTTCACCAGCGGGTTCAACGTGGCCGGGTTGGTCAGCGCGGTGATCGCGGTGATCGCGGCCGTGGCCTCGGCGCTGCTGCTGCGCCGAGTACGCCCGGCGGCCGAGGAACCGGTCGTCGATGCCCCGGCGGTCCCGGCCGGCGGCACCGACGAGACGCCCGCGTCGGCCCGGCGCTGACGGGTCGGTCGCGGCGCGACCGTGCGGCCGGGGTGGAGCAGTCCACCCCGGCCGCACGCCGTTCGCGTACGTCCGAGCGGCACCCGGAGCTGTCGCGGGTCGCCTGGCGGGACCCGCGTCCCCCGTCGGCGGTGCCGGCGGACCGGGTGCACGCACGACGGCGCCGCCCGACCCCGGCGGGTCGGGCGGCGCCTCGGTGTCGGGACGTCAGTTCGCGCCGGTGTCGGGCAGGGCCAACCACCACGGGTTCTCCCGGGCCCAGTGCACCGTCCGCTCCAGGCCGGTACGCAACGGCACCTCGCACTTCCAGCCCAGCACCGTGCGCGCCTTCGTGGTGTCCGGGATCCGCCGGGCCAGGTCCTCGTAGGCACTGCCCAGCGCCCGGCTGGTGTCCACGTCGGTCACCGCGGCGGTGCCGGTGAGCGTGCCGATCATCTCCGCCACCTCGCCGATGGTGTTCTCCACCATGCTGCCGATGTTGAACGACTCGCCGAGCGCCGCCGGGCTGGTGGCGGCGGCGAGCGTACCGGCGACGGCGTCGTCGACGAAGGTGAAGCAGCGGGTCTGCCGCCCCTGGTCGTAGACCACCACCGGACGCCCGTTCAACGCCCGGTGCACGGAACGGCTGACCAGGTACGCCGGGCGCTGCCGGGGACCGTAGACGTTGAAGTAGCGGACGATGGTGGCCGCCAGCCCGTGCTGCCGGGCGAAGGCGTACGTGAGGTGCTCGGTGAGGGCCTTGCTCGACGAGTACGTCCAGCGGTCGGCGGACGTCGCGCCGAGCACCCGGTCGTCCTCCTCCGCCCACGGCACCGCCGGGTTCTTGCCGAAGACCTCGCTGGTGCTGGCCAGCACGACGCGGGCGCCGGCCCGGCAGGCCAGGTCCAGCACGTTGCGGGTACCGGTGAAGTTGATGTCGACGACGTCCAGCGGGCGGGACAGGTACTGGTCGACGCCCACCACGGCGGCCAGGTGGTAGACGACGTCGACCCCGGAGGTGATCGCCTCGGCCAGCCGGCCCGGGTCGCGCACGTCGCCCTCCACCAGCCGGGCGTGCGCCGCGGCCGGCGAGCGCCCCACCGGCGGCGCCGGGCCGTCGAAGACGGTGACGTCGTCGCCGCGCTCCAGCAACCGGTCCACCAGGTGACCGCCGATGAAGCCGTGCCCGCCGGTCACCACCACCCGCGCGCTCACCGGCCGATCCCCCGGTAGTGGTACCCGGCGGCCCGCAGCCCGGCGATCCTGTCCTTCGGGAAGTACGCGCGCCCGTCGAGCACCAGGCACGGCCGGGCCACCGGCAGCGCGGCGTAGTCGATCTCGGCGAACCGCCGGTGGTGGGCCAGGACGGCCAGGCAGTCCGCGCCCCGCACCGCCTCGTCGAGGTCGGCGACCGGCCGCAGCCCGAAGAGCTTCTCCGCCTCGTCCGGGTCGACCAGGGGATCGTGCAGGCGGACCTCGCAGCCGGCCTCGCGCAGGGCCGCGACGGCCGGCAGCGTCGGGGTGGCCCGCAGGTCGCCGGTGTCGTTCTTGAACGCCAACCCCAGCACGGTCACCGTCGCCGTCTCCGCCGACCTGCCGAGCGCGGCCAGCTCGTCCAGCACCAGGCGCGCCGTGTAACCCGGCATCCCCGCGTTCACCTGCCGGCCGGCCGGCGCGGTGAGGATCTCCAGGCCCCGCTCCCGGGCCGAGTGCCAGACCATCCAGGGGTCCTTGGTCAGGCAGGAGCCGCCCACCCCGACGCTGGGCAGCAGGATGTTGATGTTGCTCTTGCCCTTCGGGATGCTGTTGGCGGCGGCGATCACGTCCAGGACGTCGACGTCGAACAGCGCGCTGAACTTGGCCAGCTCGTTGGCGAGCGCGATGTTGAGGTCGATCCACCAGTTGTCGGCGAGCTTGACGATCTCCGCCGCCTCCAGCGAGTCCACCGGGATCACGTCCACCCCCAGCGCCCGCTGCCAGAACCCGCCGGCCGCCCGGGTGCTGTCGGCGTCCAGGCCGCCGGCGACGATGGGAAAGGTCCGCAACTCCCGCAGTGCGGTGCCCTCGGCGAGCCGCTCCGGGGTGAAGGCGATCCCGAAGTCCTTCCCGCCGCTCAGCCCGCCGCGCTCCAGCAGCGGCAGGACGAAGTCCCGGGTGGTGCCCGGCGGGACCGTGCTCTTGATCACGACCAGTTGGCCGGGTCGCAGGTGGCGGGCCAGCTCGACGCAGGCGCCGCGGAGCTGCTCGTCGGCGAGCGAGCCGTCGCGGCGCACCGGCGTGCCGACGGTGACGAGGACGACGTCGGTCTCCGCCAGCGCCGCGTAGTCGGTGGACACCCGCAGCCGGCCGCCCTCGATGCCGGCGCGGACCAGCTCCGGCAGGCCGGGCTCCTCGAACCGGCAGTGCCCGGCGCGCAACTCGTCGACCAGGTGTGGGTCGACGTCCACGCCCACCACGTCCAGGCCCCGTTCGGCCAGGACCGCGGCGATGCAGGACCCGACGTAGCCGAGCCCGACGACCGCCACCCGAGGATCTCGTCGGTCGGACAGAACGCCCATCTGTGCTCCAATCAGGGAAGCTGCCGGGTCCCAGGGCGGGATCCCGCCGGTCAGCCGTAGGTCTTGACGAACTCCCGGATGGACGAGACGACGTAGTCGATCATCTCGTCGGTGAGCCCGGGGAAGACCCCGACGTGGAAGGTCTGGCTGGTCACGATGTCGCTGTTGGTCAGCTCGCCGACCACCCGGTACTGCTGGTCGGCGTACGCGGGGTGGCGGGTCAGGTTGCCCGCGAACAGCCGCCGCGTGCCGATCTTGCGGTCCTCCAGGAAGCCCACCAGCTCGGGCACGTCGAACGGCGCCCCCGGCTCCACGGTGATCACGAAGCCGTACCAGCTCGGGTCGCTGCGCGGCGTGGCGTGGGGCAGCAGCAGGTGCGGCACCCCGTCCAGGCCCTCGCGCAGGCGCCGCCAGTTGTGCCGCCGGGCGGCGCAGAACTCGTCGACCCGGGCCAGCTGGGCCAACCCCAGGGCGGCCTGCAGGTCGGTGGTCTTCAGGTTGTACCCGACGTGCGAGTAGATGTACTTGTGGTCGTAGCCCTCCGGGAGGGTGCCCAGCTGGTGCTCGAACCGCTTCATGCAGGTGTTGCTCTTGCCCGGGTCGCACCAGCAGTCCCGGCCCCAGTCGCGCAGCGACTCCACGATCCGGGCCAGGGCCAGGTTGTTGGTGACCACGCACCCGCCCTCGCCCATCGTCATGTGGTGCGCGGGATAGAAGCTCGCCGAGGCCAGGTCGCCGAAGCTGCCGGTGGGCCGGCCGTCGTAGAAGGAACCGACCGCGTCGCAGTTGTCCTCGATGAGGAACAGGTCGTGCTCCTTGGCGAGCTGCGCCATCTCGGCGACCGCGAACGGGTTGCCCACCGCGTGGGCCAGGATGATGGCCCTGGTCTTCGGGCCGATCGCGGCGGCCACCCGCTCGACGGTGGCGTTGTAGGTGCCCAGCTCGATGTCGACGAAGACCGGCACCAGCCCGTTCTGCAGGATCGGGTTGACCGTGGTGGGGAACCCGGCCGCCACCGTGATCACCTCGTCGCCGCGGCGCAGCCGCCGGTCGCCGAGCTGGGCGGAGGTGAGCGCCGAGACCGCCAGCAGGTTGGCCGAGGAGCCGGAGTTGCACAGGTGCGCCTTGCGGACCCGCAGCTTGCGGGCGAAGGCCGACTCGAACCGGCGGGCGTTCTGCCCGGACGCGATGCGCAGGTCCAGCGCGGCCTCGACCAGCGCCACCCGCTCCTCGGCGCCCAGCACCGCGCCCGAGGGCCAGATCTCGGTCTCGCCCGGGACGAACGGCCGCTCCTCCTGGACCTCCTGGTGGTACTTGCGGACGCTGTCCAGCAGCAGTGCCTTGGGGTCGCTCATCCCATCTTCCTCTCGGATCGTGCCCGGCAGCGGGCGTCGGTCGGCGGCCGTACGGGCGTCATGCGGCGAACTCGATCCGGCTGTGGTCGCCGACCACCAGCCGGCTTCCGGCCGCCGGGCTGAGGCTGACCGTGGCGGAGCGGCCGATCAGGCAGCCGCGCAGTCCACGGACGGCGGTGATCGAGGCGTCCGCCAGCACGATCGAGTCGGCCACCTCGGCGTCGACGAGCCGGCAGCCGGGCCCGATCGCGGTGTGCGGGCCGATCCGGGAGCCCTCGACCACGGCGCCCGCGCCGATGACCACCGGCCCCTCGACGCGGCTGGCGACGATGCGGGCGCCCGGCTCCACGACCACGGCGCCGGTCAGCTCGCTGGCCGGATCGACGCTGCCGGCGACCGCGCGCGGCTGGGCGTCGAGCAGGTGCCGGTTGCAGGCCAGCAGGTCCGCCACCTGGCCGGTGTCGCGCCAGTACCCGTCGTACTCGCTGGCGCGCACCTCGGCGCCGTTGGTGACCAGCCACTGCACCGCGTCGGTGATCTCCAGCTCGCCGCGCGCACTGGGCGTGATGGCGTCGACGCCGGCGTGGATGGCCGGGGTGAAGAAGTAGACGCCGACCAGGGCGAGGTCCCCGCGCGGCTGCCGGGGCTTCTCCACCAGGCGGCGTACCGTACCGTCGGGGTCGAGTTCGACGATGCCGAAGGCGCGCGGATCGTCCACCTTGTGCACGAGCACCTGGGCCGCGGGCCGGTGGCGGCGGAACCGGTCGGCGTACCGGGCCACGCCGTCGGGCAGCATGACGTCGCCGAGGTACATGACGAAGTCGTCGTCGCCGAGGAACGGCCGGGCCAGCCGGACGCAGTCGGCCAGCCCGCGGGGCCGGTCCTGACGCAGGTAGGTCAGCCGCACCCCGAGGCGGGAGCCGTCGGAGAGGACCTCGCTGATCTGGTCGGCCCAGGCGCCCACGATCACGCCGATCTCGGTCACCCCGGCGTCGCGGACGTTCTCCAGCACGTGCTCCAGGACCGGCTTGTTCGCCACCGGGACGAGCTGCTTGGGCATCGAGTGGCTCAGCGGGCGCAGCCGGGTGCCGGCGCCGCCGGAGAGCACCAGGGCCTTCATCGCGTACCCCCGGCGCCCCGCCGCCCGGGTGGGCCGGCGGCCGGCCGCGCCGTCGGGTCAGTCACGGGTGCCGCCCTGCCGCTGCTCGACGGACTTGCGCAAGCCGTCGACGACCGTTCGTACGTCTGCATCGTCCAGTCCCTGGTGGAGCGGTAGGAGGAGGGTGGTCCGTGCCGCCTCGTCGGCGCCGGGCAGGTGCCAACCGGCGCCGTACGCGGGCACCTTGTGCAGCGGCGCGTAGCGGAACGTGGTGTAGATGCCGATGTCGAGCAGGTCGGCGGCCACCTGGTCGCGGATCTCCGGGTCGAGTTGCACCCAGTAGAAGTAGTGCGAGCTGCGCTGCCCGGCGGGCAACGGCGGGGGGAGCCGGACGCCCTCGACGTCGGCGAGTAGGCGGTCGTACTCCGCGGCGATCTCCCGCCGGCGCGCGACGAACCCGGGCAGGCGGCGGAGCTGGACCAGGCCGATCGCCGCGGTGAGGTCGTTGCCGACCACCCGGCGGCCGAACTCCCGCACGTCCAGCTCCCACCAGCGGTGCGGCACCCCCTTGCCGGCGGCGGAGAAGCCGCTGGCGTGCTCCAGGCCGTGGTACGCCAGGCGGTGGGCCCGCCGGGCCAGTTCCGCGTCGCGTACGTGCAGCATCCCGCCGTCGCCGGTGACCAGGATCTTCATCGCGTCGAAGCTCCACATGGCGATGTCGCCGAAGCTGCCGCAGGGACGCCCGTCGACGGTCGACGCGACGGCGCACGCCGCGTCCTCCACCAGGGCGACCCCGCGCCGGCGGCACAGCTCGGCGATCTCGGCCACCTCGCCGGGCACGCCGCCGTAGTGCAGCAGGATCACCGCCTTCGTGGTGGGGGTCAGGGCCCGTTCCACGTCGGCGACGGAGGGGTTGAGCGTGCGCGGATCGACATCGCAGAAGACCGGCCGGGCGCCGGCCGAGGCGATGGCGTTGGCGGCGCCGACGAAGCTGATCGAGGGCAGCACCACCTCGTCACCGGGCCCGAGGGCCAACAGCTCCACGGCGAGGAAGAGCCCGGCCGTGGCCGAGTTGATGAAGATGGTCCGCTCGGGCACCAGCCCGGCGTGCGCGGCGAACTCCTGCTCGAACTCCCTGGTACGCGGCCCGTGCCCCAGCCAGCTGCTGTCGAAGACGGCGCGCACGGCGTCGAGCTCCTCGGCGCCGAGGGTCGGCTGGAAGACGTTGATCATCGCTTCTCCTGTCGTCGAGGACGCCCGTGCACCGGCGGCGACGCGGGGGCGGCGGCGGGCAGCCGGCAGCGGGGCGGCGCGGGGCGCGCCACCCGGGTGGGCCGCGGGCGGGCGGTGCGGGAGCGGACGGTGCCGGCGGGCGTGCGCAGGGGCCCGCCCGCCGGCGGCGACGGCGGTGCCGGGTCAGGCCCGGTACCGCCGGGTGAGCTTCTCCAGCACCGGGACGGTCTCGGTCGGGCTGGGCGTGGCGAGCAGGTCGTCGTAGAGGGAGTCGGCCCCCTGCCGGAACGCCGGCTCGTCCAGCACGCGGACGAGCTGCTTGCGCATCGCGTCCACGGAGAGGTTCTTGATGTCCAGGACCAGTCCCGCGCCGCGTTCGGCGACGCAGCGGGCGGTCACCGACGACTCGATGTGCTTCGTGGCCATCGACCACTCCAGGCCGTCGGCCTCGATGGTGATCATGCCGTTGTCGTCGTCGGAGTCGGTGATCAGCTGCGGCACCCGCAGCGCCACCGCGCTGGCGAAGGTGCCCATGCCGCCGTGGTGCACCATCGCCGAACAGGACGGCAGCAGCTGGGTCAGGGGCAGGTAGTCCACCGCGCGGACGTTCTTCGGCAGGGTGGGCATGCCGGCCAGCTGGTCGGCGTTGAGCGTCGCGACCACCTCGACGTCCAGGTCGGAGACCATCTCCAGCAGGCCGGGCACGTGGTCCCAGCCGCCCTTGAAGTACATCCGCTGGGACAGCCCGAGGGAGAGCGCGACGCGGGGCCGCTCCGGCCGGTGGTGCAGCCACCGGGGGAGCACCGTCTGCCCCGAGTAGGGCACCCAGCGCGTCGGCACGGTCCGGACGCTGGTGGGCAGGCGTACGCCCGGGGGAGTGGGGTCGACGGTCCACTGGCCCAGCAGCAGCTCGTCGTCGATCTCCAGCCCGTACCGCTCGGCGGCCGGCCGCATGGTCTCGACCAGCGGGTTCTCCTCCGGGCCCGGGCCCGGTCGGGCGGCGGCCTCGGCGAAGCGGTCCATGGTCGAGGCGAAGTAGTCCAGCCCCCAGAGCAGCCGCGCCTGCGCCGCACCGGCGACGCGCGCCGCCACCGCGCCGGCCGGGAAGCACGGGTCCCAGAGCACCAGGTCGGGCTGCCAGTCGCGGGTGAAGGCGACCAGGTCGTCGAGGACCGGGTGCGGGTCGCGGGCGGTGGATCCGACCGGGTGGAAGTCCCACATGGACGGCAGCATGAACTGGTAGAAGACGTCCCAGACCTCCTTGTCCGCCGGGGTCAGCTCCAGCGCCTCGGTGATCCGGTCGAGCCGCTGCTTGACGCTGCGCGGCTGCGGCCGACCGGGGCCCATCGGCATGATCTCCGGGTCGCCGACCGCGACCGGGGTCAGCCCGACCGCCAGCGTGCTCTCCGCCAGGACGGGGTGGGACGCGACGCGGACCTCGTGGCCGGCGCTCTGCAACGCCCACGCGAGCGGAACCAGCGGGTACAGGTGGGCCGGGTTGGGCCACAGGGCGAACACGACGCGCATGTCTCTCCTCGGTTGTGCGGTCCTGGTGGGTGCGGTGCGGCGGTCGGCGGTACGGGTCAGAGCTTGCGGGCCACCCCGGCGTACATCCGGTCGGTGGAGGTGGCGTCGGGGTCGTCCTGCCGCCAGCGGCCGGTCGGCACGAGCCCGGGCGCGACGAGCTCGAAGCCCTCGAAGAGGTCGGCGATCTGCGCGGCGGTCCGGTAGACCATCGGCGCGGTGGCGTTGCGGTAGCTGTCCTCCATCATCTGGCGCTCCTCGTCCGGCCCGCCCTCCACGCAGAGGTGGGACAGGGCCAGGTACGAGCCGGGCGCCAGCCGGTCGCGGAAGGCCCGGATGATGCCCTTCGGGTCCTCGCTGTCCCGGATGAAGTGGAAGACCGCGATGAACAGCACGCCGACGGGCTGGGAGAAGTCGATCAGGGACTTGGTGTCGGGGTGGTCGAGGATCGAGCCGGGGTCGCGCAGGTCGGCGGTGAAGATCCCGGTGTTGGCCCGCTCGTCCTCGGTGAGCAGGCGCTTGCCGTGCTCGGCGACCGCCGGGTCGTTGTCCACGTAGATCACCCGGGGCTGGGAGACGGCCCGCCGCGCCACGTGGTGGGTGTTCTCCTGGCTCGGCAGGCCCGCCCCGACGTCGATGAACTGCCGGATCCCGCACTCCTCGGCGAGGTGCCGGACGGCGCGGCCCAGGAACCGGCGGTTCTCCCACACCACGTCGCGGGTGAGCGTCTGTCCGACCCGCCCGATCACGGCCTCCGCCGCGGCCCGGTCCACCGGGTAGTTGTTCGTGCCGTGGAGGAAGTAGTCGTACATCCGCGCCGGCGACGGCCGCTCCACGGACTGGGCAGGTTCTGTCGACATCGGTCTCTCCTCGTACGTCGCTGGTTGGGAGTGCGGGTGGGGGCCGGCCCCGACGGGACCGGCCCCCGGGGTCAGCCGGTGACGGGGCTGCTCTGGTGCGAGAGCAGCAGCGGGCGGCCGTCGTCCTGGCGGACGATGATCCAGGTGGCCCGGATGTGCCGCTCGGGGGCGACCTCGCTCTCGCCGGCGAGGATGATGCCGCCGCCGGTGACCACCATGGCGACGTCCGGGTGCAGGAAGTTCACCGACACCGGGTAGCCCTTGACGTAGGCGCCCCGGTACGGGCCCGCGAACCCCTTGGTCATGAAGGCGCGGATCTCGTCGCGGCTGGTCAGCTGCTCGTCGCCCATGAGCAGGCTGCCGTTCTCCGCGAAGAGGTCGGCGAAGAAGTCCGGGTCGTTGGCCTTCCACGCGGCCTGGATCAGCTGCGGTACGGCCAGGACGGCCTTCTCGTCGTCGCTGACGAATTCCCGGTAGTAGGAGTGGTCCTCCGCGACGCGGGCGGCCTCGAGGATCTCCGTCGCGTCGCCCCACCGCGACGCTGCCTTGGTGGTCATGGGTGCTCCTTGCCGATCGTCACGGGGGGATGGACGGTCACCAGCGCAGCGTCGCGCCGGCGCCGCGCGGGCTGTTCTGGTAGCCGGCGAGCTTCCACTCGCCGTCGCGCTTGACGACGATCCACGTGGAGCGGACGGCGAGCTCCGGGGCGATCTCGGTCTCGCCGGGGGCGAGGATGCCGCCATGGGTGCGCAGCAGGGCGACCTCGTCGTTGACGAACCGCACGTCGACGGGGTTGCCGGTGACGCCGGTGCCCTTGAACGGGCCGGCGTACGCGGCGGCCATGAACGAGTAGATCTCGTCGCGGCCCTTCTTGTAGACGTCGCCGGGGAGGATGAGGATGCCGTCCTCGGTGAAGCTGTCGGCGACGCCGGCGGCGTCGTTGCGGCTCCAGGCGGCGACCAGCCGCAGCGGAACGCCGAGGGCCTCCTTCTCCTTCTCACTGGTGAAGGGGCCGTAGTAGGCGTCGAGGTCGGGTCGGTTGGCCTGGGTGGTCGTGGTCATGGGGGTGCTCCTTCGTCGGTTCGGGCGGCGGGATGCGCCGACGCCGGGTACCGGTCGTGATCGCTACCCCGAATCGTTGCCGGGGCCCGTCACCGACTGCATCTCTCTGATTGCGCTGCCGGGCAGGCCGGGGCAGGCCGTCGAGCCGGCCGGTCGGGGCGGGGCGCGGGAGTGGCCGGCGGCGAATCCCGCGACACCGCACTTGCGGAGATGCGTCGACCTCCGGCGGGAGCAGACGATGCCAGGGCCACCCCAGGCGGGGCGCGCCCCGAGCGACCGCGCCGCCCGCCGCCGGTGACGGCTGGCCGGACCGGACGCGACCGGGGCGGATGCCCCCGCTGGCCCGGTCCCGTGCCGTGCGCCCGGCGGTCACGCGGCGGTGGTGTAACCGCCGAACCGACGATTATCGAGGAGGTCAGGGTGGACGTCACCCAGACGGTGCCCGGCACGGAACTGGTGCGTCGCGCGACGGAGCTGGTGCCCCTGTTGCAGAAGCACGCGAGCTGGTCCGAGGAGAACCGCCGCATGCACGACGAGGTGGTCGAGGCGATGGCCGACGCCGGCCTGTTCCGGATGCGGATCCCGAAGCGGTACGGGGGGTACGAGTCGGACACCCGGACGCTGACCGACGTGACGGCCCAGCTGGCCCGGGGTGACGGCTCCGTCGCCTGGACCGCCTCGGTGTGGTGCATCCCGGGCTGGATGGTCGGGATGTTCCCCGACGAGGTGCAGGACGAGGTCTTCGGCACGCCCGACGTGCGGGTCTGCGGCACGCTGAGCCCGACCGGCAACGCGCAGCCCCGGCCGGGGGGTGTGCTGCTCAACGGCCAGTGGGGCTTCATCAGCGGAGCCCTGCACAGCCAGTGGCAGGAGATCATCGCGATGGGGGCGGCGCCGGACGGCACCCCGATGCCCCTCATGATGCTGGTGCCCATGTCGGACCTGGAGGTCGTCGACGACTGGCACACCGCGGGGATGCGGGGCTCGGGCAGCGTCACCACCGTCGCCCGGGACGTCTTCGTGCCGCAGGAGCGGGTGCTGCCGCTGCCGGCCGTGCTTCAGGGCCAGTACGCCTCGAAGCTCAACGCCGAGTCGCCGATGTACCGGGCGCCCCTGCTCGGCGTCGCCGCCGCGTCCTCGGTCGGCACCGTGATCGGGCTGGCCCGGGCCGCCCGGGAGGTGTTCTTCGAGCGGCTGCCCGGCCGGAAGATCACCTACACCGACTACGGCAGCCAGGCCGAGGCGCCGGTGACCCACCTCCAGGTGGCCGAGGCGACGCTCAAGGCCGACCAGGCCGAGTTCCACGGCTACCGGGTCGCGGACCTGACCGACAGCAAGGGCCGTTCGGGCGAGCCGTGGACGCTCGAGGAGCGGGTCCGCTCGCGCGCCGACGTGGGCGCGGTCTGCCAGCTGGGCCGCGAGGCGGTGGAGGTGCTGGCCCTGGCCAGCGGCGGTTCCTCGGTCTACAGCTCGGTGCCGATCCAGCGGATCGCCCGGGACGTGCACACGGTCAACCTGCACGCCCTGATGACCCCGCAGACCAACTTCGAGCTCTACGGCCGGGTGCTCTGCGGCCAGGAGCCGAACAGCTTCTACATCTGACACCGGGCCCGGGCGGCGGCACCCGGCGACGCCGGGTGCCGCCCCGGATCCGTACCAGCTGCGCTGATGTCACGCCTGCGGGCGGGCACGCGACGAGGAGGGGTGGATGTACGACTATGTAATCGTCGGGGCGGGATCGGCGGGCTGCGTGCTGGCCGCGCGACTGAGCGAGGATCCCGACGTCCGGGTCTGCCTCGTCGAGGCCGGCCCGGCGGACACGGCGCAGAACGTGCACGTTCCGGTGGCGTTCGGCCAGCTGTTCCGCACCCAGCTCGACTGGGACTACGACACGCACGACGAGCCGCACCTGGACCGCCGCCGGATCTACCTGCCCCGCGGCCGGGTGCTGGGCGGCACCAGCTCGATCAACACCATGATCTACGTCCGGGGCCACCGGTCGGACTTCGACGGGTGGAACCAGCCCGGGTGGAGCTTCGACGAGCTGCTGCCGTACTTCAAGCGGTCGGAGGACAACGAGCGGGGCGAGTCGGCCTACCACGGGGCCGGCGGTCCGCTGCGGGTCTCCGACGGCCGGTCCCGCAACCCGATGTCCGCCGCCTTCGTCGCCGCCGCCCAGGAGGCGGGCTTCGGCGCCAACGACGACTTCAACGGCGCCGAGCAGGACGGCTTCGGGCTGTTCCAGCTGACCCAGCGCGACGGCCGGCGGGCCAGCACCGCCACCGCCTTCCTGCACCCCGTGGCCGACCGGCCCAACCTGACCGTCGAGGTGAACCTCCAGGTGCACCGGGTGCTCATCGAGAACGGCCGGGCGGTGGGCGTGGTGGGCCAGCGGCTCGGCGAGGACGTCGAGATCCGGGCCGAGCGGGAGGTGGTGCTGTCCGGCGGGGCGTACAACTCGCCGCAGCTGCTCATGCTCTCCGGCATCGGGCCGGCGGCGCTGCTCACGGCGCTCGGAGTGCCGGTCGTGCTGGACCAGCCGCAGGTCGGGCAGAACCTCCAGGACCACGTCCTGGTGCCGTTGATCTACGCCCACTCGCACCCGGTCAGCCTGATCGCCGCCGGCACCCCGGACGACCTCGAGCAGTTCATGTCCGAGGGGCGGGGGCCGATGACCTCCAACGGCCCGGAGGCCGGCGGGTTCGTCCGGACCTCCGACGGCCTGGCCGCGCCGGACGTGGAGTTCCTCTCCGCGCCGGTGATGTTCGCCGACAACGGCCTGGGCACGCCCACGGACCACGCCCTGTCCTACGGTCCGTCGATGCTGGCGCCGCGCAGCCGGGGCAGCGTGCTGCTCGCCCTGGCCGACCCCACCGCGAAGCCGAAGATCGTGCACAACTACTTCGCCGAGGAGTCCGACCTGGACGACGCGGTGGCGGCCCTGCGGATCGGGCTGGACATCGCCCGGCAGCCGGCCCTCGCGCCGTACACGGAGCGGCCGTTCCGGCCGCCGGCGTCGGAGTCCGACGCCGACCTGCGCGACTACGTCCGCCAGTACGCGCACTCCATCTACCACCCGGCCGGCACCTGCGCGATGGGCGCCGTGGTCGACGCGGAGCTGCGCGTCCTCGGCGTCGACGGGCTGCGGGTCGCGGACGCGTCCGTGATGCCCCGCCTGGTCAGCGGCAACCCGAACGCCGCGACCATCGCCATCGGCGAGAAGGCCGCGGACCTGATCAAGGGGGTGGCCGCGGCCACCGAACCCGCGCTGGCCGCCGGTGCGGCGGGCCCGGCGCGGTAGCGCGTCGGGCGGGGCTGCGGCCGGCGACGCGACCGGCCGTGGCCCGAGGCGGCGACCACCAGCGGTACCCGCGCCGACGCGACCGGAGCGCCGGCGACCACTCACATCCGACACCCGGCAGAGGAGCACACCATGACCAACAAGGCAGCGTCGCTCGTCGAGCAGTCCAAGCAGTGGGCGAAGCACTACGGGGCGTACAGCAACGGGGAGGAGGGCCACGCCTTCACCGCGCCGCTGCGCGTGCGGGCCAACTGGGACGCCAACGACGCCGACGCCATCGCCGAGATGTTCACCGACAACGGCAGCATGCTGATGGGCGACGACCAGCTGAAGAGCCGGGACGAGATCCGCGCCTGGCTGACCGACGCGTTCGCCGGCCCGTACAAGGGGGCCCGGATGACCTTCGAGCCCGTCGAGATCAGCATGCTGCACCGGGACTCCGCCCTGGTCGTCGCCGAGGGCGGCATCCTGCTGGCCGGCGAGACCGGGGTCGCCCCCGAGCGGAGCAGCCGCATCGTCTTCGTCACCGTCCGCGTCGACGACGACTGGCGGGTCCTGTCCTACCAGTCGAGCCCGGTCAAGGGCTGACCCGGCCCACCCCGTCGACCCGGGCCCGGGCGCGGGAGGCGACGACCGGCTCCGGCCGGCCGCGTCCCGCTCCCGGGCCCGGGTCGCGTCGTACCCCGCGTCCGCCGTCGGCCCGCCGGCGGCGGTTCGTCGTACGTCCGGCCGTCCGGCCGCCCTCCGTCGCCTCCCGGGACGAGGCCCGCCGGGCCCGATGGTTCGCGTGCTCGCGGCGCCTTGGCCTTGGCCTTGGCCCCGGTCCTGGTCCTGGTCCGCCGTCGCGCCGCGTCGGGCCCTGGTGCCGACCCCGGTCGGCCGCAGGCGGTACGCGATGGCGGGGCCGGGCACACGGAAGCGACCACGGCGCTCGGCCGTGGTCGCGGGGTGGCCCGTGCGCCCCGGCGGTCCGGCCGGGGCGCACGGGACGTCAGGAGGTGGCGAACTGTCCCGGCCGCCGCCCCGGGCCGGCCGGGCCCCGGTACGCCTGGGCGATGTCCAGCCAGTGGTGGGCCTCGGCGCCGACGGCCTTCAGCGACAGGTCGTCGCGGTGCCGACGCCGGGTCACCAGGAGGCAGAAGTCCTCGGCGGTGCCGTTGACGATCTGCTCGGCGTCCGGCGGCCCGAAGTACCAGACCGCGCCCGACGGGGCGGTGATGACGAAGCGGAACGTGCTGCTCGGCACCTCCAGCCCCCGTGCCAGGTAGCCGAAGTCCCAGGTGCGGACCGCGAACTCGACGAGCGGCCGGAGCCGGTCGGTGCGGCGGCGGCGTACGCCGAGGGCATCGGCGATGTCCTGGCCGTGCCCGAACAGCTCCATCATCCCCGCCGCGGCGAGCACCGGCGCCGGGAGCGGCCGGACGAGCCAGGGCACCGGCTGCCCCGCCGGGACGGCGGCGAGGGCCTTCTCGGCGAGGGTCCGCTCCTCGCGCCACCGGGCCAGCAGCGCCGCCGGCGCCTCGGCCAGGTACGGAGCCATCGCCGCGTTCACGTTCGCGTCGAAGTTGCCGCTCATGCGCGACATGAGGGCCTGGAAACCGTCCGGGTCGGCGGCGGCCAGGCCGGCCATCCGGAAGGTGGCGGTCAGGTGGGCTATCTGGTGCGCGACCGTCCAGCCCTCGGCGGGGGTGGGGGTCCGCCACCCGGCGTCGTCCAGCTCGGCGACCATGCGGTCGACGTCGTCGCCCTCGGCCTCCAGGGCGGCGAACACGTCCTGTTCTGCCACGCGCTCATCCTCTCGCTGCGGTGCCGCCCCGACCCGGACGGACGATGCGGGCCCCGGGCTTCGTCGCGGGGGGTGACCTCGACCGGTGCGGTGGCGCACGTCGCCGGCGCCGTACGGCCGGCGGTTGACGGGGGAGCCGGCCGATCGGGTCGGTGCCGGCGCATCAATCATCGGCGGGTGGCGTGGTGGGTGTCTTCTCCCACTGTGCGGAGCGCGACGGGCGGCCACGTCCCGGTCCGACCGTCTCCGGGGCCTCGCGGCCCGGCCCGCCGTCGACCGGCGGGGTGCCGTCGACCGACGGATCCGCCTCGTCGCCGGTCGGGGGGCGCCCACGCAGCCGGAGCGCGAACAGCCCGCCGAGCAGCAGGACGCCCACCACCACCCCCAGGGCCGGCCGGACGGCGGGCAGGAACGCGTCGGCGAACGCGCCGGCGGCCACGTCGCGGTACCGGTCGGCGAGCTCCGGCGGGGTTCCGGGCGGCACGACGAACCCGCCGGCCTGGCCGGCACCCAGCTTGACGCCTTCCCCGGCGGCCCCGCCGAAGCCGTGCAGGAAGTCCGCCCGGGCCTCGGGAGGCAGCTGCGCCGCCCCCGCGCGGGCGGCCTCGGGCAGGGTGTCGGCGAGCCGGTGTTGCAGGACGGCACCGACGACGGCCGCGCCGAGCGCGCCGCCGACCTGCCGTGCGGTGTTCAGCACGCCCGCGGCGGCGCCGGCCAGTTGGGCGGGGACGTGGCGCATCGCCTCGGTGGTGGTCGGCGCGATGGACGCCCCCATGCCGATGCCGACGGCGACCAGCGGCAGGACGAAGGTGCCGGCCGTGGAGTGCGGCGTGACCAGCAGCGCCATGCCGAGCACGCCGAGCGCGTACACGGTGAGCCCGCCCGCGAGCAGGCGCCGACCGCCGAGCCGGTCGGTGAGCCGCCCGGCGACCGGCGCGACGGCGCTGAGCACCACCGTCCAGGGCAGCGCGGCGAGGCCCGACTCCAGCGGGCTCATGCCGAGCAGCGCCTGCGTCTCGATCACGAAGACCAGCAGGAAGCCGTACAGCCCGAAGGAGCTGACGAGCGTGATCAGGGTCGCCGGGCCGAAGTTGCCGAGTCGGAACAGCCCGGGCGGGACGAGCGGCTCCCGCTGCCGGCGCTCGCGCAGCGCGAAGACCACTCCGCACAGCGCCGCGGCGGCCAGGATCGCCGGGATGCTGACGGGCCCGCGTACCGTGCCCCAGTCGTGCCGTTCGCCCTCGATGAGGGCGTACATGAGGCCCACCAGCACGGCGGTGGCCAGGAGCACGCCGACCACGTCGAGGTGGCGCGGCCGGCGGGTGCGCAGGTCGGGGACGAGCCACCAGGCGAGGGCGACGCCCGCCACGCTGAGCGGCACGTTCAGGTAGAAGATCCACTCCCAGCCGAGCCGGGTGATCACGAGACCGCCGAGGGTGGGGCCGCTGACGGCGGCCACGCCCGCGACGGCGGTGAAGATCCCGAAGGCGGCGCCCCGCCGCGCGGCCGGGAAGATGCCGGAGATGAGGACCAGCGCCTGCGGCAGCAGCGCCGCGGCGCCCACGCCCTGCACCACCCGCGCGGCGATGAGCTGCCCCGGGGACTGGGCCGCCCCGCAGAGCACGGAGGCCACCGCGAACAGCGCCATGCCGGCCATGAAGACGGTACGCGGGCCGAACAGGTCGCCGAGGCGCCCGGCGACGATCAGCAGCGACGCCAGCGCCAGCAGGTAACCGTTCAGCACCCAGAGCATGCTGTCGATCCCGGTGTCCAGGGACCGCATCATGTCCGGCACGGCGGTGTTGACGATGCTCGTGTCGAGCAGGATGAGGAAGTTGCCGAGGCACAGCACCAGCAGGGCCGCCCACGGGTTGACCGGTCGCGGCGTCGTCACCGCCTCGGCGCCCCGCTCCGGGTCACGGTTGCTCCGCACGCGACGCCTCCTGCTCGTCGTCGGCGTCGGGCACGCCGAACGGGGCGGGCCGCAGGCCGTCCTCGTACAGGGTCGCGCCGATCCGGCGGGCCGTGGCGAGGCTCGCCCAGGCCGTGACCGTGACCAGCGCGGCGTCGTCGGCGCCGCCGTCGCGGCAGGCGGCGACGTCGGCGTCGGTCACCCGGTACGGCGCGAGCGCGGTCAGCAGCGCCAGCCGGGCGACGGGTCGCTCGGCCGGCGCGAGTTCGGCGACGGCGGCGTCGAACCACCGGCCGCCGCCCGGCTCCGGGGGCGGCGGGCCGGCCAGGCAGGCCAGGATCCGCCGCCGGACGTGCTCCGGCAGGGCGGCCTGACCGGCGTGGTGGACCGCCTGGCCGGCCCGGGCGAAGGCGGCGGCCACGTGCGGCTGGCCGACGGCCCAGGCCAGGTCGGCCTCCGGCGGCGCGGGCGGCAGCAGCTCCAGGGACCGGCCGGGTGGCCGTCCGGCGCGCGCCAGCGCCCCCATGATGCGGGCGGCGGTCCGCCGGACCCCGGCGCGGATCCCGGCCGGCGCCGGCGGCAACGGGGAGTCCTGGAGGAAGACGCTCACCATCCGGTTCAGGTAGTGGAAGGCCACCGCCACGCCGATCAGTTCCGGCCCGTGCGCGGCGGGGAACGGTGGGGGACGGCGGCGCGCCGCGCTGGCGTCCCCGCTGTGCCGGGCCCACTCGGCCAGGGCCCGCAGCCGGGGGTCGCCGATCCCGCCGACCCCGGCGCCCAGCCACCCGCCCGGGTCGCCCAGCAGTCCGGCCGCCGTGGCGCCGTGCACCTCCACGCAGTACGGGCACCGGTTGCTCTCGGAGACGGCGGCGGCGACCACCTCCTTGGCCTCGCGGCCCACCAGCCCTTCGGCGAGCAGCGTCTCGCGCAGCATCAGCCAGCAGGCCCGCAGCACGTCGGGGGCGGGGGAGTGCAGCAGCACCGGGGGCGCGAGGACGCCGAAGTCGTCGGCCATCTGCCGGTAGACCCGCGCGACGGGCCCGTCGGCGGCCTCCGGGGCGACCGGCGTCACGTGCCGGACGTGGGTCAGCATGGTGCGGCTCGTCACCCGAGCCAGTCGCCTGCCCATCGGTTTCCTTCCTGGTCGGGCGGGCCGGGGCCGGGGGCGGGGCGCGCCCCCGGCCCGTCGTGGTCCTAGCTGGGCACGACCTGGGGCACCGCGGTGACCGTGCCGTCGGGCAGCGAGCCGTGGTAGGTGACGTCGATGCCCCGCTGCTGCGCCGCGCGGACGATGCCGGGCACGGCGCGTTCGGCCAGCGCGGCGATGGTGAGGGCCGGGTTGACGGTGAGCGCGCCCGGCACCGCCGAGCCGTCGGTGACGAAGATGCCGGGGTGCTGCCGCAGCTCGTGCCGGTCGTCGAGGGCCGACGTCGCCGGGTCGTCGCCGATCCGGCAGGACGACAGCGGGTGCACCGTGTACGCGCCGACCACGTCGTTGGTCCACGGCATCACCCGGGCCAGCCCGTCGCGCTCCAGGATGTCCCGGGCGTCCGCGTCGGCGGCGGCCCAGCCCCGCAGCGTGTTGGCGGTGGGCCGGTAACGCAACGGGCCCCGGCCGAGCATCTGCTGGGAGATGCGGTCGGCGTTGCCGGTCGCTGGCGGCGGCCCGAAGACGCCCTCGTTGTCGTCCTCCGACATCGTGAACAGCGTCAGCCACGACTGCCAGCGGCGCAGCATCTCCTTCTTCTCCAGGCCGAACCAGCTCGGGCCCTGCGCGTCGGGCACCTGGGCGAGGATCGTGCCCAGCCCCAGCGGGAAGAAGAGCTGCTCCAGCGAGTACCGCTCGTACTCGGGCAGGTCGGGGTCGAGCCGGTCCCAGGTCGCCACCGTCGGCCCGCGGCCGATCTGGTTGGCGTCGTAGCCCTTTCCGTTGGGGCGGCTGAGCCCGAGCACCTCCCGGACCCGGTCGTCGTCGAAGACGGCCGTGTTGAGCCGCTCGCCGTTGCCGGAGAAGTACCGGCCGACGGCGGGGGGCATCGTGCCCAGCGTGGGCTCCGAGCGTTGCAGGATCACCGGGGTGGCCCCGGCCCCGGCCGCCACGATGACGATCTTGGCGTCGATCGTCCCGCTGTCATGCAGGATCCGGTAGTCCTCCGCGTCGACGATGCGGTAGTGCACCCGGTACCCGCCGTCCTCGGTGCGGGAGAGGTGCTGCACCTCGTGCAACGGCCGGATCTCGGCGCCGTGCGCCAGGGCGGCCGGCAGGTAGTTGAGCAGCAGGGAGCGCTTCGCGTCGAAGCGGCACCCGGCCATCATCCAGTTGCAGTTGGTGCACTTGTCGACGTCCACGGCGGAGGGCACCGGGTTGGCGGTGCGTCCGGCGTGCGCGCAGGCCGCCGCGAAGAGGCCGCCGGCGTACGGCACCTTGTCCCAGCTCTGCATCGTCACCGGCAGCGACTCGCAGACCCGGTCGTACCACGGGTCGAGCGTGGCGCGGGTGATGGCCGCCGGCCACATCCGGCGGCCGATGCTGCCCTGCCGCTCGAAGACGAACTGCGGCGCGCGCGGCATGGTGGCGAAGTAGACGACGCTGCCACCGCCGACGCAGTTGCCGCCGAGCACGCTCATCCCGTCGCCGACGGTGAAGTCGAAGATCCGGGTGTACGACGAGCCGAGCTTGAAGTCGTGGTCGAACTCCTCGCTGGACAGCCACGGTCCGCGCTCCAGGACCACCACCCGCGCCCCGCCCGCGGCCAGGTGGTAGGCCGGGATCGCGCCGCCGAAGCCGCTGCCGATCACCACGACGTCGGTGCTTGCGCTACTGGTCATGCCGGGCTCCCTGTGGGGGTGGTGTGTGGGTGCAGTCGCGACAGCGGGCGTCCGTACGAGTACTCGGGGAACCGCCACAGCCCGTCGTCGTCGGGCTGGGTGATGCGAATCGCCAGCAGCCCCGGATGCCCGGCGGCGAGCGCGTCGAGCGTGTTCATGTGGGCGGCGCTGTCGTAGGCCATGTTGCTGAACAGGGCGAGCCCCACCCACATCTCCTTCTCCGGGTTGTCCGGGGCGAGCAGGTGGCTCAGCAGCGCGGTGCGGTGGTCGAACGCCAGCGCGACGAAGGGCGGCACCGCCGGGTCGAGGGCCAGGCCGTTCGCCTCGGCGTACCCGGTCGCGTGCGCGTTGAGGGCCTCACTGAGCGTCCCCAGCATCAGCGACAACCCGCCGGCCGGGTCCTCCATCAGGGCCAGCGCCCCGCACTCGACGGCGCCGCCGTCGGTCGAGACGCCGGCGATCGCCCGGTCGTCGGCGGACCGCTTCGCCCCGGGGATGATGGTGTCGGCGAACGCTTCCAGCGTCAGCACGCGTGCCTGCTGCTCCTCGGGTGTTTCCGGTTGCACGGCGGCTACCTCCTTCTGGGGCGGGCGCGTCGGTTACCGGTCCCGCCAGGGCGTTTTCGGGCAGCCTTGACCACCGCCCGCTAGGGCGACGGATGCAAGGGATGAATTGGTGGTCGCCCGGAAATGCTTTCCGTGCGGCGTGGACGGTGCGCGAAGTTCTGCATCATCGTGGCTACCGACGCAGGTGGGACGCATCTTCTGTTTTGCTGAGGCCGATGTCCCGACGGCCGGGACGATTGGCGTGGAAATTGCGTACGGCGGCGGGCGCGCAATTTCCGCGCCCCGTTCCACGCGGCCGGCGCCGACCGCTCCGTGCGGCGGACACGGCGGGCTGTCCCGGGCGGCGGACACCGCGGCCCGGCCGCGGCGAACGGTGGGGCCGGGCCCGGTGCCCGGCCACGCGCCCTGTCCTCGCGGCGCGTCCCGTTCTCGCGAGCGGCACGATCTGGGAGCCGGTGCGGTGTGCCCTGGCCGGCGCGTTGCGGCGGCGTGGTCCGCGCGGGCGGGCGGCCCGCGCAGCGCAGTCCGGCCGGGTCGGGGCGGGGGTCAGGCCGGTTCGGTGGCGCGGCGCGGCGGGGCGGTCGCCGGGAGCGCGGCGCGCCCGGCCTGCCGGCGGCTCAGCCGCCCGGTCCGGTGCAGCCAGCGCACGGTGTCGGTCAGGGTCTCGTCCAGCGACCGGCTCGCCGACCCGAGCAGATCCTCGGTGGGCGTGCCGTCCATCGGGCGGGCCGTGGCGCACAGGTAGATGGCGCCGTGCTCGGCGGGCAGGTGCACGGGCGAGAGCCGCTGCGCCGCGCTGACCAGGTGGCCCATCGGCAGCAGGGCCGGGGCCGGCAGCCGGAGGGTGGGCAGGGCCCGCCCGGTGACCCGGCGCAGCGCGTCGACGAACTCCCGCGTCGTGACGTACCGGCCGGGGGCCGGGAAGCGGCGGGGGCCGCGCCCCGGTTCGAGCACCGCCGCGTGCAGCCGGGCCACGTCCCGCACGTCCCCGACGGGGAAGCCGCCGGTCGGCCACAGCGGCATCAACCCGCGCAGCACGTTGCGTACCCGGGTCGTCTGGTCGCCCAGGTGCGGGTCGTCGGGCCCGAGCGAGGCCAGCGGATAGGTGATGACCACCGGCGCCCCGTCGTCCTGGTGCCGGCGCGCCACGTGCTCGGCGGCGGCCTTGCTGCTCAGGTACGCCTCCCGGGGCGCGCCCACCGGGGAGTCGACGGTCAGCGGCGACCCCGTGGCCGGCAGCAGCGCGCCGAAGGTGGAGACGTGCACGATCGGGTCGAGGCCCGCCGCCCGTGCCGCCCCGAGCACCACCTCGGTGCCGCGGAGGTTGACCGCCCGCATCCGCGCCCGGTCCCGCGAGTCGAAGCTGTACACGCCGGCGGCGTGCAGCGCGGCGGCACAGCCGTCGGCGGCCCGGGTCACGTCGGCGGGGTCGGTGACGTCACCGGTGACCAGCTCCACGCGCCCGGCGTCGGCGCCCAGCGCCGCCAGCACCCGCCGGGCGCGGGCCGGGTCGCGCACGAGCAGCCGGACCCGGTGCCCGGCGTCGAGGAGGGCCGCCGTCGAGTGGGAGCCGATGAATCCGGTGCCACCGGTTACCAGGACCAGCATCGCGACTCCCGCGGGTGGGGGACTGGGTCGTGGCCCATCATGGGCGGGCGCCGCCGGGCCCTCCTTCTCCCAGGGTGCTCAACCGGCGTCGATGGCGTTGCCTGCGCCCCCGGACTCCCAATACTGGCATTGCCGCAGTCGTGGGAGCCGTCGTCGTGACCGTCTGGCGGGGCGGCGCAGAGCAGGAGGCAGATCATGATCGCTCGTCGGGTGGCCTCGTCGGTGGTCCAGCGCCAGGTCAACTACGTCACGCCGGTGCCGCAGGGGTCCGCGCGGGGCCTGGTGGACGCCGTCTACCGGCAGGTCGCGCAGGAGATGCAGCTGGTGGTGCCGCCGGCGCAGCTGCACTCCCCGTCGCCGGAGGTGCTGGCGGCGTACTGGATGGTGATGCGGGAGCCGCTGCTGCCGACGGAGAACGTGGACCGGGCGACCAAGGAGGCGGTGGCCGCCGCGGTGTCCGTGGCGAACATCTGCCCGTACTGCGTGGACATGCACAGCGTCGGGCTCTACGAGCTCTCCACGGAGCACGACGCGGAGGCGATCGTGGCCGACCGGCTCACCGAGATCGCCGACCGGCGCATCCGGGTGGCGGCGGAGTGGGGCCGTACGGCACACCAGCCGCAGACCTCGCGGCCGGTCCTGCCGTTTCCGGAGCGGGACCGCCCGGAGCTGGTCGGCGTGGTGGTGGGCTTCCACTACATCGCCCGCGTGGTCAACGTGTTCCTCTCCAACTTCCTGCTCCCGCCGGGGCTGACGCCGCGGGCGCGCCGGCGCCTGAAGCGGGGCATCGGCTGGGTGTTGCAGGGGACGCTGCGCGACGCCCGCGAGCCGGGCCGCTCGGTGGAGCTGCTGCCGCCGGCGCCGCTGCCGGCGGAGGCCGCCTGGGCGGCGGGCAGCCCGCACGTGGCCGGGGCGATGGCCCGCGCCTACGCGGCGTTCGAGGCGGCCGGCGAGCGGGCCGTTCCGCCGGCGGTCCGGGAGCTGGTCGCGGAACGCCTCGACGACTGGCGGGGTGAGGAGACCGGCCTCAGTCGACAGTGGTGCGAGCGGCTGATCGCGCCGCTGCCCGAGGCGCAGCGGGCCGCCGGCCGCCTGGCCCTGCTGACCGTGTTCGCCTCCTACCAGGTCGACGAGGAGGTGGTCACGGAGTTCCGCCGCCACCAGCCGGGCGACGCGGCCCTGGTCGACGCGGTGGCCTGGGCCAGCTTCGCGGCGGCCCGCCGGGTCGGCACCTGGTACGCCCCCGCCGGCTCGCCCGAGCCGGTCTGACGGATCCCCGACCCGAACTGCGCAACATTGGAGACGTGACGGCGTGTCGGAGCCGACACGCTGGGTGAGGGGCGTGGTGTCTCTCGCGCCCGTGACCCTTCCAAGGAGGAAACGTGACCAGCTACCAGGCGACCCTGCCCGGAGCTTCCGGGCGTTGGGCGACACTCAACGGCGCACACCATCGGGCGGCCCTGAACGCCTTTCTCGTGATCGTGCTCGCGCACTGGGCCGAGCACCTGGTGCAGGCGTACCAGATCTGGGGCCTGGGCTGGTCGCGGCCCGAGGCCCGCGGGGTGCTCGGCATGCCGTTCCCGTGGCTGGTCAGCTCGGAGTGGCTGCACTACGGCTACGCCATCGTGATGCTCGTCGGGCTGTGGATGCTGCGCCCCGGCTTCGTCGGGCGCAGCCGGAGCTGGTGGACCGCCGCCCTGGCGATCCAGTTCTGGCACCACATCGAGCACCTGCTGCTGCTGTTGCAGGCGCAGACCGGCCGGCACCTGTTCGACAGCCCCGTGCCCACCAGCCTGCTCCAGGTCGTGATCCCCCGGGTCGAGCTGCACCTGTTCTACAACACGGTCGTCTTCGTGCCGATGGTGATCGCGATGTACCTGCACCTGCGGCCCTCCCCGGCGGAGGCGGAGCTGATGTCGTGCAGCTGCCGGCAGCCCGAGGTCGCGGCCCAGCCGTCATGACCACCGTGGACGGCGCCCGTCCGCCGGCACCGCCCACGTCCGTCGGGGCGGTGCAGCGGGCGGCCATCGCCGTCGCGGTCGGCATCGTGCTGTCGATCGTGGCGCTGCTGGCCTTCGGCACTCCGGCCGAGAGCCGGAGGTTCATGCTGAACCCGGGCGACGGGTCGGTCGTCGGGGTCGCGCCCGCCGAGGTGACGCTCACGCTCGGCGGCGCCGAGTCGGCCGAGAACGTGCACCTGGCCGTCACCGGACCGACCGGGGCGGTCGTCTCGATCGGGAAGGCGGCCGTCCGCGACGGCCGCCTGGCCGTGCGGGTACGCGACGCCGGGCCGGGCGCGTACCGCGTGGCCTACCGGGCCCTGTTGCCCGACGGCCGACAGGTCGCCGGGCTGGCCGGCTTCACGGTGACCCCCGGCGCCGTTCCGGCCGGGCCCGTCGCCGCGCCGATCGGGGACGAGGCCGCGAACGCCAGCCACGACCACGCCCGGATCGACGGCATCAACGGCGTGCTCCTCCTGCTCGACCTGGGCCTCGTCGCGGTGGCCCTGCTGCTGATGTTCCTCCGTCCGCAGCGGGGAAGGGGGCCCGTCACCGGCCCGTGACCCGCCCACCGCGCGGCCCCGCCCGTCGCGGCGGATGAGCGCACAGCAGAAGACGCGGCCCCGGCCGGCGCGGCGTGACGATGAAGTCACCCGCCGGCCGGGGCCGGCGTCGTCGTAACGACAGGGGGATCTGCCATGCCGACGGTACTGGGCTCCATGCGTCGACTGCTGATGGCGCCGACGCTCGCGGAGGTGACCTTCGCGCGTCGGGGCTTCCCCGGCCCCGCCACGGAGGTCACCCGCCGGCTGGAGGCGGTTCCGCAGTCGGTCGTCTGCGGATTCGAGTGGGGCATCGACACCCGCGACCCGTGGGAGCTGGAACGCCGGCTCGCGCTCGTCGACCGGGAACTGCTCGGCTTCGCCTACGAGGGCGCCACGATGGCCTGCACCATCCTCGACGTGATGGGGCCAAGGCGCGGCACCCGTACCCGGGACCTGCTGCGGGGCCCCGGCGCGCCGCACCTCTTCCTCGCCTACATCGGCATCGGCTTCGCGATGGCACGCCTGCCGCGGCCCCTCTGGCGGCACGTCGTGCCGGACCTCACCGGCTCCCCGTACCACCCGACGATGACCTGGCTGGCCGTGGACGGCTACGGGTTCGACCGCGCCTACTTCCACCTCGACCGCTGGGTGACCCGGCAGGAGCGGCTGGCGGCGTACCCGTGGCAGGGCCACGGGGACTACTTCCTCCGGGCCACGGACCAGGGCCTCGGCCGGGCACTGTGGTTCATCCACGGCGCCCGCACCGCCGACGTGGCCGGGGCCGTGCGGGCCTTCGCCGCCGACCGGCACGGCGACCTGTGGAGCGGGGTGGGGCTCGCCGCCACCTTCGCCGGCGGCGCCGACGCCGAGGCGCTCGCCGCGCTGCGCACCGACGCCGGCCCGTGCGCGCCGGACCTGGCCCAGGGCGCGGTCTTCGCCGCCAAGGCCCGCAGCCACGCCGGGCACGTGCCGGCGCACAGCGAGGCGGCGATGCACGCGCTCGGCGGCCGGTCCGTGGCCGCCGCCGCGGCGCTCGCCGACGACGTGGCGGTCCGCGCGGAGCCGGCCGGGCCGGTGCCCGCGTACGAGGTGTGGCGGCGCAACGTCCGCGCGCACTTCGAGCCGGCCGGCATCAACCACGGTCGCTGAGAACCGCCCGCGTCGTCCCCCGGACGGTCGCCGTGCCGTCGCGTGTCGACGGTGCACGTGAATGTTCCGCCTAGTTGCGACGAGTGCGCAAGGTTGAAGAAATCAATCCTTCCCGCGCTTGCCATCATCGAAATGGATGTCCATCCCCGGTAAACGGAAACACCGACCCTTTGGGGGAACGTGCCATGCAGAGCCTGCGTGATCTGCGGCGCAGAATCCTGACGCCAAATATCTCCGAGACGAAAATGGACGTGCGCGGATTCCACGTGAAGAACGAGGAATCGAAGGCGCTGCTCGAAACCGTCGGCGCCTCATTCCTCGCCGGTTACGGATACGCCGCCGAGGCGCCGACGACCGAGGCGGCCGAACGCCGCCTGGAAACGGTGCCGACGCGTTTTCGTGGTTTCGCGTACGAGGGCGCCGCGATGGGCTTCGCCGTCCGGGACGCGCTGCGGCCGGGCCGCCCCCGGCACGTGCCGGGTCTGCTCGCCGGTCGGGGCGACGCGCACGTCTACATGGCGTACGTCGGCGTGGGCTGGGCGATGGCCCGGTTGCCCCGGATCCGCTGGGGCCAGCTGTACGCCCCGGACCCGCTGCTGCGGTGGCTGGTGCTCGACGGCTACGGCTTCCACCAGGCGTACTTCCACACCGACCGGTACGTGTACGGGCAGTACCGCCACCCGCGGTTCCCGTGGCCGGCCGAGGGCCCGCGCGAGTACGCCGACCGGGTCATCGACCAGGGCATCGGGCGGGCCACCTGGTTCGTCGGCGGCACCGACGTGGACCGGGTGACGGAGATCTTCGCCGCGTTCCCCGCGCACCGGCGGGCCGACCTGTACGCCGGGGCGGGCCTCGCCGCCACCTACGCCGGGGGAGCCACCGAGGCGGACCTGCACCGGTTCCGCGACCGGGCCGGCGACTACCGGGTGGACCTCGCCCAGGGCAGCGCCTTCGCGGCCGGGGCCCGGGTACGCGCCGGTCTGGTCGTCCCGCACAACGAGGTCGCCACGCAGGTGTTCTGCGGCATGTCCACCGCCGAGGCGTCGAAGGTGACCGACGTGACCCTGCCCAGCGGGCAGGACGGCGACACGCCCGCCTACGAGCGGTGGCGCCAGGCCATCGCCGCCGAGTTCGAGGGGCGGTGCTGACCGTGGCGCCCCACCCAGCGGCCCGTCCCGCGCCCCGGCGGTCCACCACCGCACGCAACGAAGGAGAGACCTCGTGACAAGGATCGCTGTCGTGGGGATGGCGTGCCGCTACCCGGACGCCACGTCGCCCCGTGAACTGTGGGAGAACGCCCTCGCCGGGCGGCGGGCCTTCCGCCGGCTGCCCGACGTGCGGATGAGTCTGGACGACTACTGGGATCCGGACCCGGCCACGCCCGACCGCTTCTACGCCCGCAACGCGGCGGTCATCGAGGGCTACGAGTTCGACCGCATCGCCTACAAGATCGCCGGCAGCACCTACCGCTCCACCGACCTCACCCACTGGCTCGCCCTCGACATGGCGGCCATGGCGCTGGCCGACGCCGGGTTCCCGATGGGGGAGGGACTGCCCCGCGAGCGCACCGGCGTGGTCGTCGGCAACACGCTGACCGGCGAGTTCTCCCGGGCCAACCAGCTGCGGCTGCGCTGGCCCTACGTGCGCCGCATGGTCGCCGCCGCGCTCAAGGAGCAGGACTGGGACGACGACCAGCTCACCACGTTCCTCGACGACTTCGAGGCGACCTTCAAGGGCCCGTTCCCGGAGGTCGACGAGGACACCCTCGCGGGCGGCCTGTCCAACACCATCGCCGGGCGCATCTGCAACCACTTCGATTTCAAGGGCGGCGGCTACACCGTCGACGGCGCCTGCTCCTCGTCGCTGCTCTCCGTCGCCACCGCGTGCAAGACCCTCTCCGACGGCGAGGTCGACGTGGCGGTCGCCGGCGGGGTCGACCTCTCCATCGACCCCTTCGAGATCATCGGCTTCGCCAAGACCGGCGCGCTGGCGCGCGGCGAGATGCGGGTCTACGACCGCGGCTCGAACGGCTTCTGGCCCGGCGAGGGCTGCGGCATGGTGGTCCTGATGCGCGAGGCCGAGGCCCGCCAGGCGGGGCACCGCATCTACGCCACCATCGCGGGCTGGGGCATCTCCTCCGACGGCAAGGGCGGCATCACCCGGCCCGAGGTCGCCGGCTACCAGCTCGCCCTGCGCCGGGCGTACGACCGGGCCGGCTTCGGCATCGAGACCGTCGGGCTCTTCGAGGGCCACGGCACCGGCACGCAGGTGGGCGACGCCACCGAGCTCCAGGCCCTGTCCCTGGCCCGGCGCACCGCCGACGAGAACGCCGCCCAGGCCGCGATCAGCTCGATCAAGGGCATGATCGGGCACACCAAGGCGGCGGCCGGCGTCGCCGGCCTGATCAAGGCCGCGATGGCCGTCCACCACGAGGTCCTGCCGCCCACCATCGGCTGCGTCGACCCGCACGAGATCCTCACCGCCGAGCAGTCCGCGCTGCGGGCCCTGCGCAAGGCCGAGGCGTGGCCGCGCGGCCTGCCGGTGCGCGCCGGCATCACGGCGATGGGCTTCGGCGGCATCAACACCCACATCGTGCTGGAGAACGGGCAGCCGCGTCGCTCGTCCCGGCTGGACAGCCGCTTCCGCAACCTCGCCGCCTCGATGCAGGACGTGGAGCTGCTGCTCGTCGACGGGGGCAGCCCGCAGGAGCTGCGCGAGCGGTTGCAGCGTCTCGTCGAGTTCGTGCCCACGGTGTCGTACGCCCAGCTGGGCGACCTCGCCGCCACCCTGCACCGGGAACTGCGCGACCTGCCGTACCGGGCGGGCGTGGTGGTCTCCTCGCCGGAGGACGGCGAGCGGCAGCTGCGCCGGATCTGCGACGCCCTCGACGCCGGCGAGGTACGTCTGTTCTCCTCCGACGGCCGCTGCTTCCTGGGCCACGTGAGCGGCCCGGGCCGCATCGGCTTCCTCTTCCCCGGGCAGGGGTCCGGCAAGGGCACCTCGGGTGGCGCGCTGCGCCGCCGCTTCGCCGACGTGGAGGAGGTGTACCAGCGGGCGGCGCTGCCGAGCAGCGGCGACATGGTCGCCACCGCGGTGGCCCAGCCGCGGATCGTCACCGGTTCGCTCGCCGGCCTGCGGGCGCTGTCGCTGCTCAACCTCGACGCGACGGTCGCCGTCGGGCACAGCCTCGGCGAGATCGCCGCCCTGCACTGGGCCGGCGTGCTCGACGAGGAGGCCCTGCTCCGGGTCGCCGGCGTGCGCGGCCGGACGATGGGGGAGCACAGCGCCTCCGGCACGATGGCCAACATCGGCGCCCCGCCCGAGCGGGTGGCCGGGCTGATCGCCGGCCTGTCCGTGGTGATCGCCGCGTACAACGGGCCGGAGCAGACCGTGATCGCCGGCTCGGAGGCCGCGGTGGAGGACGCCTGCGAGCGGGCCCGCTCCGCCGGCCTGCGGACCACGCGGCTGTCGGTGTCCCACGCGTTCCACTCCCCGCTGGTCGAGCCGGCCGCGGACGCCTTCCTCGGCGCGCTGGCGGGGGAGCGGTTCGGATCCGTCACCCGGCGGGTCGTCTCCACCGTCACCGGCGAACCGCTCGCCCACGACACCGACGTCTCCGCCCTCCTGCACCGCCAGATCACCGACCCGGTGCTGTTCAGCCAGGCCGTGGCCCTCGCCGCCAAGGAGGTCGACCTCTTCGTCGAGGTCGGCCCGGGGCAGGTGCTCTCCGGCCTCGCGGCGGCCAGCACCGACCTGCCGGCGGTGGCGCTCAACACCGACGACGAGTCGCTGGCGGGCCTGCTGCGGGTCGCGGCGGCCGCGTACGTCGTCGGCGCCGGCGGCGTGGAGGGCACCCTCTTCCACGACCGGCTGGTCCGGCCGCTCGAGGTGGGCCAGAACTTCCGCTTCTTCGCCAGCCCCTGCGAGTCCGCCCCGGTGGTGAGCCTGCCCAAGGGCGCCGGCGTCCGGGCGGCGGTCCCGTCGACGGCGAACGGGCAGCGGCCGGAGTCGGAGCAGCCGGCCGGCGAGTCGAGCCTGCAACTGCTGCGCCGGCTGGCCGCCGAGCGGGCGGAGCTGCCGCTGGAGATGGTGCACGACGGCAGCCAGCTCCTCGACGACCTCCACCTCAGCTCGATCACCGTCGGCCAGCTGGTCAACCAGGCGGCGCAGCAGCTCGGCGTGCCGGCCGCGCAGACTCCCACCAACTTCGCGACGGCCACCGTCGGGCAGCTCGCCGAGGCACTGGAGCAGCTCGCCCGGACCGGTCGGGACACCGACGCGGCCGGCCCGGCCATCGTGCACGGCGTCGCAGACTGGTGCCGGGCCTGGTCGGTGGACCTCGACGAGGCGCCGGCCCCGGTCGCCGCCCGGGCCGGGGCCGACGGAGCCTGGCAGCTGTTCGCCCCCGCCGGTCACCCGCTCGCCGAGCCGCTGCGCGCGGCCCTGCAGACCGCCGGCCTCGGCGCGGGCGTGCTGGTGTGCCTGCCGGAGCGGTGCGCCGAGGCCGATCTCGAACTGGCCCTGCGCGGCGCGCAGGCGGCGACGGCCGCCGCCCCCGGCACCCGCTTCGTCCTCGTCCAGCAGGGACCGGGCGGGGCCGGGCTGGCCAAGACGCTACGGCTGGAGGCGCCGCAGCTGCGCACCACCATCGTGCACACCCCGCCGGTGCCGGAGGCCGTGGCCCGGGTGACGGCGGAGGTCGGCGCCACGGACGGGTTCGCCGAGGTCCGCTACGACGCCGCCGGGCGGCGCCGGGTGCCGACCCTGCGCGGGCTGCCGGTGCGGCCCGCCGAGACGCGGCAGCCGCTGGGCGCCGAGGACCTGCTGCTGGTCACCGGCGGCGGCAAGGGCATCACCGCGGAGTGCGCCCTGGCCATGGCCGTCGACAGCGGCGCCGGCCTGGCCGTGCTGGGCCGCTCCGATCCCGCCCAGGACGACGAGCTGGCCGCGAACCTCAAGCGGATGGCGGACGCCGGCGTACGGGTGCGCTACGCCCGGGCCGACGTCTCCGACCCGGAGCAGGTGCGGCAGGCCGTCGACGGGCTCGTCGCCGAGCTGGGACCGGTCACGGCGGTGCTGCACGGCGCGGGCCGCAACGAGCCGGCGGCGTTGACCGGCCTCACCATGGACGCGTTCCGCCGCACGTTCGCGCCGAAGGTCGACGGCCTGCGCGCCGTGCTCGACGCGGTCGACCCCGACCGGCTGCGCCTGCTGGTGACGTTCGGCAGCATCATCGGCCGGGCGGGCCTGCGCGGCGAGGCGCACTACGCCACGGCCAACGACTGGCTGGCCGAGTTGACCGTCGACTTCGGCCGGCGTCACCCGAACTGCCGCAGCCTCTGCCTGGAGTGGTCGGTCTGGTCCGGCGTCGGCATGGGTGAGCGGCTGTCCGTGGTCGAGGCGCTGACCCGCGACGGCATCACCCCGGTCACCCCCGACCAGGGCGTGCAGATGCTCCGGCGCCTGCTCGCCGACCCGCAGGCACCGTCGGTGGTGGTGGTCAGCGGGCGTACGGAGGGCATCGACACGGTCCGGATGGACCGTCCGGAGCTGCCGCTGCTGCGGTTCGTGGACCGCCCGCTCGTGCGCTACCACGGCGTCGAGCTGGTCACCGAGGCCGAGCTCAAGCCGGTCACCGACCTCTACCTGGACCACCACCGGCTGGACGGCAACCTGCTGTTCCCGGCGGTGTTCGGCATGGAGGCGATGGCCCAGGTCGCCGCGGCGGTGACCGGACGCGACGACACGCCGGTGGTCGAGCGGGCTGAGTTCCTGCGGCCCATCGTGGTGCCGCCGGAGGGCAGCACCACCATCCGGATCGCCACCCTCGTGGTCGACGACGACGTCGTGGACGCGGTCATCTACAGCGCGGAGACGGAGTTCAGCGCGGCGCACTTCCGGGCGCGGCTGCACTTCACCGGCACGCGACCGCCGGCGGGCCCGCCCGAGCAGGTGCCCGCCGGGCTGCCGGCGGTGCCGCTGGAGCCCGCCACCGACCTGTACGGCGACATCCTGTTCCAGGGTGGACGGTTCCAGCGGCTGCGCCGCTACCACCGGTCGGCCGCCCGGCACGTCGACGCCGACGTCGTCACGGCTCCGCAGACGCGCTGGTTCGCCGACTACCTGCCGGACGCCCTGCTCCTCGGCGACCCCGGCGTGCGGGACGCCCTCATGCACGGCAACCAGGTCTGCGTTCCCGACGCGACGCTGCTGCCGGCCGGGATCGAGCGGCTGCACCCGGCGGGGACCCGCCTGACCGAGGCGGAGGAGCTCCGCTACTGCGCCGAGGAGCGCAGCCGCGACGGCGACACCTACGTCTACGACATCGCGCTGCGCTCCGCCGACGGTGCGGTCGTGGAGCGGTGGGAGGGCCTGCGGCTGCGGGCGGTACGCAAGAAGGACGGCCGCGGCCCGTGGGTCGCGCCGCTGCTCGGCTCCTACCTGGAGCGGGCGGTCGGCGACCTGGTCGGCGGCGACGTCGCCGTCGCGGTGGAGCCGACCCCGACGGAGCAGGGCGGGCGCGGCGAGCCGTCCGGGCAGGGCACGCCGGACGAGACCCGTCGGCGGCGGGCCCGGACCGCGGTGGCCGCCGGCCGGGCCGCGGGCGGGCCGGTCGAGGTCGCGTACCGGCCGGACGGCCGCCCCGAGCTGGCCGACGGGCGGTCCCTCTCCGCCGCGCACGCCGAGGACCTGACGCTGTGCGTGGTGGGGACCGGGCCGCTGGCCTGCGACGTCGAGGCGGTACGCGCCCGGGAGGAGTCGGTCTGGCAGGGCCTGCTCGGCGCACACGTCGACCTCGCCCGGCTTTGCGCCGCCGACGGCGGGGAGTCCCTGGACGCGGCGGCCACGCGGGTGTGGGCGGCGATCGAGTGCCTGCGCAAGGCGGGGCTCTCGCACCGGGCGCCGCTGGCCGCGGTGCCCTCGGACCGGGCCGGCTGGCTGGTCTTCGCCTCCGGCGACCTGCGGATCGCCACGCTCGTCACGACCGTGCGGGACCTGCCCCAGCCGATGGCGTTCGCGATCCTCACGGAAGGACGGGCCTAGGCGATGGACAAGTACTTCGAGTACCTGCACACGGTGGGCTTCGAGGAGACCAACCTCGTCGGCAACGTGTACTACGTCAACTATCTGCGCTGGCAGGGGCGCTGCCGGGAGATGTTCCTGAAGGAACGGGCGCCGGACGTGCTGGCGGACGTACGCGACGACCTGAAGCTGTTCACCCTCCGGGTCGACTGCGAGTTCTTCGCCGAGATCACCGCGTTCGACGAGCTGTCCATCCGGATGCGCCTGGTGGAGCTGGCGCAGACCCAGCTGGAGTTCAGCTTCGACTACGTCAAGCTCGACCGGGACGGCGGCGAGACGCTGGTGGCCCGGGGCCGGCAGCGCATCGCCTGCATGCGCGGCCCGAACACCCGCACCGCGCCGGCGAGGGTGCCGGAGGCACTGGTGACGGCGCTCGCGCCGTACACCTCGGCGCGGCGCACCTGACGGCGCGAGGAGGAGACGTCGTGGACGTACAGCGAACACTCACCGTCGGGACGCCCGACGTGACGGCACTGCGGCGGGCGTACGGCGCATTCGCGACCGGCGTCACGGTGGTGACCGTCGGCGGTGCCACCCCGCACGGGATGACCGCCAACTCGTTCACCTCGGTGTCGCTCGACCCGCCGTTGGTGCTGGTGTGCGTCGACCGGAACGCGGTGATGCACGCCTGTCTCTCCGAGACCCGGGAGTTCGGGGTCTCGGTGCTGACCGACGACCAGGAGAAGGTGGCCCGGTACTTCGCCGACGGGCGGCGACCGCTCGGCGGCGAGCAGTTCGACCAGGTGGACTGGCGGCCGGGCGCGACGACGGGAGCGCCGCTGATCAGCGGCGCCCTCGCCCACTTCGAGTGCGAGGTGTGGCGTTCCTACGACGGCGGTGACCACACCATCTTCCTCGGCCGGCTGCTCTCCCTGGAGCGCCGGTCGGACGGGGAGGCCCTGCTCTTCCTCTCCGGACGGTTCCGTCAGGTCGAGCGGGAGCGGAGTGAGGCGGCATGACGACGATCGAGGGAGCCGCCCGGCGCACGCCGCCGGGCCCGCCCCGCTCCGCCGGCCTGCAGATGCTGGTCCTGATGGGCCGGGACCGGCTGCGGATGATGACCCTGGCCGCGGAGCGGTACGGCGACGCCGCCCGGCTGCCGGTCGGCCCCAAGCAGCTCTACTTCTTCAACCACCCCGACCACGCCAAGCACGTCCTGTCCGACAACAGCGCCAACTACCAGAAGGGCATCGGCCTGGTGCACGCCCGCCGGGCGCTCGGCGACGGCCTGCTCACCAGCGAGGGTGAGCTGTGGCGCAAGCAGCGCAAGGTGATCCAGCCGGCGTTCCAGAAGGGACGGCTCGCCCAGTACGCGGGGGTGATCGGCGAGGAGGCCGCGCTGCTGGTCGAGCGGCTGGCGGCGCGGGCCGGCGGCCCTCCGGTGGACGTGCTGGAGGAGATGACCACACTGACCCTCGGGGTGCTCGGGCGGACCCTGCTCGACGCCGAGCTGAGCGGCTTCCACGGCGTCGGCGGGTCGTTCGCCGCCGTGCAGGACCAGGCGATGTTCGAGCTGGAGACGCTCAGCGCGGTGCCGCCGTGGATCCCGCTGCCCCGGCAGTTGCGCTTCCGGCGGGCCCGTCGCCACCTCCAGCAGGTCGTCGACGAGCTCGTCGCCGGCCGGGGCCGGAACGTGGACGGCCGCGACGACGTGCTCTCCCGCCTGATCATCTCGACCCGGCTGGAGAAGGACCCGCGGGTGGCCCGGCAGCGGCTGCGCGACGAGCTGGTCACGCTGCTGCTGGCCGGCCACGAGACGACCGCCAGCACGCTGGGCTGGAGCCTGCACCTGCTCGACCGGCATCCGGAGATCCGGCAGCGGGTCCGCGAGGAGGCCGTGACGGTGCTGGGCGACCGGCTGCCCGGGTACGAGGACCTGCACCGGCTGCGCTTCACGGCGATGGTGGTGGAGGAGGCCATCCGGCTCTATCCGCCGGTCTGGCTCCTGCCCCGCAAGGCCCAGCAGGCCGACGAGATCGGCGGGTACCACGTGCCGGCGGGGGCGGACATCCTCATCTCCCCGTACACCCTGCATCGGCATCCCCGGTTCTGGGACGAGCCGGACCGGTTCGACCCGGACCGCTTCGACCCGTCGCGCAGCACGGAGCGCCCCCGGTACGCGTACATCCCGTTCGGCGCCGGCCCACGGTTCTGCGTGGGCAACAACCTGGGCATGATGGAGGCCACCCTCGTCCTGGCCATGCTGCTGCGGGACGTGCGCCTGGCCGGGGTGCCGGGCCGTCCGGTGGTGCCCGAGCCGATGCTGTCGCTGCGGGTGCGCGGCGGGCTGCCGATGACGGTGCACAAGGTCGACTGATTGTCGCGCAGCGGTCCCGCGGGCGCCACGGCGTCCGCGGGACCGCTGCGTGTCCGCCCGGGCGTCCGCACCGCCCCGGACGGACGCCGGCTCCGCGCTGGCGTGACGCGGGGACGTGGACGCGGGGCGTGACGGGAGCGCCGGCGTGACGCGGGGGAGCGCGTGAACGGGGCGTGACGCGAACGGGGGCGTGACGCCGGGGAGCGGCGTGAACGGGGCGTGACGCGGCGGCGTGCACAGGGGGCGTGACGCGGGGGCGGCGTGCACGAGGCGGTCCGTCGGCGGACATGGCGGTACCCCGGCCGTCGACGCCGTTGCTGGCGCCGGCGGCCGGGGTACCTCGTGGCCGACCGCGGGTGACGCGGCGGTGGGGAGCGCCGCCCGAGGGGTACGCGGTGCTCCGCCGGGGGCGGGTCAGGCCGCGTACACCTCGGCCCGGTTCTCCCCCTGGGCCTGGCGTTCGCTCGCCGCCTTCCGGCTGTCGAGCAGGGCCAGGAGCACCGGTGGGTCTATCTTGGACACCTCCTTGAGGTGGGCGTCCGCGGTCAGGGTCTGCCGGCCGCGGACGACCAGCGGACCCACCGCGGACACCATCATGGTGTCCTGCTGGAGCCGGAGCACGTCGCCCGAGACGGAGTGGCACAGCAGGTACCAGGTGCCGTCGGGCACGTTCACGAAGCGGTAGACGCCCGGCGACTCCATGATGGCGCAGCGTGCTGGCGGGCCCTCGGGGATGCGGTGCTGGAACAGCCCCATGAAGATGAGCCCGGGCACCGGCCCGCGGGCGGGGGCGGTGACCCGCCCGGTGATGGTGCCGTGCGTCTGGCCCGACGGGCGTTGGGTGGGGATGCGCGGGGCGAAGCCGCCCATCCGCCGGTACGTGGTGGGTGGCAGGCCGACGCTCTTGGTGAACCTGGTGCTGAACGTGCCGACGCTGTTGTAGCCCACCCGGAGGCTGATGTCCGTGACGTTGAGCCTGGTCGTGGTGAGCAGCCGCTTGGCCTCCTGCAGGCGGATCGCGGACAGGAACCGACCGGGCGAGATGCCGGTGACCCGCTGGAAGATCCGCGTGAAGTGGAACTTGCTGAACATGGCTGCGCGTGCCATGTCGTCCACCGTCAACTGCTCCGATAAATTGCTGCGCATCGTGTCGATCGCTCGTTCCACTGCCTGCTCTGCGCTGTCGTGCATTTGTCTCCCCCGGATTGCGGACAATCCCAATGTGTGGATGTGGCGAATTGGGCCGAGTCATTTGGGAGCATCGACCGCCACTATTCCCCGCTAACCGCAGTCGATGCTAGCCGAGGCCGGACGGCCGGTCAACACGTTCTGCGTTCGGAGAGTAGCGCGGAGTGACGAGGGGGGGCTTATCAATTCTTGCCCAGAATTGGCAAGTGCCACTGTACGTTCCGGATGAAGATCGCTAGGATTGCGCTTCGTATTGTGGAACTCGCCAGTATCCGCGCCGCCTTCTATCAATCCTTAGCGTAATTTTTCGGACATCGGCGGCGCGTTCCGATGCGTGGCGATCAAGTGGCCCGCGCCCCCGTCGCCGGCGTGTCCGATCCGTCGTGGATGAGCATCGATCAATGGCTAGCGATCGATCTCTATGGCAAGATTGCCCAAACGTTCGCCAGGGCGGAGGACGCGTGCGTATCTCGGAGCTCAGTCGACAGAGTGGCGTGTCGGTCCCGACGATCAAGTTCTATCTGCGTGAGGGATTGCTTCCGGCGGGCCTGCCCACCGGTCGCAACCAGGCGGACTACAGCGAGCGGCACCTGCGCCGGATCCGACTGATCCGGACCCTGAGCGGGATCGCCGGGCTCGACCTCTCCTCGGTCCGGGAGATCCTGGCGGCCATCGACGACGACGAGGTCAGCCTGCGCGACGCGTACCAGGTGCTGGACCGCGCCCTCTACCTCGACGGGTCGGAGACCCTGGGCAGGGCCGCCGTGGACTGCGCACGCACGGAGGTGGCCGAGTTCGCCGACTCGCTCGGCTGGTCCCGCGAGACCAGTGCCTCCGGCGGCGAGGTGCTGGCACAGGTGCTGGCCGGGCTGCGCAGCCTCGGCTGTGAGGCCGACGCCCCCTTCTTCCTCGCCTACGCCCGCGCCGCCGAGCAGCTCGTCGTCGCGGAGCTCGACCTGCTCGCCGGCGACGGCGGGACCGAGAAGGGTCCCGCGATCGTGCGCAGCGTCCTGTTCGGGGTCGCCCTGTCCGCCCTGCGCCGCATGGCGCACGAGCACCACGCCGCCCTGCGATTCCCACTGAATGCGGTTGAGTGCGGTCCTCGAACGGGTGAGATGCCGGATCCAACCGGCCGGTAACGTGTGCGCGCCCCTCGGCCACTGAGCAACTTTTGAGAAGAACTCAAGCCGTGCTCCCGCGACCATAAGTGGGCCGGCGGCGACTTTCGCGGCCGGTTCACCAGGCATCGTGAAGGGACCGCACGCCATGCCTCGATCGGCTGAGAATGGGCAGCGCCGGCTACGTACGCCGTAGCGCTCCGCGTGAGTGAATGCCCCGTTCCTGCGGCAATGAACTGCCGATGGATGACAGCGATAAAATTGTCGCCGGGACAATTCACTCCATTTCTCGGTCGGCGACACTGCCCGTCGCCAGACCCGGCCGCACGGCGAGATCAGCCGCTGCACGGCACGGGTGGTGGCCCAATCTGGAGGGGAACCCCTTGCCATCCCAACCCGTCGGCGCCATCCGCCGAATCATTCCCGCTGTCTTCGTGTTGGTCCTCGTGGCCGCGTTCTTCGCCGTCGCCCGGCTGCCCAGCGCGTCGGCCGAGGAGCGCCAGACGCTGGCGTCGCGGTTCGGCTTCACCGAGCTGCCGATCGCGCTGCCGCCCGGCCTTCCCGAGCGCTCCGTGCGGCCCGTCAATCCCGAGTACGAGCACATCCGCGCCTGGGTGTCGTCAGTCGGCGCCGCCGTCGCGGCCAACGACCTCGACGGCGACATGATCGCCAACGACCTCTGTCTGGTCGACACCCGCAGCGACAGCGTCATCGTCACGCCGTCGCCCGACGGGCCCGCCCGGTACGCGCCCTTCGTGCTGGACCCCGCGCCACTGCCCACCCACAAGTCGATGGCGCCGATGGGCTGCGTGCCCGGCGACTTCAACGGCGACGGCCGCACCGACCTGCTCGCCTACTACTGGGGTCGTACGCCGGTGCTGTTCCTGCACCGCGCCTCCGCCGCCGGACCGCTGGCCCTGGGGACCTACCACCCCACCGAACTGATCGGCCAGCCGTCCTCCTCCGGCGGCGAGTACCAGGGCAAGTTCTGGAACACCAACGCGGTCGCGGTCGCGGACTTCGACGGCGACGGCCGGCCGGACATCGGCGTCTTCAACTACTTCCCCGACAGCCAGGTGCTCGACCCGGCCGGCCAGCCGAACGTCGAGATGAACCACTCGCTGTCCCGGGCGCAGAACGCCGGCGGGGCGCACGTGCTGCGCTGGACCGCCGCCACCAGCGGCGACAACCCGACCGCGACGTACGTCGAGCAGTCCGCCATCCCGCCGCAGTACGCGACCGGCTGGACCCTCGGCGCCGGTTCCGCCGACATCGACGGCGACCTGCTGCCCGAGCTGTACCTGGCCAACGACTTCGGACGGGACCGCTTCTTCCACAACGTCTCCACGCCGGGGCAGATCCGCTTCGCGATGGCGGAGGGACGCCGCGGCGCGCTCACCCCGAAGTCCATGGTGGTCGGCCACGACTCGTTCAAGGGCATGTCCATCGAGTTCGGTGACCTCGGCGGCACCGGCAAGTTCGACATGTTCGTCAGCAACATCACCACCTCCTGGGGCTTGGAGGAGAGCAACTTCGTCTGGCGCAACAACTCGTCGAGCCTGGCCGACGCCCGCAAGCGGTTGAGCGAGGGCAAGGCCGTCTTCGACAACAAGGCCGCCGAACTCAACATGGCCTGGGTCGGCTGGGGCTGGGACGCCAAGATCGCGGACTTCGACAACAGCGGCGAGATGTCGGTGGTCCAGACCGCCGGGTTCGTCAAGGGCAAGATCAATCGTTGGTCCTGGTTGCAGGAACTGGCCATGAGCAACGACCTCATGCTCCGTAACCCGGCCATGTGGCCCAAGGCCGAGCCGGGCGACGACATCGCCGGCTCCGAGCCGTTCGCGTTCTGGGTGCGGGAGAAGAACGGACGCTACGCGAACATCAGCGCCGAGCTCGGCATGACCGACAGCACCCCCAGCCGTGGGGTGGCCGTCGCCGACACCAACGGCGACGGGGGTCAGGACTTCGCGGTGGCCCGCCAGTGGGGCGCCCCGTCCTACTACCGCAACGACAAGCCCGGCAACGGCAACTTCCTCGGCCTGCGCCTGTGCCGCCCCGGTGAGGACGGCCGCGGCACGCCCGCGTACGGGGCCCAGGTCCGGGTGAAGACCGCGGACGGTCGTACCCGCGTCGCCCAGCTCGACGGCGGCAGCGGCCACTCGGGCAAGCGCAGCTTCGACGTCTTCTTCGGTCTCGGTGACGCCGGCGCCAAGCCGGTCTCGGCGGAGATCGCCTGGCGCGACCTGAACGGTGGCGTGCACAAGCAGACCCTCGACCTCGCCGCGGGCTGGCACACGATCATGCTCACGGACAAAGCCCAGGAGATGAACGCCAAATGACCGACGTCCGAGACAGCGCCCGCACCGACACCGACGTGAGGGGGGTGGGGGGCACCGCGGTCGCCGACGCCCCGGTCGGCCCGGCGCCGACCGTCACCTTCGACCGTAACGCGGCGGTGGCGGCCACGCCCGGAGCTCCCCCGAGGGTCGACCGGCGGGACCCCCGCTACCTGGCCCTGCGCAACTTCGCCCTCTCCATGAGCATCTTCAACATCCTCGGCTACACGGTGCTCGGCTTCGAGCAGCCCTGGACCTGGCCGCTGCTCGCCCTGGCGGTCGGTTACGCCACCGAGATCGTGGTCGAGCTGGTCACCGCCCGCGCCAACAAGCGCCCCGCCGCCTTCACCGGCAACGGCGCCTGGGGCATGTACACGTTCCTGCTGCCCACCCACATCACCGCGCTCGCCGCGAACATGCTGCTCTACGCCAACGACAACTTCTGGCCGATCGCCTTCGCGGTGGTCGTCGCCATCGGCCAGAAGGCGATCTTCCTGGCGCCGATCAAGGGCCGCATGCGGCACTTCATGAACCCGTCGAACTTCGGCATCACGGTGACCCTGGTGGCCTTCTCCTGGGTCAACATCGCCCCGCCGTACCACTTCACCGAGGACGTCCCGGACATGATCCGGATCCTCGTGCCGCTGGTCATCCTGACGGCCGGCACGGTGCTCAACGGGGTGCTGACCAAGAAGATCCCGCTGGTCGTGGGCTGGGTGGGCGGCTTCGTCATCCAGGCGCTCGTGCGGCACTTCATCTGGGACGTCGCCCTCTGGGCGGCCCTGCTGCCGATCACCGGTGTCGCGTTCGTGCTCTTCACCAACTACATGATCACCGACCCGGGCACGACGCCCAGCTCGGGTCGGGCCCAGTTCATGTTCGGCGCGAGCGTCGCCGGCGTGTACGGCGTGCTGATCACCTTCAACGTCGTCTACACGCTCTTCTTCGCCGTGACGATCGTCTGTCTCGCCCGGGGCCTGCTCTGGTGGGGCATCTGGCTGCGTGACCGCTCCCGGCGTGCGAACACGCCGGAGGCGCGGCCCGCCGTCACCTGACGCACGGGCGGTCCGTCGCCGGCGCGGCCCTGGGTGGGCGCGCCGGCGACGGACCTCGTTCCGACCGACCCGCATGGCAGAGAGGAGAGCGAGGCGATGAGCGTGCACCACAGCCCGCAGGCCCCACCGCGAGGTGTGCCGCCGCAATCCGTACCCCGGCCGGTGGCCCGCCCCGGACGGACGGCGGTGATCAGCGCCGCGGCGGGCGTGCTGCTCGCCGTGCTCTGGTCGTTCGAGCTGGTGGACTCGGTGATCGGCGACACCGTCGCCGACACCCTGTTGGGCCACGACGCGAAGGGCACCGCCATCACCGGCACCGCGGCGGGGCTGCTGTTCGCCTTCGTGTCCGGCTTCGCCGGTACCTTCACCGCCTGCAACATCGCGATGGCGGCCTCGGTCGGCCCGATGAGCCAGGCCGGCGCGGCCGGGCACCGACACGGCGTACGGTCGCTGCTGCGGCCCGTCGCCTGGTTGACGGTCGGCATGCTGGCGGTGTCGGCGACCTACGGCGCGCTCGGGGTGCTGCTCGGCGAACGGCTGCCGCAGCTGTCCACCGACACCGTGGGCGGGATGCCCGTACGCCTGATCCAGTCGTCGGTGGTCTTCGGCCTGATCGGCCTCGCGCTGACCTACCTCGGGCTGGCGGCCCTCGGCCTGCTGCCCGACGTCTTCGCGCGCCGGCCGGTGGCGCGGGTGGTCGTCATGGGCGCCCTGGTCGGGGGGTTCCTGGTCGGCCGGCCGTACCCGCTGTTCAACAAGCTGTTCCACTGGGCCGTCGACACCGGCAACCCGGGGTACGGGGCGCTCGCCTTCGCCCTCCAGTCGCTGGGCAACGTGCTGATCGTCGCGGCGCTCTTCGCGGTCCTGATCCTGGCCAGCCGGGGTCGGTTCCTCGCCTGGATGGCGTCGCCGCGCCGGGCCGCGACCGTGACCGGCGCGCTGCTGGTCGCGCTGGGCGTCTTCACCGTCGTGTACTGGGACCTGCGCGTGCCCGCGATCTTCGGTGTGGGCTGGTTCCCGACGATGCCGTACAACTGACCGGCGCGACGACCGACGGCGCCCCCGGTCCGGGCTGGACCGGGGGCGCCGTCGGCCCGGTCAACGGGCGTTGCCGGGCACCGGCCCCGGGGCGCGCGCGGGGCTGCCGGTGCCGGCCGTGCGCCGGGCACGCCCGGCGGTGGCCGCCATCCAGCCGGTTGTGATCAGCAGCAGGGCCGCGATGTAGGTGGTCATCACGGCCAGGCCGTGGCCGGGGATCCGGGAGCCGGCGGCGTCCATCCCGATCAACAGGTCGGAGACCAGGAACAGCCCACCGCCCAGGGCCACGCGCCGGGAGACGCCGGCCGCGGCGGCGGCCATCAGGCTGAGCGCGAGGCTGTAGCCGAGCACTGGCAGCCGCAGCGGGCCGAGGGAGTTCCACAGCACCAGGTTCGCCGCCACCCAGCAGGCGAGGTAGGCGGCGACCGCGACGACCGGCGGGCGCCGGTGGCGCAGGAAGGCGGTCAGGAAGGCCACCTGGGTGCCGAGGAAGCAGCCCATGCCGACGAGGAACGCCGTGTCGCCGGAGACCAGCAGCGCGATGTCGCCGCCGGTCGCGAAGACCAGCCCGACGGCCACGGGGTCGACGCGTCGGCGTACCCGCAGCAGGTGGACCAGCAGCACCGGCGCGAGCAGGGGCTTGGCCAGCCACTGCAGGAGGGTCGAGTCGGTCGCCACGCCGATCAGCTCGACGGCGGCCACCACGCCGAACAGCCAGAGGATGCTCATCGGGCCACCGCCGGCTGCGCCTGCGGGGTGGGCTGCCAGCCCGGCCGGCCGAACACGTGGCCGAGACGGTGCCGCCAGGACGAGGCGGCCCGGGCGTCGGCCCAGATCGCCCGGTACTCGTGCGTCGCCACCCGCAGCGGGTTGTACGTGCCGACGTTCTTGGTCAGGCCGTAGCGGACGGTGGCCCGCTCGGGCTTGAACGTGCCGAACAGCCGGTCCCAGACGATCAGGATGCCGCCGTAGTTGCGGTCTAGGTACTCGGCGTTGGCGCCGTGGTGGACCCGGTGGTGCGAGGGCGTGTTGAAGAACCACTCGACGGGCCGGGGCAGCCGGCCGACCCGCTCGGTGTGCAGGAAGAACTGGTACAGCAGGCTGACCGACTGCTGAAGGAAGATCATCCAGGGCGGGATGCCGAGCAGCGCCAGGCCCAGCCAGAACGGTACGGACGTCATCGGGGTCCAGCTCTGCCGCAGGGCCGTGGAGAGGTTGAAGAAGACGCTGGAGTGGTGCACCACGTGCCCGGCCCAGAGCAGCCGCACCTCGTGGTGGGAGCGGTGGAACCAGTAGTAGGCGAGGTCGTCGGCGAAGAACAGCAGCACCCACGTCCAGACGCTGGTGGGGGAGAGCTGGATCGGCGTGACGGTGTACGCGGCGGCGTAGAGGCCGATCGTCGCCAGCTTCCACGGCACGCCGATGACCTGGCTGCCGGCACCCATGGTCAGGCTGGTGGCGGTGTCGCGCAGCTCGTACCCGCGTTCGCCGTCGTCGGGGGCGAACCGGTAGGAGAGCGCCTCGACGACGATGAGGAGCAGGAACGCCGGTACGGCGTAGAGCACGGCGGGGATCATGCCCGGGCTTCCCTTCTCGGTGCTGCGGCGGGGGTGGTGAGGGGGGCGGTGAGCAGGGCCCGTGCCTCGCGGGCGGCGTCGGCGGACCGGCCGGTGACGACGGCGTCGGCGAGCCGGCGGTGTCCCGCGACGTCGAGCAGCTCCGCGGCGCGCCGCTGCGGGGGCACCTCGCCGACGGCGAGCGCGCCGGCCACGAGGCTGTTGAAGGCCAGCAGGTAGGCGGTGTTGCCGGAGCCGGCGACGATGTGTCGCCAGAGCACGATGGTGGCCTCGCCCATCCCGGTCAGATCCGGCGCGAGGCCCGCGTACTCCTCGACGGCCCGCAGGATCGCGGCCCGCACCGCCGGGTCGCCGCGCTCGGCGCAGAGCCGGGCCGCGTCGACGCCGATGCAGGCCCGCATCTCCAGCATGTCGCGGACCAGGGTGTCCACCGGGAGGGTGTCGTGGAAGCGGGTGAGCGACAGGGCGAGGTCGAGCCCGGCGTGCACCCGCCAGTCCAGCACCCGGGTGGCGTCGCCCTGGCTGACCCGCACCAGGCCGAGCTGCTGAAGGCGGCGCAGGGCCTCCCGCACGGCGTGCCGGTTGACCCCGAAGGTGGCGGCCAGCTCCCGCTCGCCGGGCAGCGCCTCGTCCGGGCGGTAGACGCCGCTGACGATCGCGTCGCGGATCTGGCCGAAGACGTGGTCGGAGACCGACGAGCGGGGGACGGGAGCGAACGCCATGCCGTGGAGTGTGGGGCAGACCACATCAACCCGTCAACTGGTTGGACCAGTCGATTCGACGCTTGCTATGCAACGAGTTGCATAGCAGGATGGCGGGCATGGCGCTCGAACACGCGATCCTGGTCTCCCTGCTCGAACGGCCGGGCTCCGGCTACGAGCTGGCCCGGCGTTTCGAGCGCTCCATCGGCCGCTTCTGGACGGCCACCCACCAGCAGATCTACCGGGTGCTGAAGCGGATGGAGGCCGACGGCTGGGTCACCGCCGAGGAGATCGGCCAGGCGGGCCGCCCCGACAAGCGGTCCTTCTCGGTGGCGCCGGCCGGCCGGGCCGCGCTGGTGGACTGGCTGCGCGCGCCCGTCCAACCCGAGGCGGTCCGGCACGAACTGGCCGTCAAGATCCGCGGGGCCGCCTTCGACGACGCCGCCGGCCGCGCCGCGCTCGTCGCCGAGGTCGAGCACTACCGCGCCACCCACGAGGAGACGCTCGCCCGCTACCTGGCCGGCGAGCGGCGGGACTTCCCCGACCCCGCCGCGCCCGACGCCGCAGCGGCGCTCCAGCACGTCTTGCTGCGCGGCGGCATCGCGTACGAGCGGATGGTGCTCGCCTGGCTCGACGACGTGCTGGCCACCCTGCGCACCCTGGACGACTGACCCACCCCACCGAAGGGAGTCCCGTCATGGCGGACTCGCTCCTGCTCGACCCGCACAGCTACGACCCCACCCACCTCGACGACACCTCCCGCCGGCTGCTGCGGGCCACCGTCGACTGGTTCGAGGGGCGGGGCAAGAAGGCGCTGCTCGACTCCTACGACCGGCACGAGTGGTACGCCGACTTCCTGGACTTCGCCGCGAAGGAGGGGCTGTTCGCCGCCTTCTGCACGCCGGCCGCCGACGGGGGAGGGGACCCGGCGAGGCGCTGGGACACGGCACGCAACGCCGCGCTCAGCGAGATCCTCGGCTTCTACGGCCTCGGCTACTGGTACACCTGGCAGGTCACGGTGCTCGGCCTCGGTCCGGTCTGGCAGAGCGACAACGCCGCCGCGCGGGCCCGCGCCGCCGGGCTGCTCGCCGACGGCCACGTGATGGCGTTCGCCCTCTCCGAGCGCGCCCACGGCGCGGACATCTACTCCACCGACATGGTCCTCACCCCCGACGGCGACGGCGGGTTCCGCGCCACCGGCGCCAAGTACTACATCGGCAACGGCAACGTCGCCGGACTGGTCTCCGTCTTCGGCCGCCGCGCCGACGTCGAGGGACCGGACGGCTACGTCTTCTTCGCCGCCGACAGCCGCCACCCCGCCTACCACCTGGTCCGCAACGTGGTGAACGCGCAGATGTACGTCAGCGAGTTCCGCCTCCAGGACTACCCGGTGCGCCCCGAGGACGTGCTGCACACCGGGCGGGCCGCGTTCGACGCCGCGCTCAACACCGTCAACGTGGGCAAGTTCAACCTCTGCACCGCCTCGATCGGCATCTGCGAGCACGCCATGTACGAGGCCGTGACCCACGCCCACAACAGGGTCCTCTACGGCCGGCGGGTCACCGACTTCCCGCACGTACGGCGCGAGCTGACCGACGCGTACGCGCGCCTGGTCGCGATGAAGCTGTTCAGCGACCGCGCCGTCGACTACTTCCGCTCGGCGGGCCCGGACGACCGCCGCTACCTGCTGTTCAACCCGATGACCAAGATGAAGGTCACCACCGAGGGCGAGCGGGTCGTCGACCTGCTCTGGGACGTCATCGCCGCCAAGGGCTTCGAGGCGGACACCTACTTCGACAAGGCCGCCAAGGACATCCGCGGGCTGCCCAAGCTCGAAGGGACGGTGCACGTCAACCTCACACTGATCATGAAGTTCATGGCCAACTACCTGTTCCACCCGGCCGAACACCCACCGGTGCCGACCCGGCACGACGCCGCCGACGACGAGTTCCTCTTCCGGCAGGGCCCGGCCCGGGGCCTCGGCACGATCCGGTTCCACGACTGGCGCGCCGCCTACGACGCCCACGCCGAGGTGCCCAACGTCGCCCGCTTCCGCGAGCAGGCCGACGGCTTCTGCGCGCTGCTGGCCGCCCACGCCCCGAGCGAGGAGCAGCAGCGCGACCTCGACTTCCTGCTCGCCCTCGGCCAGCTCTTCGCGCTGATCGTCTACGGCCACCTGATCCTGGAGCAGGCCGAGCTGACCGGCCTGGACCGCGACGTGCTCGACGAGATATTCGACGTCCTGGTCCGCGACTTCTCCGCGTACGCCGTCGACCTGCACGGCCGGGCGGCGACCACCGGGGAGCAGGCCGCCTGGGCGCTGGCGCACGTCCGCCGGCCCGTGGCGGACGCGGGGCGCACGGCGCGGATGTGGGCGCGGGTGGCGGCGCTCAGCGGCGCGTACGAGATGCGCCCCTGACGCTGCGGACCGTGGCGGCCGACGGCCGGCTGCCCGGCGCGGGGCGGTCGGCCGCCGCCGGTCACCACCCGGCGCCGGGTCAGCCGGCCGTGACCACCTGGTTCGCCGGCTGCGGCGCCGGCGCCTCGGCCGGGGCCCGCCCGCCGTCGCCGGGCGCCGCCGCGTCCTCGCTGCCCTCCGGGGCCGCGTCGTCGGCGGGGCGCACCGCCACCGGCACCGGCCGGTCCGGCCTCGGCCGGGCCGCGACCTGCGGGTACTCGGCGGTCTCCGCGCCGCCCGTGGCGGCCGCCATGACCGCCGCCGCGGCCAGGTCGGCGACCCGCTTCGCCTCCCGCTTGACCCGGGCGCGGACCTCCTTGGCGTGCTGCTCGGCGGAGTCCGCGGCCCGGCGCGCCTCGTCGAGGCGGCGCAGCTCGTCGGTCAGCTCCTGCCGGGTCTCGGTGAGGCGCTGCTGCACCTCGGCGAACTCGTGCTCGACGCCGGCGCTCTCCTGCCGCGCCTGGGCCAGCTGCTGCTGGGCGGCGTCCAGCTCGGACTGCATCCGCGCCAGCGCCTCCCGCCGGTCCCGGATGCCCTGCTGTGTCGCGGCGAGTTGCTGCTGGTGGGTCGCGGCCTGCTCGTCCACGTGCTGGCGGACCTTGGCTGCGTACTGCTGGGCCTCCGCGATCAGCGTCGCGATCTCCTGCTCGGCCGCCGTACGCTGGGCGCCGAGCTCCCGCTCGGCGGACGCGAGCTGCTCGGCGATCTCCTGCTCGGCGGCGGCCCGCCGGTCGTTGATCTCCCGCTCCACGCCGGCCTGCCACTGGCCCAGCTCCTGCTGGGTCTTCGCGCGCGCCGCCTGCACCTCCTGCTGGATCTGGGCGCGGGCCGAGGCCAGGAACGCCTCGGACTCGACGCGGGCCTGCTCGACCTGCTGGGCGGTCTGCTCGTCGATCCGCTTCGCCTCCTGCACCGCGTGGTCGTGGGCCGCCTCGCCCGCCGTCCGCAGCCGTTCCGCCGCCTCCCGGATCCTGGCCAGCTCGGCCTGGGCGTTGGCCCGGCGTTCCTCGTGTTCCCGGTCGTGCTCGTCGCGCCGCGCGGCCGCCTCCTCCGTCAGCTCACGCAGCGTCGTGCTGGCCTGCTCGCGGGCCTCGGCGAGCACCCGCTCCGCCTCGCTTTCGAGTTCGGCGGCCCGCTGCCCGGCGGCGTCGGTGATGGCCCCGGCCTGCTTCTCGGCCAGGGCCAGGATCTGGTCGACCATCGGACCGAGGTCGCGGAAGGACGCCCGGTCCGGCTGCGCCGGCCGGTCCCGCAGCTCGGTCGCCTCCGCCCGCAGCCGGTGCACCTCGACGGTCAGCTCCCGCAGCTGGGTCGAGGCCCGTTCCCGCTCCGCGGCCCGCGCCGACCGTTCGCCGTCGACCTGCTCGACGTAGCGGTCCACCTGCCGCTTGTCGTAGCCGCGCAGCGCGAGGTCGAAGCTCGGCCGCGAGGCCGCGTCCTCGCGTGCCGCGAACGGGTCGTCGCCGTGGGACATGCATCCTCCTCCGTACGATCGCGAGCGCCGCGCCGGCGGGAGAGCCGCCCCACGGGCCGTGCTGAGGCGCCACGCTACCGTCGCGGCCGCACGCCCCCGCGAAAAGGGTGACCACATGCGACGGCCCCGCGGGACCGGATGGTCCGCGGGGCCGCCGCCGCCCTGGTGGAGGCTATCGCTTCCTGGCTCTCGCCCTGCCCACCGTCGCCGATGCCGTACGTGCAGGTCTGTTGCAGCCCGCCCGGCCACCGCCCCGGGGGTGACGGTCGGCCCGACCGCCACCCCCGGGTCCGGCTCAGGGGTTGATCCGACCGGCGCCGGCCCCGGCGGTCACGGCCGCCTTGACCCCGCTCGCGTCGTCGAGCCGGTACGGGTAGGGAATGGGGGCGACGTCCCCGGCGCTCTCCGGCGCGCCGGAGTTGGTGAAGATGTTGTTGCGCTGGACCAGGTCACCCGGGTCCGACTCGGCGTAGCCGACGGCGGTGGGGCGGGTCACGTTCTCGAAGTGGTTGCCCTCGACCAGCACCCCGGCGCCCATCGTGGACGCCACGCCGTAGTCCGCGCCGTAGTAGTAGTTGTTGAACACGTGCACCGGGTCACCGAACCGGACGCGCGGGTGGCGCTCCTTGCTCCCGTCGAACCAGTTGTGGTGGTAGGTGACCCGCAGGTGGCCGATGTCGGCCGTGTGCCCGTCGTCGTGGCCGAGCAGCATGCTCTTGGTGTGGTTCGTGACCCGGTTCCACGAGACGGTGACGAAGTCGGAGGCCCGTTTGACGTCCACCGCGCCGTCGTAGCCGCCGTCGAACGTGTTGTGGTCGATCCAGACGTTGCGCGAGCCCTGCACGTTGATCGCGTCGTCGTCCCAGCCCCGGAAGGTCAGGTTGCGGACGATGACGTTGCTCGCGCCGCTGATGTTCAACCCGTTGTCCAGCGTCGCGGCGCCCACGCCGAGCACGGTCTTGTTGCTGCGCACGTCGTTCATCTTGTCGGGCATGGTCAGCGACCCGGTGACCCGGATGACCAGCGGTGACGAGGACTCCAGGGCGTCGGCGAGCGCCTGGCCGTCGGAGACGGTGACGGTCTGGCCGCCGGCCCCGCCGGTGGTGCCGCCGTTCTGGGTCGCCCAGCCGACCAGGTCCCCGGCCGGCGGCAAGGTCGGCGTCGGGGTCGGCGCCGGGGTGCTCGGCGCCGGGGTGGTCGGGTTGCCGGGCAGGCCGACCCGGCCGACCCCGGCCTGCGCCGTGACCACGGCCTTCATGTCGCAGGCCGTGCCCACGGTGTACGCGTACGGCGGGTTGGTCACGCTGCCGCCGGTCTGCCCGGCGCCGGAGTTGACCAGGCAGTTGTTCCTGGCGACCAGTCGGCCGTCGCCGGAGGAGCCCTCCGCCAGGTGGTACGGGTCGTCGACGTTCTCGAAGTGGTTGCCCTCGACGACGACCCCGGCGTTCTCGGTGGACGCGACGCCGTAGTTGCCGGTGTTCAGGTAGTAGTTGTTGTAGACGTGCACCTGGTCGCCGAAGCGCACGCGCGGGTTGCGCTGGTTGGTGTTGTCGAAGAAGTTGTGGTGGTAGGTGACCTTCAGCCGGCCGGTGTCCTGGGCGGCGTTGCCGTCGTCGTGACCGAGCAACATGTTCTTGTCGGTGCCGTCGGCGTGGTTGTAGGAGACCGTCACGTACGACGAGCCGCGCTTGATGTCGACGCCGCCGTCCGCCCCGGTGGTCCAGGTGTTGTGGTCGATCCAGACGTGGTGGGAGAACATCTGCACGTTGATCGCGTCGTCCGCCCAGTTCCGGAAGTTGAGGTTCCGGACGATCACGTTGTGCACGGCGTTGGCGGGCGGCGCGGTGACCGCGTTGTCGATCGGCAGGCCGATGTTCAGGCCGCCGCCGGTGAACCCGGAGTTGGCGCCGACGCCGACGATCGTCTTGTCCGAGGTGACCTCGTGCATCGGGCCGGGCAGCGCGATCATCCCGCTGACCTGGATGATCTTCGGCCCGCTCGATGCCGCCTCGGTGACGAACTGGCTGGCGGTCGAGACCGTGACGGTCGGACCGCCCGCGCCGCCGGTGGTGCCGTTCTGGCCCCACGCGTCGACCGAGGCCCAGCCGTCGGCCACGTTGGTGCCGGGGTTGCCCGGGTCGCCGGTCGGCGACGGCGTCGGGTTGGTCGGCGTCGGCGTGGGGCCGGCGCCGCCCGAGTCGACCCGCACGTCGTCGAAGTCGGCGCTGGCGTAGAACGTCGCGACGCCGATCCGGCCGCTGGCGTACGAGGTGTCGGTCGCCTCGGCGAGCAGGGCGCCGTTCACGTACCCCTTGAGCGAGCCGCCGGCCACGTCCAGCCGCACGGTGTAGGTCGTCCCGGTGCCGACCGGCAGGGCGGCGGTGTCCAGCATGGTGGCGGAGCCGCCGCTCAGCCGCTTGAGCTCGACCGTGTTGTTGCTGCGCAGCGCGAGGTAGTAGTAGCTGGTGCTGCTCTGCACCCGGGCGAGCAGCGCGACGAACCGGTTCGATCCGTTGAACGCCGTCGGCCGGACGGTCGTCTGGACGGAGTAGTCCGTCCAGCTCGAGGTGCCGGCCAGCGAGCGGGCGTCGCTGCTGGTGCCGCCCTGTCGCAGCGCCCGCGCGCTGCCGCCGGTCACCGACCAGCTTCCGCCGGAGGCCGTCCAGCCGGACGAGTTGCCGTCGGAGAAGTCGTCGGAGAAGAGCGTGTCGGCGTGGGCTGTGGCGGCCATGCCGACGGTGAGGGCGACCGCGAGGAACGCGGCCCCGATCGCGGTGAGGAACCCTCGGCGGTGCCTCCGCCGACGAGTGTCGGAGTGGTGCACGGGACCTCCCTGGTGGTGATCAAATGATCGATGAACATCGATCCCTGAGGGTGTGGTGCGCCGTGGACCGCCGGGCCGATGCCCGGCGCCGAACCGCGCCCGGCGGTCCGCGGAGGGGCGGTCAGTAGGGGAGCTTGCCGGTGCCGGCGCCGGCCGTGACGACGGACTTCACGGTGGCCGGCTCGGTCAGGGTGTACGGGTAGAACGTGCGCGGCTCCTGGACGGTGCCGCCCGCGTCGCCGGGCTCGCTGGTACCGGCGAGCACGTTGTCGCGGGCGATCATGCGGCCCCGGTCCCCGGAGTAGCTGATCGACCAGGGCACCTCGACGTCCTCGAAGTAGTTGCCCTCGACCACGCAGCCGGAGTCGAGCTGGCAGGCCACCCCGACGTCGGTGTTGTAGACGAAGTAGTTGTTGAACACGTGCACGGGATCGCCGTAGCGGACCCGGGGGTTGCGCTGCGGCGTGCGGTCGAACCAGTTGTGGTGGTAGGTGACCTTCAGGTTGCCGACGTCCTGGGCGGCGTTGCGGTCGTCGTGGCCGAGCAGCATGTTCTTCGTGTGGTGGTGGGTGTGGTTCCAGGACACGGTGACGTAGCTGGACCCGCGCTTGACGTCGATCAGCCCGTCGTAGCCGTACGCCAGGTCGTTGTGGTCGATCCACACGTGGTGCGAGAACATCTGCACGTTGATCGCGTCGTCGACGGTGTTGCGGAAGTTCAGGTTCCGCACGATCACGTTGTGCACGGCGTTCGCCGGCGGGCTGGTCGCGTCGCTGACCGGCAGGCCGATGTTCAGGCCGCCGCCGGTGATGCCGGAGTTCGCGCCGACGCCGACGATCGTCTTGTCCGAGGTGACGTCGTGCATCGGGCCGGGCAGCGCGATCATCCCGTCCACCCGCACGGTCAGCGGGCCGGCCGTGCCGATCGCGGCGAGGAGCTCGGCGGCCGTGTCCACCGTGACGGTCGGGCCGCCGGCCCCGCCGGTGGTGCCGTTCTGGCCGAGCGCGTGCACCGAGGCGAAGCCGATCGGCGGGGCGCCCGGATCGATCGGGGGCCCGGTCGGCGGCAGGGTGGGCCCGCCGGTCGGCGTGGCCGTGGGCGGGGCGCCGGTGGCCGTGTCCACCTGGACGTCGTCGAAGGTGGCGCTCGCGTACGAGGTGGCCAGGCCGGTCCGTCCCGCGGCGAACGCGCCGTCGGTGGCCTGCACCCGTAGCGTGCCGTCGACGTAGCCGCGCAGCGAGCTGCCGACCGCCTCCAGCCGCAGCGTCGCCCAGCTGCCGACGGTGATCCCGGCCGGGGCGGAGCCCAGCGACACCGGGTCGCCGCCGGAGCGGCGGATCAGCTGCACGCCACCGCTCGCGGTCACCACCAGCGCGTAGTAGCTGCTGCTGCTCTGCGCCCGGGCGATCACCCCGGCGTGCCGGTTCGCCCCGCCGAAGCCCGTCGGCCGGACCCGGGCCTGCACCCCGTAGTCGGTCCAGGTGCCCGCGCCGGCCAGGGCCCGGGCGTCGCTGCTGGTGCCGGACTGCCGGTAGGCGTACGAGCCGTCGGTCACCACCGACCAGCTGCCGCCGGAGCGGGACCACCCGTCGGCCGCGCCGTCGGAGAACGTGTCGCTGAACAGGGTGTCGGCGTGCGCCGACGAGGTGGTCGCGAGCACCGTGCCGACGGCCAGGGCGCCGGCGGTGAGCGCCGCGCCGAGCAGCCTCGGTGTGCGCGTCCGGGAGCGGGGTGTCCGGTTCATGGTGCACCTCCTGGTGGTGGGGGGGGGTGTGCACCGGTGGGCCGCCGCGCTGAGCGCCGGACGCGGCGGCCCACCGGCCGTCCGGCCGCCGCGCACCACGGCGCGGCGGCCGGCGTCCTAGAGGAGCAGCCGGTCCGCGCCGGCCAGCGCTCCGACGACCGCCGGCACCGCGGGCGCCGGCAGCACCGGACCGCGGCGCAGGGTCGGCGTCCAGCCGGCGTCCGGGGCCAGGTCCGGCTCGTGCGCCGCGTTGTACGCGCCCACCAGGTCGACCGGGCGGGCCCGGTCCCCGGCGGCGCGGACCCAGTTGCCCCGGGTGGTGACGGCGGTGCCGCCCCAGTCGTAGAGCAGGGTGTCGGCCGTGACGCCGGTGCCGAGAGTGAAGAAGTTGTTCTCGGCGACCACGGCGGACTGCACTCCGACGCCGATCGCGTACTCGAAGCCGTCGCCGGCCAGCCGGTAGTGGTTGTTCCACACGTCGACCTGGCCGAAGCGCACCCGGGGCAGCCGCTGGAGCACCCCGTCGAAGAGGTTGTGGTGCAGGCTCACCTTCAGCCGCCCGACGTCCGGGCCGACGGTGTTGGACGAGCCGATCAGCATGACCTTGTCCCGCCCGACGAACCGGTTGTACGAGACGGTCACCAGGCTCGCGGTGTGCGTGACGTCCACCGACCCGTCGTGCACCTGGTACGGCCGGCCGAGGTGCACCGGCTGGCGGCTGTCGGGGTTGTCGCCGTCGGTGAAGGTGTTGTGGTCGATCCAGACGTGCTCGCTGCGGCGCACCGAGATCTGGTCGTACTGGGAGTTCCAGTTGCCGGCGTCGCCGTCGGTGGGGGACCAGGCGGGGAAGCAGTCCCGGGCGTCGTCGAACGTCAGGTTCCGCACGATGGTGTTGTGCGCGCCGTCGAGCATCAGCGTCAGGCCGGTCAGCCGGGCGCCGCGCAGGCCGACGATCGTGGTGTTCGGGCCGACGTTGATCTGGGTCTGCCGGGTCTGGTTCGTCACGGAGCGCACCCGCGCCGCCTCCAGCGGCCCGCTCGGCGCCACCCGACCCCAGACCGCCGGGTCGTACGCCGTGAGATAGGCCGCGAGCGAGTACTCCGGGTCGGCGAGGTCGGCGCAGTCGAGGACGCTCCCGTCGGGCCCCTCGAAGCCGTCGACCTCGCCCCTGACGTAGATGATCTTCGGGGTGGCGTTGCCCCGGTTGGTGGCGTTGTCGCCGCCGAGGGCCGCGACCAGCTCGGCCCGGCTGGAGACCACGTGCACCTGCTCCGGCGTCGCCGCCGCGCCGCCGGTCGTGCCGGTCCCCTCAGCCGCCCAGCCGTCCCCGGACGGCAGCGCCTGCCGGCCCAGGTGCCGGGCGAGCCAGGAGATCCCGCCGTCGGCCGTGTCGACTGCGCCGTTCTGCGCCGGAGCGGCCCCGCCGTCCGAGGCCGGGGCCGCCGTGACGCTCCCGGGTGTCGCCGCGAGCGTCACGGCGACCATCGCCGCGCCCACTGCCTTCTTCCACATCTATCGGACCACCTGTTCGTTGCCGGTCGGGTATCAGGCAACGGTAGGTTTCGCGTTTTAGACGAGTCAATGACAAACGTGTGCAGAAGTGTTGCAACTGATCAAATCGGCCGGTATCGCCCCGGCCGTCCTCGGTCGGGTTGACGCCCCTATATCCGATATGGACCCACCTCAGGCGGGCGGCTCAGTTGCAGTGGGTTGCGGTTCCTCCTGTCCCATTAGCTCCCTGCGGTGCGGCGCCACCGCCCACGGCACCCCCAGCTCCGACAGCAGCGCCCCTTCGTCGGCCGCCCGGCGCAGCAGCCGGTTGATCCCGCGCACCGTCAGCACCCGCTGCGGGCCGTCGCCCGTGGCGGTGACGAGGTCGCCGCCCAGCGGCGCCGGCTCGGGCGCGGTCGTGACGGCCTCCAGCACCGCGGTGAACGGGGCGGTCCGCCCCAGGGGCGCGATCAGCGGCACCTCCGGGTCGGCGCGGTGGGCGAGGAGGTTCTCCAGCAGCCCGCGCCGGCCCGGCACCTCGCGTGCGCCGGCGTCGCCGGGCAGCAGCAACCGGTCGGTCGGGTACTCCAGCACGGCCCGGCCGGCGGTGCCCGTCACGATCACCTCCCCGGCGACGAAGTCCTCCCCGGCCAGGGTCACCGCCGCGACGATCGGTGGTCCCGAACGGGACGACACCCGCAGGGTCGCCGTGTCGTCCACCTCGATCGGCCGGACCCGGTAGCGCTCCACCTCGATCCGCGCGGGGACCACCGGCCCGTTCCCGGCGGCGGCCTCGGCGACCGCCAGGCACTGCATGACCGCGTGCGCCAGCGGGTTGGCCAGGGCACCGTCCAGCACCGGCCGGCCGTGCAGCGTCCGCCGACCGGCCCACGGCGCCCGCGCGTAGTAGGCGTCGGAACGCTGCCAGGACGCCACCGTCGCGATGCCGGTGACGGTACCGAGCCGCCCGGCCCGGACCGCGTCGGTCAGTGCCGTCAGCGCCGCCGAGCCGAGCGCCTGGAAGCCCACCTGGCACGCCCGGCCCGTCGCGGCGAGGGCGTCGGCCAGCTCCCGGTGCTCGGCGGTGGACAGCACCGGCGGCTTCTCCAGCAGCAGGTCGGCGCCCGCGGCGAGCACGTCCAGGGCGATCGGCAGGTGGGTGTGCGGTGGGGTGCAGACCACCACCACGTCCGGCCGGGCCGCCCGCAGCATCTCCCGGTGGTCGGCGTGGACCAGGGTGCCGTCGGGCACCGGTGCCGCCGGCTCGTCCTCGATCGGACGTACGTCGACCAGGGCGACCAGCCGCAGCCGCCCGGCGGCGTGCAGGGGGGCGACGACCCGTCGGTGCCAGCGCCCGTGCCCGTTGGCCCCGACGATCGCGACCCTCGGCACGGCGCTGGCCCGTCCCGGTGGCGCCCCCTCGGCGGCGGCCGTCACCGGGCGCCCGCCAGCGTCGCGGCCACCCCGTGCCGTTGCAGGGCGGTCAGCCACCCGGTCACCTCGGCGCGTACGTCGTCGTCCTCGGCCACCTCGGCGGGGAAGACCTCGCGCAGCGCGAACACCGCGTCGACGGCCCCCGCCGGGGTCTTCGCTCCGGCGGCGAGCGCGGCGCGGATCTCCTCGGCGAGCGGGTCGGCCAGCGGCAGGGGGCTGCCGTCGTCGGCGTGGCCCTGCGCGAAGCGCAGCCAGGCGGCCACCACCAGCGTGGCCCAGTGCGCCGACCGGCCCGCGGCCCGCAGGTCGGCGATGGTGTGCAGGATCCGCTGCGGCAGCTTCTGCGAGCCGTCCAGGGCCACCTGGAGGGTGCGGTGGTGGATCGCCGGGTTGGCGAACCGGGTCAGCACCTCCTCGCCGTACGCGACGACCGAGACGCCCTCGGGCGGGTCGAAGCTGGCCGCCACGTCCTCGGCGACCAGCTGCCGCAGCACCGTGGTCAGGTGCGGCAGGGCCAGCGCGTCGGCGATGGTCTCCCGGCCGGCCAGCGCACCCAGGTAGGCGGCGGCCGAGTGCACGCCGTTGAGGGCGCGCAGCTTCAACCGCTCCCAGGATCCCGCGTCGGCGGTGAGCACCGCGCCGGCCCGCTCCCAGGCCGGCCGGCCGCCCGGGAAGTCGTCCTCGATCACCCACTGCCGGTACGGCTCGGCGACCACCGCCGCCAGGTCAGATACCCCCAGGGCGCGCTCGGCGTCGGCGAGGGTCTGCGCCGTGCTGGCCGGCACGATCCGGTCGACCATGGTGCCGGGGAAGCTGACGTGCTCCCGCACCCAGTCGGCCAGCGGCTCCGGCACCCCCGCGTACGCCACCGACTGCTCGACCAGGCCGCGCAGCCGGCGGCCGTTCGCGGGCAGGTTGTCGCAGCTGACCAGGGCCAACGGCGGGCCCTGCGCGGCGGCGCGGGCGAGCAGCCCGCGCAGCAGCAGGCCCGGGACGGTGACCGGCGCCCGGTCGGTGCGCAGGTCGGCGGCGACCTCCGGGTCGGGCCGCAGCCGGCCGGTCACCGGGTCGAGCTGGTACGCCTTCTCCGTCACGGTGAGCGTGACCACCCGGATCGCCGGGTCGGCCAGCAGCGCCACCACGGCGGCGGGATCACCGGCGGCGTGCCGGGTCCCGGCCAGCGCGCCGACGACCCGGGTGTGGCACCCCTCGGCGCTGGTGGTGGTGACGCTGAACAGGTTGTCCTGCGCGGCCAGCGTCGTCGCCACGTCGGGGTTGCGTGGCGCCACGCCGACGATGCCCCAGTCGCCCCCGGCGTGCGCCATCGCCTCCTCGGTGTAGACCGCCTGGTGGGCGCGGTGGAACGCGCCCAGCCCGAGGTGCACGATCCCCGCCGGCGCGCTGCCCGGGCGGATCAGCGGGCGGCTCTCGGTCGGCAGCCGGCGTAGCGTCCCGAGACCGAGCCGGGCGGCGCCGGTCATCGCCACACCGGTCCGTCGGGGAAGCGGAACTCGGCGATCGACTCCGGCTTCATCGTGGAGCTGTAGCCGGGCGCCTGCGGCAGCAGGTAGCGCCCCTCGCGGGTGCGCACCGGGTCGACGAAGTGCTCGTGCAGGTGGTCGACGTACTCGACCATCCGGCCGTCGAGGCTGGTGCCGACCCGCAGGTAGTCGAAGACCGCCAGGTGCTGGACGTACTCGCACAGACCCACGCCGCCGGAGTGCGGGCAGATCGGCACCCCGAACTTCGCCGCCATCAGGATCTCGGCGAGGACCTCGTTGACGCCGCCGACCCGGCAGGCGTCGATCTGCATCACGCCGATCGCCTCGGCCTGAAGCAGCTGCTTGAAGATGACCCGGTTGGCGGCCACCTCACCGGTGGCGACCCGGCACCGGCCGTCGGTCAGGCCGGTGACCGCCCGCGCGATCCGGGCGTGCCCGAGGATGTCGTCGGCGTGCGTCGGCTCCTCGATCCAGTACGGGTCCACCTCCGCCAGGGCGGTCATGTTGGTGATCGCCTCGTCGACGTCCCAGACCTGGTTGGCGTCCATCATCAGCAGCGCGTCCGGGCCGATCTCCTCCCGGATGATCCGCGCCCGCCGCAGGTCGTCGGCCGGCAGCCCGCCGACCTTCATCTTCATCGCCCGCCACCCCTCGGCGTACGCCTGCCGGGTCAGCGCCCGGACCTTGTCGTCGGGGTAGCCCAGCCAGCCCACCGAGGTGGTGTACGACGGGAACCCGTCGCGCTCCAGCCCGGCCCGGCGCTCGTCCAGCCCGACCAGTCCCTTGTCGAGGATGGCCGCCGCCTCGTCCGGGGTGAGGGCGTCGGTGATGTGATGGAAGTCGATGCTGGCCACCAGCTCCTCGGTGGGCAGCTCGGCGAGCAGCTGCCACAACGGCTTGCCGGCCAGCTTGGCCCGCAGGTCCCAGACCGCGTTGACCAGGGCGCCGGTGGCCATGTGGATGACCCCCTTCTCCGGGCCCAGCCAGCGCAGCTGCACGTCGGCGCTCAGCGAGCGCCAGAACGTCACCGGGTCGGCGAAGATCTCCTCCACGGTCCGGCCCCGCACGTGGTGGGCGAGGGCCTCGATCGCCGCGCAGGTCAGCTCGTTGCCGCGACCGTTGGTGAAGGTGAACCCGGCCCCGGTGACGCCGGCGTCGGTGCGCAGCTCGACGTAGCTGGCCGAGTAGTCACCCCGGTTGATCGCGTCCGAGCCGTCGCCCGCGGCGGCGGTCGGGAACCGCACGTCGTGCACGTCGACGGCGGTGACGGTGACACTCACAGGACATTCTCTCCGATCTTGAAGACCTTCTTCGGCAGCCGGTACGCCAGGTCGACGATGGTCTCGGCCGCCTCGTCCTCGTCGAGGCGGTGCTCGGTGACCAGCCGGGCCAGGTAGGCGGCGTCGACCCGGCGGGCCACGTCGTGGCGTACCGGGATGGAGCAGAACGCGCGGGTGTCGTCGACGAACCCGGCGGTGTTGTAGAAGCCCGCGGACTCGGTGACCGACTCGCGGAACCGGCGCAGCACCTCGGGCGAGTCCAGGAACCACCACGGCGCGCCGAGGTACAGGGCGGCGTACCCGCCCGCCAGGGGGGCGAGTTCCCGGCTGAAGGTGTACTCGTCGAGGGTGTAGAGCACCACCCGCAGCCGCGGGTCGTTGCCGTACGCGTCCAGCAGCGGGGTCAGCGCGTGCAGGTACTCGGTGGCCTGCGGCAGGTCGCCGCCGACGTCGCGGCCGTGCCGCGCGTACAGCCAGCGGTTGTGGTTGCGCACCGAGCCGGGGTGCAGCTGCATGACGAGGCCGTCGTCCAGCGACATCCGGGCGAACTCCAGCAGCATGTGCGCCCGGAACGTCTCCGCGTCGGCCGCGTCGGCGACCCCGCGCAGGCCCTTGTCGTAGAGGCGCGCGGCCTCGTCCGCGCCCAGCGCCAGGGTGCGCGCGGTGGGGTGGCCGTGGTCGGTGCAGGTGGCGCCGGCCGCGATGAAGGCCGTCCGCCGCCGGCGCAGCGCCGCCAGGTAGCCGGCGTACGTGCCGGTGTCCTCGCCGGTGATCTCGCCGAGCTGCGCGACGTTGTCCGCCCAGCCGTCGAACTCCATGTCGGCCACGTTGTCCGGCCGGAACGTGGTGATCACCCGGCCGCCCGGCCCGCCCCAGCCGTCGGCGGCGAGCTTGGCGTGCTGCCCGAGGTCGTCCAGCGGCGACTCGGTGGTGGCGAGCACCTCGATGCCGAACCGCTCGAACAGCGCCCGGGGCCGGAACTCCGGCTCGGCGAGCCGGGCCGCGAGCTCGTCGTAGACGGCGTCGGCGGTGGCCGGGGAGAGCGGGGTGCGCACCCCGAACACGTCGCGGAAGGTCTGCTCCAGCCAGAGCCGGGAGGGGGTGCCCCGGAACAGGTGCCAGTGCGCGGCGAAGCGTCGCCAGATGGTGCGCCCGTCGGGCTCCGTGGGGCTGCCGTCGACGGTGGGCACGCCCAGGTCGGCCGGGGGGACGCCCTGGCTGAGCAGCATCCGGGTGAGGTAGTGGTCGGGCACGATGAGCAGCCGCGCCGGGTCCGGGAAGGGGCGGTCCTCGGCCAGGATCGCCGGGTCGACGTGCCCGTGCGGGGAGATGATCGGCTGGGGCGCGGCCAGCGCGTACAGCCGGCGGGCCACCGCGCGTTGCGCGGGGTCGGCGGGGAAGAGCAGGTCGGTCGTGGGCACGGGTGGGGCTCCTCGGAGGGTGTTCGTGGCTCAGGAGAGGTCGAGCAGGTCGGCGACCCGGACCGGGGCGCCGGTGGTGAAGGAGCGGTTCGCGGCCAGCCCGGTTAGCAGGGCGAGGGCGCCGTCGCGGGCGGTCGCCGCCCGCCCCATCGGGTCCGGCTCGCCGGCGATCAGGACCCGGGCCATCCGGGCGTCGGCGCCGCCGTGCCCGGAGCGGGTGTGCCCGGTCACGGGTACGACCTGCGGCGGCGCCCAGAACGGCCGCAGGGTCAGCGTGGCGGAGCCGGCCTCGGCGGCGGCCTCGTCGCCGTGCAGCGCCGCGCCCTTGAGCGCACCGGCGGACGCCGGGCTGACGTGGTCGCTCTCCACGACCTCCAGCTCCAGGCGGCCCCGGCTGCCGTTGACCATCACCCGGTAGCCCTCGTAGGGGGCGTACGCGGTGAGGTGGTAGGTCATCGTCGCGCCGGTGGAGTAGCGGGCGAGCACCGCCATGTCGTCCTCGATGTCCACGCCCGGGGCGAAGACGTTGCGGTCGCGCTGGTAGCCGTCCTCGGCCTCGGCGTCGAGGTAGAGCTCGCGCAGTTTCGGGTGCGCGTCGAGCCGCAGCGCGAACGGGTCGTCGTCGGCGGCGGGGGAGCCGTGCGCCCGCTCGTAGTCGCGGGCGTAGCCGTGCCGGTGGCCGGCCTCGCCGTAGAAGAACAGCCGGCCGGTGGCGTACACCTCGACGGGGGTGGCGTCCAGCCACCAGTTGACCAGGTCGAAGTGGTGGCCGGCCTTGTGCACCATCAGCCCGCCGGAGTGCGCCTTGTCGCGGTGCCAGCGGCGGAAGTAGTCGGCGCCGTGCCGCACGTCGAGCAGCCACTCGAAGTGCACCGAGCCCACCTCGCCGATCGCGCCGTCGGCGAGCAGCTCGCGCAGCTTCTCGTGCAGGGGGTTGTAGCGGTAGTTGAACGCCACCCGCACCTGCCGCCCGGTGTCGGCGACCGCGTCGAGGATCTGCCGGCAGCCGGCCGCGTCCACGGTCATCGGCTTCTCGGTGATGACGTCGCAGCCGGCCCGCAACGCCGTGTCGACGTGCGCGGCGTGGGTGTCGTCCACGCTCGTCACCACCAGCACGTCGACGCGCTCCTTGGCGAGCATGACGGCCAGGTCCTCGGCCCGGTACGTCGGCACCGGCGGGTGGCCCAGCTCGCCGAGCCACCGGTTGTGGGCGTCCATCCGGGCCTGGTTGACGTCGGCGAACGCGACGAGTTCGGCGGTGTCGGCGTGGTCGCGCACCAGCGCCCGGACGAACATCTCGGCCCGGGACCCGGTGCCCACCAGGGCGTGTCGGACCCGTTGACCGGTGCTGGACGACATGTCGACCGCCTCCCGTGTTGCTGCAAAGGTTTGCAGCGAAATAACCACGCGCCGCGCGGCGGCGTCAACGATCGATGCCAAACCGGCGGCATAGATCCGTTTTGATAGGCATTTGAGCACATGGTGGGAGCGTGGCCGAAACGCATCTGTAACCATCGGCCGTTGACACCGGCACAACCGTTTGCATTAATTGGCGGCACCTGACGTGACCCCAGCCACACTGGACGAAGGGCCCCGCCGTGCCAGCCACCATCCGAGACGTCGCCCGGGCCTCCGGCGTGCACATCTCCACGGTCTCCCGCACGTTCTCGGCCCCGCACCTGGTCAACCCGGAGACCCGGGGCCGGGTGCTGGCCTGCGCCGAGGAGCTCGGCTACCGGCCCAACCGCGCCGCCCGCGCCCTGATCACCGGCCGTACGCACAACGTCGGTCTGATCATCGCGGACATCGCCAACCCGTTCTTCCCGCCGCTGATCAAGGCGGCGGAGAGCCAGGCCCGCCAACGCGACTACCACGTGTTCGTGGCCGACACCAACGAGGACCCGATCGCCGAGGAGGAGCTGGTCCACGCCCTCGCGAAGCAGGTGGACGGGGTGCTGCTGTGCAGCCCGCGGATGAGCAACAGCATGATCGAGCAGCTCAGCCGCGAGGTGCCGCTGGTGGTGATAAACCGGCAGGTCGCCGGCCTGCCGTGCGTCACCATGGACGTCGGGCAGGGCGCCCGGTCGGCCATCGAGCACCTGCTCGGCCTCGGCCACCGGCGGATCGCGCTGCTCAGCGGGCCGCGCGGCTCGTGGACCAGCCGGGAGATCCGCCGGGCGGCCGGCGTCGCGGCGCGGGCCGGGGGCGCCGAGTTCACCGTCCTCGGGCCCAACCAGCCCACCGAGATTGGCGGCGCGGCCCTCGCCGAGCAGGTCCGCCGCAGCGAGGCCACGGCGGTCCTCGCCTACAACGACCTGATGGCGATCGGCCTGATCGAAGGGCTCGACGCCGTCGGGATGCGCGTCCCACAGGACGTGAGCGTCGTCGGCATCGACGACATCGCCCTGAGCCGGCTCACCCGGCCCAAGTTGACGACGGTGGCCACGCCCAACGCGGCCGCCGGCCGGACGGCCGTCGACATGCTCCTGCAACACGACACCGTCGCCGCCCGTGGCTCACGCGGCGGTCGGGGTGTCACGAGCGACGACCGTCGTACCACCGCACAGGTAATGCTCCAGACCGAACTGGTCATCCGCGACTCGACCGCCGCCGCGCCGGCAGACGGTCGGAACCGCCCCGACGCCGAGTTGGTCGTCCCGGGCCCGCATCGCCTTGCGGGCCCGGGTCGCCCGACCGCGGCCACCGGTGGCGTCGTCGCCTCCTAACGCCAAGGAGTGAGCGCACATGCACCCCGCAACGCCCCCCACCACTGGCACGCAGGCCGTGCCCGTTCACCGTACCCCCGTCCGCCGACGGCGGTTGATCCGCGGCCTGCTCGCCACGGTCGTCGCCCTGCCCCTGGTCCTCGGTGCCGCCGCCTGCGGCGGCGACGACGAGGCCAGCACCGACCCGAACGCCCCGGTCAAGCTCTCGGTCTTCTGGTGGGGCGGTGAGGCCCGGGCGAAACTGACCGAGGAGGCCCTCGCCCTCTACACCAAGAAGCACCCGAACGTCACGTTCGAGAAGACCTGGCAGGCCAACCAGGGCTACTTCGACAAGCTGGCCACCCTCACGGCCGGCGGCAACCCGCCGGACCTCTTCCAGATCGACGACAACTACCTGGCCGAGTACGCCTCGCGCAGCACCACCCTCGACCTGACGTCGTACAAGGACTCCGGCGACCTCGACGTGTCGAAGTTCCCCAAGAGCCTCTGGCAGTACGGCGTGGTCGACGGCAAGCTCGCCGGCGTGGCCGCGGGGGAGAACACCCAGGGCCTGGTCTACAACAAGACGCTGCTGACCAAGAACGGCCTGCCCGAGCCGACCACGGGGATGAGCTGGGAGGAGCACATCGCCTGGGCCGAGCAGGTGGCGAAGAAGACCAAGGTGCCCGGCACCCAGGACCCGAGCGCCGACTACAAGGCGTTCTGGGTGTGGCTGCGCCAGCAGGGCAAGGACCTCTACAAGGGCAAGGAGCTCGGCTTCACCGCCGAGGACGTGACGAAGTGGTTCGACCTGTGGAAGGGAGCCCGGGACCGGGGCGCCACCCCGACCCCCGACGTCATCCACGAGGGCAACGCCACCGACATCACCAAGCAGCTCGTGGTCACCGGCAAGGCCGGCACCAGCTGGGTCTGGGTCAACCAGATGCCGGAGCTGAAGAAGAACACCAAGGACGAGCTGGGCGTCATCGCCTACCCCGGTGACCCGAGCGCCCAGTGGGCCCGCGCCTCCATGTACTGGTCGGTATTCAAGGGCAGCAAGCACAAGGACGTCGCGGTCGACGTGATCAACTTCCTGGCCAACGACCCCGAGGCGGTCAAGATCCTCGGCACCGACCGTGGCCTGCCGTCGAACCTGGACCTGCGCCGGGTGGTCAGCGACGACGTCACCGACCCGGCGATGAAGCAGTCGATCCAGGTCGAGTCCGACCTGGCGGAGAAGTTCGGCGAGGCGCCGCAGGTCCCGCTCAAGGGGCACAGCAAGGTCCGCTCCGAGCTGATCAAGGCCGCCGAGAACGCCCAGTACGGCCGGATCAGCTCCGCCCAGGCGGCGGAGCAGTTCATCGCCGCCTGCAAGACCGCCATCGCCTGACCCTGACGCTACCGAGAGGAACCGGCTCGTGGCCCTGACCACGGCGCCCGGTCCGACCCGACGACGTACCGGATCCGTCCCGACCCCCGCCGGCAGGCGCGGGGTCGGGCGGTCCCGGCACGGTGACGGTCTGGCCGGCTACGTCTTCCTGTCGCCCTGGCTGCTCGGCCTGCTGGCCGTCACGGCGATACCCATGCTCCTGTCGCTCTACCTGAGCTTCACCAACTACGACATCCTCACCCCCTTCTCCGAGGTGGAGTGGGTCGGGCTCGCCAACTACGAGCGGATGTTCACCGCCGACCCGTCGTACTGGCACTCGGTGCGGGTGACGCTCACCTTCGCCCTGATCGCCGTGCCGCTGAAGCTGGCGGCCGCCCTCGGGGTGGCCCTGCTGCTCAATCGCGCCTGGCGCGGCGTCGGGCTGTTCCGCGGCCTGTTCTACCTGCCGTCACTGCTCGGCGGCAGCGTCGCGCTGGCCATCGTCTGGGTGAACATGTTCAACCGCGAGGGCGCGTTCAACTCGCTGCTGGGCGTCTTCGGCATCGAGGGCAAGCCGTGGGTCAACGACCCCGACTGGGCGCTGGAGACCCTCATGGTGCTCGCCATCTGGCAGTTCGGCGCGCCCATGGTGATCTTCCTGGCCGGCCTCAAGCAGGTGCCCACCGAGCTCTACGAGGCGGCCTCCGTCGACGGCGCCGGCAAGTGGCGGCAGTTCGTCGCCGTCACCCTGCCGATGCTCTCGCCGGTGATCTTCTTCAACCTGGTGCTGGAGACCATCAACGGCTTCCAGGGCTTCACCGCCGCGTTCGTGCTCAGCAACGGCACCGGCGGCCCCGTCGACTCCACCCTGATGTACACGCTGAACCTCTACATCACGGGCTTCACCAACCTGGAGATGGGCTACGCCTCGGCGATGGCCTGGGTCTTCCTGCTCGCCATCGCGATCATCACCGCGATCTTCTTCAGCACCGGGCGGTTCTGGGTGCACTACTCGGACGGGGAGGACCGGTGACCGCGACGGCAACCCCGACGGCAACCCCGGCGACGACCGGCCCGCGCGGCCCGCGCCGGGCCAGCGGCGGCGGGCAGGCCGTGCGCCTGCTCATCCTGATCGCGATCGTCGCGGTCGTGCTCTACCCGCTCTTCTGGATGATCGGTACGTCCCTGAAGAGCCAGGAGGAGATCGTCAACAACATCGGCCTGCTGCCGAACGAGTTCACCCCCGGCAACTACGCCGACGGCTGGACCAACTTCGACTTCAGCTTCGGCCGGTTCTTCCTCAACAGCGCGATGGTCAGCCTGCTGACCGTGGTCGGCAACGGCGTCTCCTGCCTGCTCGCCGCGTACGCCTTCGCGCGGCTGCGGTTCCGGCTGCGGGGCGTCTGGTTCGCCGTCATGATCGGGACGCTCCTGCTGCCCGGGCACGTGCTGATCGTGCCGCAGTACATCCTGTTCCGCAGCCTGGGCCTGGTGGGCGGCGAGTGGCCGTACCTGCCGCTGCTGATCCCGCAGTTCCTGGCCACCGAGGCGTTCTTCGTCTTCCTGATGGTGCAGTTCATGCGGGGCATCCCGCGCGAGCTCGACGAGGCTGCCAAGATCGACGGCGCGAACGCCTTCGGCATCTTCCGGCACGTGATCCTGCCGCTGAGCCGGCCGGCGCTGGTCACCACGGCGATCTTCTCGTTCATCTGGACCTGGAACGACTTCTTCCGGCAGCTCGTCTTCCTCTCCGACCTCGAGGACTACACCGTGCCGGTGGCGCTGACCCTGTTCATCGACTCGACGAGCCAGAGCGCCGTCGGCCCGATGTTCGCCATGTCGGTGCTGTCGCTGCTGCCGGTGTTCCTGTTCTTCGTGGCCTTCCAGCGGATGCTGGTGGAGGGCATCAACACGAGCGGACTCAAGGGATGAGGCCGCACCGGGACGACGGGCCGGACCGCGAGGACGGGCCGGCCCGCCGCGACTGGCGGGACGTGCTCACCGACGCCACGGACCTGGCCGTGCTCGGCATCGTCCTGACCCTGGCGGCGCTGCCGGTGCTCACGGCGGCGGCGGCCGTCGCCGCCGCGAGCGCGGCGGTGCACGACCGGTACACCGTCGGTTCCTGGCCCTCCGCGCGGGAGAACCTGACCCGGTACGGCCGCGCCCTGCTGCCCGGCGCCGGGGTGAGCGTGCTGACGCTCGCCGCCTTCGGGCTGCTCGCCGTGAACGTCGCCGCGCTGGCCGGTGGCCGGGTCCCCGGCGGGGCACCGCTGCTCCTGGTCACCGTCGTGCTGGCCGCCGCCCTGGCCGGGTACGCCGCGCTTGTGGTGGTGGAGGTCGGCCGCCGCGGTGGCCGCGGCTGGCGGGAGGCCGCCGGTGCCGCCGCCGGCGCCTGCCGCGCCCGCCCGGGCACCTGGGCCGCCGCCG